>JAIMAU010000002.1 GCA_023511795.1 Armatimonadota bacterium | reverse complement strand
CCGCATAGCGGACACCGCACGTGTGCGCGTGATACCGTGCCCTCGTCCGGGTCGAAGTCGAGCAGCCGCCCGTCCTGCCCGACAATCTCAAAGTCTATCCTTCCTTCCCTTCGGTTTGGTATCATTCTAAGGGCAACGCGCTTATTCTTCTTCTTCGCTAGCCACGTCTGATACATCAGAGGAATCTCTGCACCACAAGAAGGGTTCTGACAGGGAATGGTTCGCGCCCAGATATAACCTACAGGATCTTTAGGATAGAACCGCTCCAGTTCCTTCCGGGCTTCCTCCAGCACCCAATTACCCCAATAACGCACAGCATCGAGCAACGGGTTGCCCGAAGTATCCAAACCTAAGCCCTCCTCGGGTATGCCAGTTAGTCCATCGTAGCCACTGCCGAACCTCTGCGGGTATTCGAGAACGCACTTGTTCAGCAAGACAGCCACCGGGTTATAGTCCAGCGCGTATGCTTCACAGCCAAGGCGCAAAGCCTCTAGCGGAATCACGCCGCCACCTGCG
Source organism: Armatimonadota bacterium (assembly GCA_023511795.1). NCBI lineage: Bacteria > Bacillati > Armatimonadota > Armatimonadota bacterium. The sequence continues at coordinate 347,399 of JAIMAU010000002.1, read as the reverse complement.
AAGCAGTCCAGCACCTTCGGGGCACGTCCACCGTAAGCCTCGCGTATGAGACGCCGAGCCTCCTCTAACCTGGGACTTTCGCCTTTCGATACCGCTTCCCACGGCGAAATGTCCTTCACAAGGTCCAACAGATACTCCCTGCGATTCGGGTCGTCCGGCAAAAGCGCAGCAAGCGCAGTTGCCCTCGATGCGGCAAGCGGCCGCCTCGCCCACCAGATATGGAGTGTCGAGATATGCCCATGCCGGATGTTCTTATCACGCACAGACTCCTCCGATACCTTACGAATCGGAAAGTCCACCTCAATTAGCCGCTTGCCTTGCGGTCCTTGCGGACCTTCTAGACTCATTTGTCATCTTCCTCAATGATAGATTCTGGCACAGATGGAAAAAACCTACCGAGTCGGGCCGTAAGTGCCAGACCTCTGTGCCTCTCACGAGCAGTACGTGCACGCCGAGCACCCGAAGCCCCGGCATGATGCTTCGCACAACCTTGGTGTAGCCGTCGCTGTACGGCAGGGCTATCGCACAGACCACATCTCGGTCGTAAATAGAGAGGGTCTGCAACAGAGCTTCACCGATAGCTCTGCGACAGGTCTGACTCTCGTTTCCAGCCCGATTCCCTTTTACTTCCACGTACAACTTGCGCCTCGAACGCGGAAGCTCGCATTCAATATCTGGACCCGTTTCGGAGCCGTATCTCACCTTCAAGTTCATAGCGCCATCTTCGCGCAAGCGCATTGCCACGGCCTTGGTGACCTCCCGCTCACGCATTCTTCAGCCCTTCTTTCCAGTCCTTCACGACATAGCGGACGATCTCGACAACTTGTTCGGGCTGGAGTTTGTCGGCCGGATTTTGCAAGGTATATAGTGTCGGGTCCGTAGAAACGTTTTCGACCACGTACAGCCAATACTCTTGCTGGAGTCGCCTAGCCATCAGCCACTCGTTTGGGGTCAGGACAATCGTGCCGCTGGTGGCCCTCGCTTTGACTTCTATGTACCGGACAGCGCCGTTAGGGTCGGTTGATCGCACATCATAACCTAGGTTTTGCTGTGACACGTCCTCCGGTGTACGGCCCTGGGCAAGCTCATATTCCATGGCAACCTTCATGCCGACAGCCTCGACTTCCGCATCGGAGCACATCATTGCCTTGTCAGCGGGCGGCTTGGGAATCACGCGCACGACTCCGAGTACCCTTGGACTAGACGGCAGAAGGCTTGTCTCACGCCGTATCTCGTTCTCCAGGTCGCACTTTCGCCTTCGAAGATCGTCATTTCGACGTCTCTCATTCTGAATATCCACATCTGGCAGAGCCTCGCCCTTCGCACGGCGGGTCTCATAGTCCACGAGCTTCGCCTCGGAATCGAGGATCATTTGATCCAGGGATCGCACGCCGTACTTTCGCTTGATTTCTGCATCTCGGTTTCGTTGCGCAGCGATCTCGGCACGGTATCCCTCCAGGACGTTCTCGATGGCATAGGCCACGATTTCGCTCTCGTTCGGGCACTGTTCATCTGCGCCGGGCTCGACCACAGGTTTCAGATCCCAGAGGATGGAAGAACTGACCAACCGCATATCCCCGTCTATGGGCTGGTACACCGCGAAGAGCCGTCGCCCAGCGATTTGATTCATGCCGTCTCGGACCTCGCCTTCGACGAACCAAACCCAGCCGTCTAGCCGCCCATCCGGGTCAGTGAAGACAGCACCGCGGTTCATATCCTCCGCGCATCTGGTGAAGATTTGCTCGATGAGGGACTCCAGCAGTGGGTGGCCTGGGGCGACAAAGATTGCCTCGTTTCGGCGGGCATTTTCCTTCTCGAAGGCAATCCTATTGTACTCTCTGAATACCTCGCCGAACTGGTGCTTGAAGCTTTGGGACACGTTGCGAATCTCAAAGGGTACGCTGGGCACCCGCCAGACACTATTGCGACGCTCGACGTTCATGCCGACGAAGGCACAGGAGCGCTCGAAGAACCGCTCGATGTATTCAGGAACGAGCCTGCTCTCCCGCGCAGACCGGTCCTCACCGAGAACGCGCTGAAGATCAACATGGCGGGTCGCCAGGGCCTCTAGCACAGCCTCTTTCGCCCTGCTGACTGCTTCCTCGTCCGGGATGGCCTCGATGTCGCCGATGATCTCGTCCATCGTGCGCCGATTGGCGATGGCATCGACAATTAGATCCTTAAGACCGCGACCGGGGAGAACTTCGCCGATGACATCGAATACGCGGTCTGCACCGAGAGCTTCCTGTATACGCTCAAGTTTGCGGAAAATAGCCTCTAGCACCCGGCCTTCGCGTGTGTCGGCGGCGACTAGATTGTAGATATGCACTTCCTTTTGCTGTCCATACCGGTGGATTCGACCCATGCGCTGTTCAAGGCGGTTCGGTGTCCATGGGATGTCATAGTTCACCATGAGAGCGCAGAACTGGAGGTTGATGCCCTCGCCGCCTGCCTCGGTCGAGACCATGACCTGCGCCCGCTCGCGGAAGTCGTGTTCGGCGCGAATGCGTGCATCGAGGTTCATTGCCCCATGGAGGACGACTACCGAAAAGCCCCATGCCTTCAGCTTCTCGGCCAGGTACTCCAGGGTCTCCCTGGACTCGGTGAATATCAACAGCTTCTCACCAGTCCTCTGAATCTGTTGGTCGCTGATGACCTGGCGAAGCTCCGCCAGCTTGGTCTCTATCTCCTGCTTCTCGGCGTCGCGGGCGAGGCGTATCAGGTCGGCCAAAGTGCCTATCTCCTCCTGAAGCTCCTCGCGAGTCTCTGCGGCAGTGAGTCGCTCCACCAGTTCCTCTTCCCGACGCATGCGCTCGGCTTCGGGTGCATCTTCTAGAGCCTCCTCGTCCACAGTGTCTTGCTGAGCAAGCCACCGTCCAAGGTTCAGAAGCTCCTCCAGGCGCTCTTTGCGGCGTTCGAGAGATCGGCGTACGGCCCGCACGCTGGACGCCATACGGCGCTGGAGAATTAGGAGAGCAAAAGCCACATTCCGCTTCTCGGTGGACAGAGCCCTATTGTATGATTCCTCTACATAGGAAGTGACAGCGTTGTAGAGGCGCTTTTCATCGTCATTCAAACGGTAAGCCTTTGTAATCACATGACGCGGGGGGAATAGCGGTCTACCCTCGAAATCCTTTAGGTCTTCCTTCAGCCTGCGTAGGAAGAGCGGGTTATCATGGCTACTGACGGACTCTAGTAGGAGCTCGGTGTTAGAGAACATCCCGGGCTCCAAAAGGTCAAGAAACAAGCGGAAGTTCTCAGGGTCGCCTCGGTGTGGTGTGGCTGTCAGGAAGAGAAGGAAGTCACTCGTGCGGGAGAGAAGTTCGCCAAACTTGTACCGCTCCGTGCGATCCAGCTTTTCGCCATACCGGTAGGCCGCCATCTTGTGTGCCTCATCTACGACGACCAGGTCCCACCGGGCTTCGCCCAGACTCGCCATCATGTCGTCCTGCTTTGCGAAGTCCATAGAGGTAATGACTTGGGGAATCTCCTGCCAGACATTTCGCCCCCAATTGGCGTTCACCACGGCCCGATCTATGAGAGTGAAGGTTTCGCCAAACCGCTCTTTCATCTCTCGAAGCCACTGCTCCTTCAGGTGTCCGGGAACAACGATCAAACACCTGCGGACAACACCGCGATACTTCAACTCCTTGAGCAGCAGGCCAGTCATGATGGTCTTGCCAGCGCCGGGGTCATCCGCGAGGAGAAACCTGATACGCGGATTGCGCAGGATGAAATGATACACGGCCTCGATCTGATGCGGTAGCGGGTCTACTTGAGAAACGTTTACGGCGAAGATCGGGTCAAACTGCTGGGCGTATCGGATGCGATGCGCCTCCATCGCCAGGAAAAAGGCTTCACCGTTGCCGCCAAAGTCACGACCGGTTTCGCTTCTGACCTCAACGCCGGATAGGTCCGCCGGACTGAAGATGTTCGAGTAGAAGTGGCCTGTGTTCACGCCGACGGCCTCGATCTTCGTTCGGTCGCCGATCTCCTGGACTTTCAGAACGCGGACCGGCTCTGGCCAGAAATCACCGTGTAGTATATCTTCCGCTTTCGGAGGAATCATCCCGCATTCACCTTGTTCTCCGTGAAAATACCCGTGCCTGAAAGTGCCAGGCACATCGCGACGCATATGAACGCCCACTACCTCCCAGGCGTTACTGCTTTCGAGACTGAGGTCACGGGGGGTGAACAAGACCGGGTGACAATTACCGTCACTCAGCCCTGCCAGCTCACTTCAAGAATGTGAGCGCAATGGTGGGAAACGCTCACCCATAGCTGTCCCACATGGCAGTTTCGACGCGGCCATACTTGATTCCTTCAAACGAGGTCGTGGTGCAGCGGGGAAAACCATCTGCGTCAGGCGGTCGGGGAGCCATCGCCGGTGTGAAGCCAGCAAGGAGAACACCCCAGAGCTTCTGCAAGGGCAAGCACTTCGAGGTCTGAGACGAGGCGTGCCTTTTTATTTTTGTCATTCATTGGCTGAATAATCTTCTTTGGTTAATTTAAATCCGAATAAACCTTGATAGTAGTCTAAGGATTTCAGTTTCACCACCAACCACTTCGCGAAAAATTAAATTTAGTCTTCGCAGAAAAACAAGCAGGTTATTTGATTTCTCTCCCATAATATATCCTCTGCTATGGAACGGTATCGCCTATCAAATCTCAAAGCCCTAGAAGCTGAAAGCATACACATAATCCGCGAAGTCGTTGCCGAATTCGAGCGGCCCGTGATGCTCTACTCAGTCGGCAAGGACTCCTCGTGCATGGTCCGTCTAGCGCAAAAGGCGTTTTACCCCGGTCGCATACCCTTTCCTTTGCTCCATGTCGACACGGGCATGAAGTTTCCTGAAATGTATGAATTCCGCGATGCATTTTGCAAGGAAATCGGCGCCGACCTGATTGTATATCGCCATGAAGAAGCAATCGCACAAGGAGCTGATCCCTGGGACTGGGGCACGGTGAAGTGCTGTGCAGCACTAAAAACCCAGGCTCTTTTAAACGCCCTTAAGGAAGGGGGATTTGATGCTGCTTTCGGAGGCGCACGACGGGATGAGGAAAAATCACGCGCCAAGGAGCGCATATTCTCGTTTCGCGACTCTTTTGGCCAGTGGGACCCCAAAAACCAGCGACCCGAACTTTGGAATATCTACAACGGACGCATCAAAAAGGGTGAAAGCATTCGAGTATTTCCGCTCTCTAACTGGACTGAACTTGATATCTGGCTTTACATCTATACCGAAGGAATCCCTGTTGTGCCAATGTACTTTGCAAAAGAACAGCCAGTTGTTGTAAGGGAGAACCGCCTTATCCCAGTCTACGAACGCACACGCCTTCTCCCAGGCGAAAAGCCAGAAATGGTTATGTGCCGCTTCCGCACGCTTGGATGCTATCCATGCACAGGAGCCGTCCGCTCATCAGCAAGGACAGTGCCAGAAATTATCGAAGAAATGATGCTCGTTCGCCATTCAGAGCGCATCACAAGGCTGATTGACCATGACCAAGATAGTTCAATGGAGCAAAAGAAGCGCGAAGGTTATTTTTAACTCTGTAGAAAAACTATAAATCGACAAAAGAAATCAACTAAAGCTTTCGAGATGCCAACACTTGAAGATTTCATAAAACAAGCTCAAGAGATTGAACTGCTTCGCTTTACAACAGCCGGAAGCGTTGACGATGGAAAATCAACGCTGATAGGACGCCTCCTCCATGATGCCAAATGCATTTATGAAGACCACCTAGCCGCACTGCACAGCGACTCTCGGCGCGCAGGCCGAGAAGGCGTAGACTTCGCCCTCCTAACCGATGGCCTTCGAGCAGAGCGCGAACAAGGAATAACAATAGACGTCGCCTATCGTCACTTTGCAACCCCGCGCCGCCGCTTTATCATCGCTGACACTCCGGGACACGAGCAATATACGCGTAACATGGTCACAGGAGCTTCAACCGCGGATTTGGCTGTAATTTTAATTGATGCCCTTAATGGTGTAACCACCCAGTCAAAGCGCCATGGATTCATAGCATCGCTACTGGGAATTCCACATATTACCGTTGCTGTGAACAAAATGGACCTTGTCGGCTATTCTCAAAATGCTTTTGAGAATATCGTCGCCGAATATGCAGAATTTGCTTCAAAGCTTCGAACACAAGACCTTGAATTCATCCCGATTAGTGCACTTCATGGCGACAATGTAGTGTATCGAAGCACAAACATGTCCTGGTATGAAGGAGCCCCGCTTCTCGCACATTTAGAAAATGTCCACATCGCTAGCGACCGAAACCTGATAGACTTCCGCTTTCCCGTCCAATACGTTCTCAGGCCAAGCGGCAATTTTCGGGGCTACTGTGGAAATGTGGCGTCAGGTGTGGTAAGGGTGAACGACGAGGTGATTGTTCTTCCCTCAGGGAAGACAAGCCGTGTATCGCGAATTATTTACGACCGCCAAGATGTTGATTATGCATTCTCACCACAGCCAATAACAATTTGCCTGGAGGATGAGCTCGATATCAGCCGAGGAGATATGCTCGCCCACCCCGCAAACCTGCCCTGGATAGCTCATGAGCTGGAAGCAATGCTTATATGGATGCATGAGGAGCCGCTCCGCCTCGACCGCCAGTATCTCATCAAACATACTACAACTACTGCTAGAGGACGGTTCTTTGATTTAAAATACGTGATTGACCCTAGCACTCTCCATCGGCAACCAGCCACCAATCTCCAACTTAACGATATTGGACGCATCAGCATGCAGTTGTTCCGCCCTATCCTATGCGACGAGTATCAACATAACAGGCAGACCGGCGGCTTCATTGTCATAGATCCACAGACCAACTTCACAGTGGGTGCAGGGTTGATTATCGACCGCCTCCACCGCTATGAGGCGCCAGAACGACACATCGTGCGCCATAAAGGCTACGTTGGAATCGAAGACAGGTCGAGGGTGCTAGGTCAACGCCCTGTAACAATCTGGCTCACAGGGCTCTCCGCATCAGGCAAGTCCACGCTTGCCTACGCACTTGAAAAGCGTCTTATTGAGGAAGGACGCGCATGCTTTGTGCTCGATGGAGACAACATACGGCAAGGGCTGAACCGCGACCTAGGCTTCTCACCAGAAGACCGCACGGAAAACATACGACGTGTCGCAGAGGTAGCTAAGCTATTTAACGATGCCGGGCTCATAGTCATTACCTCATTCATTTCGCCATTTAGGAAGGACCGATTAAACGCCCGGCAAATCATCGGCAGCGAACGGTTTATTGAAGTATTTGTTGACGCCCCACTTGAAGTATGCGAAGCACGAGACCCAAAGGGCCTATATGCTAAAGCTCGTGCCAATGAAATCCCAGACTTCACTGGCATATCATCACCCTATGAAGCGCCTGAATCACCAGACTTGCACTTGCGGACAGACCAAATTTCAATCAACGAGGCAGTCTGCACAGTCATGGCGTTTTTGGGAAAGAAAAACGTTTTGTAGAGACCTGAGCTCGTCAACTAAGCAAGAAACAAAGTTTACAGGTACCCTAATTCCTTCATATCTTCTCTAAGGAAGTCGAAGTCGTGTTGTCCTTCGTCCGTTTTCCAGCGGCCAACTGCCTCAGGACGAACTTCTATGCGGGCAAGATGAATGCCGAGAAACTCCTCGAGCCGCTTGAGGGTCTTTTCCTGGTCCAGCACAAAATCTTCAAAGCGCACATCAATCGCGTGCTTAGGCCTCGGAGTTGCCTTGACAATCTCGCGCTGATATTTCCAACTTACAGCCCGCCTAAGGCGCTCATCTTGAACCGGGGTATAGGGAACTCCGAACTTCGCAAGATCATCCGTGAGATGAGCATTTAAAATTGAGTCTCGCGGGTCGCGCGTCCAATGTATGTAGTAAGCATCAGGAAACATGCGGCTAATCCAAGGGTATACAAGCGTCGTCTCAGGAAGTTTCCACCCTCGATATGGGGCATCGCTCTCCAATACCGAATGAAGATATGAACGCACTAGGCGCTCAAATTCGGGGTCTATCGGCATCTCGTAAAGCTTTGAAAAGTCCCACTGCACCCCACCGAGGTGAACGACATGCCGCGCCATAATTCGACATGCCTCGTACATTTCCTCAGCAGGGACAAGGTCATAGGAAGCGTTGAGCTGTGCCCCCATATACACGCCGCTATCTACAAGCGTCTTGCTCATCGCCCGTGTGCCCCCATGGCCTCTGCCGATAATGGTAATCAACATTTGCCTAATCCCCCAAACAACATAGTGTAATCGAAGCCTTGTTCAGAATACCATACAAGTATAGGATTGTCACTCCAAATTACGCGTAATAGTAGCCAAACCCTTCCTCATTGCTGCCAGCGTTCTGCCCTTTCTCCACTGCACATGCGGGCGGTCGGAGAATCCCTTGAAATCGCCTCCCCATTCTAAGCCGCATTCCCTCGCAATCCTGCCAAAAACGCTCCAAGGACCATTCCAGGTAAGTCGGCCGCCAACAACAAATGCATAATCAGCAGCTAGCCCGAAATTATGCCATGAGTAGCCACCACGCGCCTTGGTAACAATTTTGCCCGGCTTTGTTCTGCCCAGCGCATACAGCCGGTCCTGCTCTTCGATTGATCTATAGCCACATACAAGCTTTACATGGATACCTCGCTCAAGTAGGCGTTTCTCGAATAATCCTAACTTCGCCCGGAACTCCGCATCTAGACCGTCATATTTGTTTGCCATGTTTACCTATTTCTGAAAATTAAAATTTGTGTAAAACCAACTACCGCCAAAATATACATTATCAAGTGCCAATCTTAGCACATCTACAATGCCTTTCTGCGAATGATTACATGCTCAATAAGAAAATTGATTGTTGAATCTGGAAACCACTTGCCAAGAAGTTTATACAGTTCCGACTTTGCCCATGAACGCACATATCTTCGCTTTTCGTCATCAGATTTCCCATGGAGTGCCTGAGCGGTCTTGACCCCCTGGGTGATAATGTCGACAATGTTTGGGTTGCTAATCAGCCTTACAACTTCTCTTGGCACACGCAGCCTATTCATTTGTCTGCCAATGATATAAGAAATTAAAGGCAGAATATATGGCAAAAACTGCCACAGTTGAACCTTATTCATTTGAACTCTCCTTTACCTTCCAAGCACATGCCCTATGAAAGCTCCTATAAGAGCAATCGCTAGCGCACCACCTAGCCACTGAATGCCACGGATGCTCCGCTCCAAGACAGTTATCCTTTCTTGGTGTTCGACCATCTTGCCGGGGATGTAAGCCCGAATGGCGGAAAGCTCTGAGATAACAAGTTCAATTTTCTCCTCAATCACCGCCAGCCGGGAGCTCACATCATCGTTTTTTGCCGCTGTTATTCGCCTTCTCAAACAAGTTACCCCAATCAAGACCATAAAAGAACTTCAAACAGTTAAACCAACAGGATTACCTGCATTACAACCGTATCTTTTGCCCTTAGCTTTGCCAACTTCTTGATAGTATAGGTTCTCCCATCTCGTGTAATTGTTTCGTCAATTGATGCGGTTGCGTCAGCTGAAATAAAAGCAATAAGCGCAGGTCTGGTTATCGTTGAAATTTCAATATCATCAAAAAACATGTTCATTCTCTGCATATCAAGCTGCTGGAAAACGCCTTTTGTAGGTCTTCCTCCAATTGCAAAAGACTCGCCATATGCTTCAAATGCATTCTTTGCCCGTTCCTTTAGTGCCTCCATTGTCACCATATCCTCATATTATCGCTTGTGAAAATCCGATCCATATCTTCTGTTGTGCTCGCAATCTGAGTTACATCGGCTAAATCGTCCACTGCCTTTCTGAAGGGCCGAAGTCTCGACTGGCCCTGCTCGATTAACTTTGCGCCATACTGTGGACGGGCTCCTACCGTTAGACTACCGATTTTAAGTGATTCCGATGCGCCTGCTTTTCGAAAAAGTTGCTGGATGAATTCGCCGCTCATTATCTCAAGCATCCCAAGCTTTAAGAGCGCCTGGAGTCTGGAATTTCCAGCGTCATTTAAGTATGCATCGGCGATTGTATACTCGATTCCTGGCTGCATCTCGGCAATCAGGGCATCAATATCTGAATCATAAGTCGTATCCGATATAGGAATCATGCACTTCCGTTTAATCTCCGCCTTTGTAATTGTGATTGCCATCGATAACCCTCCGCGAAATAGGATAAATTGGAGTGATGAAGCAACAAGAAAATGAGTCCTACAAGAAAAAGGCTGCCATCATCCTGCCAATACTCCACCACTCCACTGTTTACATTGGTATGTAATAGACAATCGCTTCCGCGCCTGCACCAGTCAAAGTAACCCCAAGATTTCCTTTGCATGCAATTGGTAGTGCAGGGAAAACAGGGCGACTACCTGAGGTCATTTTTACTTTGAGAACAATCTGGGTATCGCTCTCTATAGTTATCGTAGCAACCTCAGTTCCGACGTTTAGGATTACCCCCACGAGCCGACATGGGCCCGTCTGAATCATAGTAGTCTCATTCACAAAACAGGCTTCACACTCCTCAGGCGTCATCAAGAGAGCGCCACTTGGAACTGCAATAAGCTCCTTTGCCTGTTTTGTACTCCTATCTGCTGCTGTAATCATTATAGCCTCCCCCTATCAGCTCACCTGACTACCATACGCAAGCTGCCACAGTCCGAATCCAACATTGTATCTTGCTCGGACGCCGTAAACATACCTATCGCGCATGAACCCGTTTTCCGAGTTTGCCTCCAGAGCCGCAAATTCTATGGGAATTCGGGACTGAAAGATAACAGGCTTGACGACACGCTTGGTGCACAGTAGGAACCAATCATTTGAATCTGTAAGGTATGGACTGACAATCAAATCGAGCGCACCCTTGAGGACGTTTTTCCTGGCTTCAGTCTTCCCAACCTCGCTATCAGGCGCATAGATCGACCAAAAGAGTTCCATTGCTGTCCACTTAAGGTCAGGCGAAACAACAAGTGTATCAGGGATGATTCCCATCGGCTTGCCCTGGTCATCTTTGAACTTCATCATTGTAGTAAAAGCTGCTTGAAGAGATGCCGCAGAAAGAGCAGAAGTCCCCTTGTTCGATTGCGTGCCGGACTCACCATCGCTATGGTCGGTGTCGAAGAAAAACTGACCGTCATAGCACAAAGTATTAAACCCGTCCCTAAGCAGGCCAAAAACCAACTCCTCCTGATGACGTCTAGCCTCATCTGCCAATCCTTGGATTCTCAGCCGAATTTGGCCATATTGGTCGTCCTCCAGTGCAGCGCGGTCAACTGCAATTGAGGCTTCCCAAGTTTTGTTTTTAATCGAATAATCATGCTCAAGCAGGCCAGCAGGTACTCGCTCATCTTTAAACTCCCGCATCCTGGGAGTTGCCCCAAGCCATGCATATTTCTCGATATCATTTTCTGAAGGAACAATAGTGGCAATTCACTCCCAGTCACTACGATATGCTTCGTAGGCATCGAAGAATACTGCCCTAAGTCCAGCTTCCAGAAGCTTTGGAATATCTGACTTGACTATTGGCATGGAAACAAATCTCCTTTCGTATGTTTTTGCCAATCCAAAAAGCAAAAAATGTTGCTTAGCTAACTCTCTCTTACAAGAACATGTGCCGCAAAAGCAGTGTATTCTCTTTATCTTGCATAACCATCAATTCGCACACGCACCAAACTGGGGCTAATCACCTCGGCGATTACACCACATTTAATGTCATTCACAACGGCCGCCGGGTCATCGTCTACGGTTTGGTTATCCACAATGTAGACCTCCTTGCCGACAACAGCCTGAGTAGCATCGCCGCCATTATATACGAACATATGTTCGCCCGACTTTTCAACGCGAATTTCCTTACCGCCTGCCAAACCTGCAGAGTTATCCGCCTGCTCATAGCTAACCCCGGCAAATCTGAAGTCGCCAGTGTCAGCACCATTTGCAACATAGCCACTTGTGTTAATACAGACCAAAACGCCCTTTGGTATTTTGACACTCGACATCTTCATCGCCTTGAGCATACCATCACTGCGCTTTGTATCACGATCCGTTGTAGTCGCTGTCACCTATCTTACCTCCATTTCTAATGTTGCATATGCAGATTTAAAACCCATATTTAATCTACAATTACCAGCTACTCTTTCGCATACTTCTCCAGCTTTTCCCTGTCTATTCCGAGCTTTGCAAGAAGGTTTTCCTCCTCCAACGTCAACAGCCTCGCCGATTTCTCCACAGCCTTTGCAGTCTCGCAGAACTCTATTACCTTGGGTTGGTTCATCAGGAATTGGATGAACAACTCAGCCGCCGTGCTTTCACCATCCGAGGATGTAATTACTTGGTTGGCATTCAAGAGGATTGCCCGAGCAAACGGCTCTGATGCAGGGACCAGCTTACCATTGGCTTTGAACTCGGCAATTTGCGCCTCCACGTCACGCGACTTCAGTGCAAACTTCAGCTCTGCAATCTCTTTCTCAGCCTCGTTCACCTTCTCATTCACCTCCCTCCTACTTCGTCTTATTTGATTAAATGCTTGCGAATCACCAAACCTGGCGCCCAATGGCAGGCAGTCAATGGCGCCCTTCTTGCCAAATATTGCCGCAGAAGGAACGCGCGGATTCAGCACAAGCGAAACCTCCGCTAGTCGCAGTGGGTCCTTTAACAATGCAACGCTCAGCTTCTTTACTCCACGGCGCTCCAAGAATCCAGCCACGTCTGGCGGAAATGCTAGCTTTGCAAAGAGCTCCTTTCCCCGCCGCCATATCCGCTTTACAACGCCAAGTGGATCTAGCGGGCTGTCAGTATGTTCAACCTTCACGGGCGCCTCGTGAAAATTGCCGACAATAGTATCCAAATCATCTTCTGTTATGATGAGCCCTTTATCTGTATAATTGCCAGCTTCGAATATCTTTGCATCCTTCTCCACCGGCATTGGCTCTGATGGGGAGTAATCCACATCAAAATAAATGGCTCCATTCATGGCAAACCTCCCATAGTTAATTAGTATTAAAAATGATGCCAGTTTGTTTTTCAGGTTTATCCCCTATGCTACAGGTATTCCAAGATACTTACGTATCCAGGGTTCATTAGGAGCGACAACTTTTCCAGCAATTAGCTTCTCAATTAGGCTTCCAAGAGCCTCTATATCTTTGTCCTCCAAGCTTCCTAGCACAAACTTCGGATATACTTTTGCTAATGGGCCAAAGTTTATATCCACTAGTCGCCTAATAATCTGTTCCTGTACTACAGTATCCTCTAAATCACGCTTAAGCTTCTGAAGGTAAAAACAAAGGACATCGAGATGGACTTTCGCCATTGCGAGCGACCCCACCCGCGAGCCTTCCTCGCTGGTCAGCGTTTGTCCAAGAATCGCTTTCGCAATCTGCCTATTGTGAAACTCGATTGCCGCCAAGTAGCCAGCCTCGCCGCCCCTTTGCGCCTCAATCAACTCAATTCGAATATCCTCCGGGACAACAATAGCTGTCTCCTGCTGTATTTTGTCGAGCACACGAAGCAAGTCATCCTGTTGTTCCTTCGGCAGTCCGCGTCGGTATGATCCCTTGGCAGTAGGCAACCCAAACTTTTCCAAGTAGATATTCCAGAACTTCAGAATTACTTCTTTACTCCACCAGTGCTTATATGCCGCTCGGAGGTCTGACTGGCCATAAGGCATTTCATATTCGGGCATATAGGTATAAATGATAAACTTTTCGACCGGCAAGCTTGCTGTCTTGCCGCTTTCCATAATGGTGAGCCCATTGATATTTAAAAATTCGTCCATTTCGAAGCCAAAAGCTGCCGGGTCTTTAGATTTTATTGATTCCAAACCTACCATGCCTGCAAAAGGCCCATCGGGAATAATTTTGTAGTTAATCTCGCAAACTGAAAATCCTTTTGCAAGCGCATCCATTACCTTAAACAACACATCTTGGACTGAACCCCTCATATTTTAAAGGCAAAATTTGACAAACTCTGCCGAACGTATGTTCGCCTGGGAGCCATCAGCTGGGACAACATCCCAACCTTTCGAAAGCACGGCAAACTTCTTAGTATTCAGGCACGACAGAACTTGCGAGTCCTTCTGCATTTCATCATAGACTGCAAGCCCTTTACGGCTGAGAAGATCGTCCGGGGAGTATGCCGCTAGCCGGTAGGCACTGCTTGCAAGTCTGCTTTGAGCTGCCGCTACTTCCTCCATCAACGGCCGGTTTCGCCCAAACTTGCTTAGAATACGCTGTCTGATGCTCATAATGACCTCCTTGGGCAATAGCAGCTTAATTCGCTCTCAATATTACAAATCCTCGGGAAGGCGGAAAATAAAAGAACAAACTGTGAACGTTTCTGGAAATTTTTCAAAAAAGCGCACGTCACCGCAAGAAGCAGGAAGGTCCACATGCGGTTAAGTATATATAGCGAAAACTAGCCGCCTACACTTCCTCCAACAGCTCAACCCGTCGTTTATTTCGAGAAGCTTTATACCCAGCAAGAATCAGGCGGAGCGCATATAGAGCATCTTTGGTTGTGACAAGCGGTTCCTTGCCCTCACGTATACAGTCTATAAAATCGCGGAGCATATCAGTGGGAAACGATGTGTGTATTTCTGACTCTGATATCTCTTGCCGCTTTTGCTTTTTTGTCACAACGGAAAGCCGCGGCTCGTAATTGGTCACCTGAATTGACCCTTTCAAGCCAAATATTTCCATACGATAACCGAGACCTGTGAAATTTGGCGGCCAGGCGCTGTACTGTGCTGCTCCTGTCATAAGCAAATATGCGCCAATATCTTCTTTAAACTCAAGACCAAGCATGCACGTGTCCTCAGCCTTGTTGAGTGGTTCTATTGCGAATCTGGTACAAACTGCATTTACGCCCTCAACCTGCCCAAGAAGAAAGCACAGGAGGTCCAAAATCCCCGACCCTCGCTCCATAAGGATTCCGCCGCCTGCAATATCCCATGTTCCTTTCCAGTCATGCCAATCGTTGAGCCTATTAAATTCATTCTCAACATATGTGAACTGAACAATAAAGGGAAATCCAATTTCATCAGCCTCAATGAGGCGGTAGACTTCTTGGTTAACCGGGTCGTATCGCTCGGAAAGCGCCACCAAGAGCCTTCTGTTATTTTCAATTGCGGCGGCAAGCATTGCCTCAGCGTCACCAATGCTAATGGCAATCGGAGGTTCGCATATAACATGTTTGCCAGCGTTCAAGGCATCCACTGCAACCTGGCGATGGGTGTTGGGAGGAGAAGCGATATAAACAACATCAACATTTTTGTCGACAACAAGCCGTTTATGGTCAGCAACAGCCAATCCAGCCCCTGAGAATCCAGCAAGCTTATCTCTGTTCGGCCGATTGGGGTCAGCAACGGCCGTTATTTCCACATCAGAGTAAGTCTTCATCTGGCGTGCCCTAGCCAAGCCAATCCTGCCAGCACCTACTATGCCTACTCGTAAAGACATAATTTTCCACCCTTGCAAAGCGTAGTGCCTCGGTAGATTTTTGCCATTGACGAAGAATCTAAAACCTCTTGCTGAATTAGGGCAATTAAAAAAGGGCAGGCTTTCTGCCTGCCCTTTTGTCGTGTCATTAAGTCAAATATCCGAATGCCGACGCTTACTCTACAGCAGCTGCCTCCAAAACTTCTTCAGGAATGTCAAAGTTGGCAAAAACCTGCTGGACGTCATCGCTGTCTTCTAGCTGGTCCATTAGGCGAAGCACTTGGTGAGCTTCCTTGCCATTGACAACTATTGTACTCTTCGGCATACGCGTAAGTTCAGCGCTTACATAGCTAACCCCAGCGTCGGTTATGGCCTGACGAACGGCATGGAAGTCCTCCGGCGCGCTTATTACTTCATATGTATCGCCTTCGGTGCGTATATCTTCTGCTCCCGCTTCCAGAGCAATCATCATTAACGTATCTTCGTCAACGGAGTCCTTCTGAATCGTGATTATACCTTTCGGGTCGAACATCCAAGCTACACAACCAGATTCTCCCAAGCTTCCTCCATTCTTGGAGAAGATGGTTCTGAGCTCAGCCACCGTTCTATTTCGGTTGTCCGTCAAAGCCGAGACCATGATTGCGACTCCACCAGGTCCATATCCTTCGTAGGTTACTTCTTCATACTGGGCACCCTCGATTTCGCCCGTGCCGCGCTGAATCGCACGCTTGATATTGTCGGCGGGCATGCTAGCCTCACGCGCCTTTTGAATTGCCAGGCGGAGCCGAAGGTTTGTTTCTGGGTTACCGCCTCCTTCACGAGCTGCAACTATTATTTCACGAGCGAGCTTCGTAAATGTCTTGCCGCGCTCGGCATCTTGCTTACCTTTTCTCAGCCTTATGTTATGCCACTTCGAATGTCCCGCCATGCAAATCAACCCTCCATAAGCGTGCGACTCATAGTTGATTTGTGTTAATTATATCACCCCTCAGCGTGCCTCGTCAACGGCCGAGCTTGCTGTAAAGTAGTCACCTAAATAAAGTATTAATTTATAGGCATCACAGGTGTCTTCACCGGTTAAATTCGATATTAACGTCACCTGCCAACAGCTTAGTTAAAGTACCATCTAGACAGCGGACAACCAAATTGCCTTCACCATCTATCTCAACTGCCGTACCTTCGATAACCTTACCGAGCATGTGAACGGCTACTCTGCTACCCACGGTGATGTCGTACCCCTTCCATGCCGCAAGTATTGGCGGGAAGCCTTCTTGACCATACTGCGCGTATTTTGCTTCGATGGCCCCTAGAAGCGACTGCTCAACTTTATGAAGATCAAACCTTTTGTTCGCCTCAAGCGCTAACGAGGTCGCATGATTTGCCAACTCTTCGGGGAATTCGGCATTATTGACATTGATGCCGATGCCAACGACGACCGGAATTTTGGAATCCGGAATCGCGACTGCAGCATGCGTTGAGTTTGCATTCTCCTTACTGTCTTTTATGCCTTGCTCAGATGCTACAACCGCTTTCCCAATCTCGACTAGCAAGCCACAAACCTTGCGACCGTTTAGCATTACATCGTTCGGCCATTTCAAGCCCGGCGTTAGTCCGGATACACATTCAATCGTCTCAGCCACGGCAAGGGAGCATACAAAAGCGAGCTGCCATAATTCCTCAAGCGACCTGTTGGGTCTGAAGACTATCGTTAGGTAAAGTCCGGAATCCAACGGAGAAACCCAATTTCGCCCAAACCTTCCTCTACCGGCAGTCTGTTCACGTGCAATGATAACCGTTCCTTCAGGAGCGCCCTTCTTGGCAAACTGAAGAGCAATTGCATTAGTGGAGGTAACTCTTTCAAAGCGATGAATGCTAAACTGCATTGGACAAACTCAGCCAACGAAAGCGAGAGTGCGGAGAATTATTAACGTTAAAGTTAGTTGCTTTACTTCCGCGCTATTCTTTTTATGATTAATTTCTCTGATTTGCGGCTATCCAACGATTTCCAGGCTCACATCTAAAGCTTTCACGGAATGAGTCAGTGCGCCCACAGATATCACATCCACCCCGGTTTCGGCGATTCGGGCAATGCTTGATTCAGTAGCGTTGCCGGATGCCTCAGTGAGCGCCTTACCCTTGCAAAGAGCAACCGCCTTTCTTAGCATGGCTGGGCTCATATTGTCTAGAAGGATTATGTCAGCGCCCGCAGCAAGCGCCTCCTCAACCTGCTCTAGCGATTCTGCTTCAACTTCAATCTTCATTGTATGAGGCGCCCTTGCCTTGGCAGCAGCAACTGCTTCCGTGATGCCGCCGGCAGCGAGAATATGGTTGTCCTTTATTAGGATAGCATCATAAAGTCCAAAACGGTGATTTTGTCCGCCGCCAACACGAACTGCATACTTCTCCAGAATCCGAAGACCGGGGGTTGTCTTCCGGGTATCTGTAATTACTGTCTTAGTATGTTGCACAAGCGCAACAAACCGCGACGTCATTGTTGCTATTCCGCTCAAACGCTGGACAAAATTAAGCGCAGTCCTTTCTGCGGTTAGAATCACTGCAGTCGGGCCTGTAATCTCCGCCACAACATCCCCAGCCTCTACATGTGAGCCATCTGGCATCTCCGCTCGGAAAGTAAGGCTCTTCCCTTTGGCAACTGATACGGGATGGGGCGCACCCGCTTTTACCACCTCGACAGGGTTCATGTGACGGATGCTTACACGTGTCGGCCCACCAACTCCAAATAAAGGCTCTCTATTAGCCTGACCACCAGGCTGGAGTCTCCGAAGAATTAGGTTCTCGCCCGAAGAGTAGCTTTCGGCAACAATGTTGAATGCAAGAGCGGCAACTTGCAACCCGCAGATGATGCCATCCTGCTTGACAACCATCTGCGCGCGAGACGACGATGTAGACGGCACAGTTAGCGCCGTTGTTATGTCGCCAGCTCCTATGTCTTCCGCCAGCGCCCTCCGGACTATGTTTTCAACTTCAAGAAAGTTAAGACTCATGATGACTAAATTTCCAATATAAGCTATCCTATTTCTATCATGCGCTCAATCGCTTTTCGTGCTCTATTTATTATATCGGCAGGTAACTCGATTGTATACTGCATATTTTCAAGCGACCAAGCAAGCTTTTCAAGCGTAATTAGCTTCATATTCGGGCAGACTACCCCAGCTGTGGGCGCATAAAACTTCTTGCCAGGATTTTCCTGATAGAGTCGGTGAAGCAAGCCTTCCTCCGTGGCAACAATAAACTCCCGTGCCGAGCTCTCTCTTGCAAAGCGAATCATCCCCGACGTACTGAAAACACCATCGGCCAGCTCGAGCACCTCTTTCGTGCATTCGGGGTGGGCGATTACTAGCGCTTTGGGATGCTCTTCCTTTGCCCTTAGAATGTCCTCAGGCGTGATATTGTAATGTGTTGGGCAAAAGCCCGGATAGCAGATAACGCGCTTGTTAGTCTTCGATGCAACATAGTCGCCGAGACACTTGTCGGGCACAAAAATGACTTCGTCTGCATCAAGCGATTCGACAACTTTTACGGCGTTTGCAGATGTACAGCAAATATCACTCTCAGCCTTGACTGCCGCCGAAGTATTTACATATGCCACGACAGGTCGCCCTGGGTATTCGGCTTTAAGCTCACGTAGTTGCTCGGCAGTTATCATATCCGCCATTGGGCAACCAGCCGCAAGGTCAGGCAGCAACACAGTTTTCTGCGGCGAAAGTATCTTGGCTGTTTCCGCCATGAAGTGAACTCCACAGAAAACGATAACGTCCGCCTGGGCCTCCGCCGCCTTTCTGCTTAGCTCAAGGGAGTCACCCACAAAATCGGCAACATCCTGAATCTCGCCAAGCTGATAGTTATGAGCTAGAATAACCGCATTGCGGAGATTCTGGTATACTTCTATCCTACCTAATAAATGAAACGTTGTATCCTCAACTCCACTCTTTTCTAAAGACATAAGCACTCGCTCCTATTCTAACAACCCTTTTCGCCCTCTCCTAAATCTCGTTCTCCAATTGCGGAAGCCGTCGCCCTCTTGCGCTTAAAGCTGCCAATCGCGGCTTCAATTCCTTGGTAAACCGACTCCACGCCAACAGTCTTCATTCCTGTAACCTTGGCTCTTCCTGCGTTGGCTGCAGGAATGATTGCGCGCTCGAATCCCAAGTGCGCCGCCTCTCTTATTCGCTTTTCAATCTGAACCACGCCTCGCACTTCACCCGCAAGACCAACCTCCCCAACAACCAAAGTTTTTGGGTCAATTGGCAATTCCTTCAAGTTCGAAGCCACTGCCGCCGCAATCGCCAAATCAAGCGCGGGCTCCGCGGCTTTTACGCCACCTGCTATGCTTACATAGACATCTTGATTAGAAAATCGAAGTCCTATGCGCTTTTCCAGAACCGCCAGAATCAGCATCGTGCGGTTATAGTCAACCCCACTTACCATCCTTCTTGGAGCAGCAAAATACGAAGGCGATACTAAAGCCTGAACTTCGACAAGCAAGGGCCTTGTACCCTCTATAACGGCACTTACAACCGAGCCCGGGCCATGCAGGGGCCTTTCCGCAAGAAGAAGCTCAGACGGATTGCTTACCTCCACAAGGCCATTTTCGTGCATCTCGAAAATCCCCAGCTCGTCTGTTGAACCGAATCTGTTTTTCACCGCCCGCAGTATCCGATAAACTTGATGCCGGTCGCCTTCGAAATAAAGCACGGTGTCTACCATATGTTCGAGCACGCGTGGGCCGGCAATAGAACCATCCTTTGTAACATGGCCAATGATGAACACTGGTATGCTTAAGCTCTTCGCGATTCTAACAAGAGTTGCAGTGCAAGAGCGAACCTGGCTCACAGTGGCAGGCGCTGATTCCAGCGACGAGTCATACATTGCCTGGATAGAATCAATAATGACAGCACCAGGTTTAAGAGAATGCACGTACGCCTCGACTTGCTCAATACACGTCTCAGCGGCGAGATAAAGGCGCTCTGAAACCGTGCCCAATCGGTTGGCTCGCATCCTGACCTGCTCTAAGGATTCCTCACCCGAAACGTAGAGCGTTGGGCCACCGCGGCTCAGGTTTTCAGCCACCTGTGTAAGAAGGGTTGACTTCCCAATTCCCGGATCGCCGCCAACTAACACAACAGAGCCGGGCACTACACCACCGCCAAGAACACGATCGAACTCACCAATGCCAGTGGTGTATCGGTGATGCTCACCGACCACAACATCGGTAATCGGTTTGGGTGGGTTGTATGTAGCGGACGCGGGCTTCTTCGTAGCCTCCGATGTTCGGGTGACAACTTCCTCAACTAGAGTGTTCCACTCGTTGCAGTCGGGACAGCGACCAAGCCATTTTGGAGACTCATATCCACACTGTTGACATACATATTTAGTCTGCTTCTTTGCCAATTATAACCCCTTTATATTTTCTCAACAAAGGAATTATATCAAAAGTTGAAATGCAACGACAAACCACAAAGAAGGGAGGAATATTGCAAAGCGTAAATTGAAAGTTTTAGAATACAATTGCCGACTTAATAGCTTCGCGTCGTTCCATAGCAACAAGGGCATCGGTTGCCTGCTCGAGAGTGAATGTGCTTGTAATCACTTTGCCCAGCACGGGATTCTGACCAGCAAGCGCCAGAGCTTGATAAAGGTGGCGCGTATGGCTCGTCCAAACTCCTTGAAGCCGAAGGTTTTTCCGCACTAAATCTTGGTAACAATCAATGGTTACTGATGCTCCCGGGACTGCAAAGCCTGTGGAAATATACGAGCCGCCTGTTCTCAATGCTTGTATTCCCTCATTTATCGAGTCAGGTCTGCCGGATGACTCAAGCACAATATCTATGCCTCGAGGTGCAATTTCACGAATTGCTTCCATCCGTTCTTTTGATGGTGTAGTTCGATGGCTAAGAACGAGGTCTGCACCTAATTTTAGTGCAAGCGCAAGGCTATCTGGTGAGCCTCCCACGACTACTATTGGTGATGCCCCAAGCATGCTTGCGAAAGCAGTTAGGAATAATCCAAGCGGACCAGAACCCTGCACTAGAACAGCGCTACCCGGCTCAATACCAGCAACCTCCACGGCATTGGCAGCGGTTGCTCCAGAGCAAGACGTGCTTGCCAATAGCACATAATCAGTCGAAGGAAACTCATCTAGATGAATGATATTTGTGCCTCGCACAAGTACGATGTACTCAGCATAACAACCAACAAGGTAGGGCGGTTTTTCCGATGACCTCCCAATCCCATAAGCCCACCGATTTGGACAAAGGTTCGGCTCATGCCGCACAGCACAGTAAAAGCACTGGCCACACGTAACTCCACGGTCCCAAGCAATCCTATCCCCACGGCTGAGTTCTCTCCCACTGATGGACTTTGGCGGCTCGGGACCAATTTCTTCCACCTCTCCCACGCCCTCATGACCTATGATTGTTGGCAGAGGTATTCGAGGGTCCTTACCATGCCACATGTGGATATCTGACCCACACACACCCGCGGCAAGCATCCGCACAAGAACCTCACCAGGCCCGAGGATTGGCTTATCGAATTCTCGCACTGCTAGCGGCTCGTTGAACTTTTCAAGTACGGCAGCTCTCATGACATATTTTGTGCCAAAATTTTTAATTGGACTTATCTAAACATGAACATCATATTCTTAGCCGAATTTGGTGTCAAGGGCGGCGGCCCGCAGGCATGACGGCGTCAATGAGCGCTCGATGGTGAACGCCTAGCTTGTGGAGCAGATATCTAAGCTCGCGCATCTCATGTGGGGTCATTCTGCGTTTTAATTGTGGACACACATACTTCACGCATTCAAATGGCCGAAGATCATCGGGGAAAAGACACCCGTTATTTCCCAAATAATCGCATGGTTCAAGGGTTTGTTCAACCAATTCGCCGCCAGCAAGGATACTAATGCTAGCTTCCAGATACTCTCTCACCGTTTGGTCAGCCGAAGGTAGTGAACATCCAAATGCATTTGCAAGAAGAACATCAATCTCCCGAACTTTCGTGGGTTTCCGGCAGCACGGCTGAGGACAAACAGGGCAGAGCTCCGCCGTATACGGCGCAAATAGTGCGCGAATCCGCCTTTGAGTAGCTCTGTATTTTTCAATAAGGCTTGCCATAGGGAGATATTATAACAAATCGAATGCGTCCGTGCCATATTGGCATGCATCTTGCTTAGCTATACTATGGATGTAAGCGCTCATAATCAAAGCGCTGGGTTAGATTGCTTTCGGCACACTTGGTTCAGCGAACTTATAGAGTTTTTGAATTTAACTCGCCCTGCAATCACCCACCACACCCATAAGCGAGAAGGCCAGGGGGCGTGCCCGGCCTTCTCATTTTCCGCCGCCATATCAACTGGTAGGATTCACCCTATGGCTTGAAATTGGGCATGTCTTCCCTTATCTCAACATGCCCATCCGCGAAACCGAACACAATGCCATCGGGGTGCCGCCGAATTGGAATAACTGACTCCTCTGTTCCATATACCCGGCCGCAGATTGATTCAAACAGCAATACTACTTCAGAAGGATTTTTAATTTCGCTCAACTTCCTAAGGCTCAAATATTTGTTCATTGCATAAGACCGCTGATACTCTTTGGGGAATGGAACCTTTTCCATCCACTCTGCGGCATCCGGAAACACCCCACCATTGGCTTTTGCAAAAGCTAGAAGCTTTGTAACCATTTCCTTCATTCTGGCCATACAAATTCGCTGGTCATTCCTTGCCCTTTCCTCAGCCTCCTTGTCTGCAGCACTGAGAGAAGGTAGTATTTTCTCGTCTACAACTTCGACGTCCGGTATTATCAGGAAATTCGGAATCCCAGGTTTAGGTATTGTAATATAAAACTTCCCCCTTTGAGAAAGTTGAACGAGCGCATCTGTTATAGGCGAATCCCTTAATTCAAGGTTGACTTTCATGCGAGGAGCGCTCTTAAGTGCTTTTCTTATTCTTTCCGCTTGAGCTGGATCCTGAAGAGCTAAATAATCATCTAGATTCATGACTACGTAACCTGCGCCACCAATCTGTTTGATAAGGTTTGTTACCGCCTCGATAGGGTCGGCGTTCTTTAGCGAAGCCGAAACCTTTCCCATATTCACTATTACACCCTTGCTTTTGAGGCTGTAGATAGTGACGTGGGTTACTTCCTTTCTTGCGAAGTCATACATGGGATGCTTCTCTGAAAATTTGCCCGGGAATGGAAACTTTCTTATTTCGGAATCCGCAAAATCGGGGCTGTCCGGACTATCCTCCGATTTAGTCTCAACGGCTTTTTCTTGCTTTGCTGTCTCCGCTTCTGTTTTCTCTGTCTCCCTATGCTCGGCTATATACGTCAAGCCAGTGGTTGCAGTAAGCGTGTCAAGGAACCGTTTTACATCCATCTTCGACACGCGAATTGTGATTTTTAGGTTTACTGGCACCCCCTCTCCCAACACAAACTGAATGCCCGTTTGTGCACTGAGAAGCTCCGTAAGCCTCGCTAGGTCAGCATCCCTAACATCTATGCTTACTAGCTTATTTGGCCATTTGAGAGAGATGGTCCCACCAAAGTATGTATCACCTATTCGAAACCGCCCAGCATCCCCAAAGCGTGCACCCTCAAACTGATACAGTCTTTCACGCAAATCGCGGGACCGCCTTGGGATTTGCTCTTTCGTTTCCGGTGGCCTCTGCTTGGGATATATTTTCTCAGATTCATTCGAACTCGATGAATCTACACCCCCAAAGGCAAACCCTGCTATTGAGGAAATTAAAACCATTGCTGTCAGAAAGCTTGCAATCTTGTGCATGTTCTGTGCACCCCGTGACTCCAAACTAGTAAATATTAGCAGATGCCACCGTTTCCGCGATAGTTACAGATGTTACCCTGCCTCCGACGTCAAATTCTCGCACTACATTCAGCTCGGTAGTCGGCGTCTCGGCCTCATCCGACTCGGCATCGGCGCTTACTTGTATTGTGTATACCTCGGGCTCCCTTGGCTTTAGCACGAACACCATTACTGGCTCGCCATTGCTGGGCTCAGGTGCAATTCTGTCGTTTGCTTCACCTAACGGTTTATGTGCCAATATGGGTTTTCTGGCAGTTGATATAGTTCTCCGCCGCTTATGCACAGGCAGGGCATTTGCAACTTTACGAATTTGAGGCTTGCTTATATTCTGTTCAGTTTGCTGAACAACGGGCTTGGACATATTAGCTGAATCGTGAATTGAATCTGGTACATTCTGCACCGTAAGATTATCCGTCAAAGTAGGAGCTTTAAAGTGTTCTTGTTGCCGCGTGATTTGTGTAGCTTCATGGGTGAACAACCCCTGCAAAAACCAGCCGGCAATGATTACTGCGCATATAAAAATTACCGCGAACGCCGCTGCTAGGCGGGGCACGCGAATCCGACTACGTACAATCCTTTCAGCATCAATCCTCTGCCTAACTGCACTGAGGACATCTGGCGCCGGTTCTTCTTCTCGCAAGCAATTCAGTGCTTCAGAAGCCTTCTGCGCAAGTGCTAAATACTTGCGGCATGATTCACAGGAATCAAGATGACCACTCAGCTCCTTTGCCTCTCTCAACGGAAGCTCTGCCGCAATATAATCCATCAACTTATCTCTAGCTTGGGAGCACTTCATGGCACTTCTCCGTTCTCACACTCGCGCAGGTAAATCTCTTTAAAGACGTTCCTAGCGCGGTGGAGATAGCACTTCACCTTATCAGGTGACCAGCCTAGCACCTCAGCAATTTCTATGTACGAAAGTTCTCGATAGTACCTCAATATGAGCACTGCACGGAAGTGAGGCGCAAGCCGCTGGAGTAATTTCGAAATTATCCGACGCTTCTCGACATCTTCGAGGCTGGGTTGGGACCACTCGCCGAAATCCTTCTCCAAGGGAGCCTCTAATCGCCGACTTCGCTGAAGGCTCAGGCATTGGTTCACTGCAATGCGATAGAGCCACGTAGATACCCGTGATTTCATTTTGAAATGAGGTAGCGCACGATAGGCAGAGATTAAGGCGTTTTGAGTTGCATCTTCCGCATCTGCAGCGTTGCCGAGCATCTGTAGGCAGATGTTGTAAATATATGTGTGGTATTTGACTGCAAGCTCGTCAAACGCTCTTTCATCGCCAGCTAGAAAGCTTTTCACCAGCAACTGGTCTCTGTCTATAACAGATGCGTCCAGCACTGCCGGCTTCTCCAAACTACCCATAAGCATTTTCGCACCTGCAGGCGCATATTCAACTCATTAGACGTTGAGGTTCGGGCAAAGGTGTACAATAAGTCTCTCATTCCCGAAGCTATCTCCTTTTAGTAGCCTGTCGGTTTGTCATTATCGTCAGGAGCAAAACTGCCGATATTCAATCCAGCAAAGCTTCCCAATCTGCGTACAATTGTTCTACCGTTCTAGTCAATTCATGATATTCGGCAATGGTACTTGCCGCCTTCTCGGCGCTCGCATAAGTTTCCGGATTTCCAAGAAGTTGTGTTACCTCAGCAAGCCTTGATTCAGCCGCTTCTATTTGGCGCTCGATTTCTTCGGCAGTCAGCCCTGTCGAAGCAACTTCGTTAGCAACAGATGGCTTGCGGGCAACTGGCTTTGGCTTTTTCCTTCTTGAAGGGCGTGCTGGCCTTGGGCGTGCTCGCTCGACGAAAAAGTCATAGTTTCCCTCAAATACCCGCGCTACTCCTCCTTTAATTTCGACGATTCGGGTGGCCACTGAGTTCAGTAGGTACCGGTCATGAGAGGTGAGAATTATCGTTCCTTCAAATGCCTTTAGGGCATCATCAAGCGCCTGCCGGGAATCAATATCAAGGTGATTTGTCGGTTCGTCAAGCACAAGAACGTTTGGTTTTTTTAGCATCAGTTTAGCCAGTACCAAACGATTTCTTTCGCCACCGCTCAGCTTCGAGACAGCTTTGAACACGCTATCTCCTTTGAACAAGAAGCGTGCGAGGAAAACTCGCGCTTCCGCCGGGCCAAGGTCCTCTGTATCCAATATTTCTTCAAGTACTGTATTTTCAGGATCCAAGCCGCTCAAATCTTGGTCGAAGTAACCTATTTCGACCCCGTAACCTAGGCTAAGTGTGCCGGTTGTTGGTTCTTCGTCGCCAACAATCATCCTAAGGAGGGTCGTCTTGCCCGCACCATTCGGCCCCACTATTCCAATCCGATCGCCATTCTCCACCATGAGGTTCAACCCTGCAAATAGTTGCCGCTCCCCGAAAGCTTTGCCAACATCTCGCAGGTCTGCCACTATTTGTCCACTTGTCTTAGCTTGTTCAAAGCGAACTCGCATTTTATCGGCTTCTAGCTTTGGCTTTCGAAGCCGCTCCATCCTCGCCAACTTTTTCTCGCGGCTTTTCGCCTCCCGATGTCGTTGTCCAGCATGGTACCGCCAGATGAAGTCTTCTAAACGAGCAATCTCTGCCTGCTGCCTTTCGTAATCCTCAAACTGCTGTCGGAGAAACTCCTGCTTCTGTCGAACATATGCCGTATAATTGCCAGCATAAGTCTTAGTGTATCCTTCGTGCAAATCAATCACCTTTGTTACTACTCGGTCGAGGAAATAGCGGTCGTGTGATACAACAAGCACCGTGCCAGAAAAGTCTTGGAGAAAATCCTCCAGCCACTCGACCGCCTCTATATCCAGATGGTTCGTCGGTTCATCGAGGAGGAGCACGTCTGGCTGTTGTAGAAGCAGCTTTGCCAATGCCGCCCGTGTCTTCTGTCCACCACTAAGGATGTTAACCGGCTTCTCCCAATGTTCCGGCCCAAGACCCAATCCACTCAGAGTCGACTTAACCTCTGCATCGAACGAATAACCGCCGAGACGCTCGTATTCGTGTTGCGTCTCGCCATACTTGGCAAGGATTGCCTCTAATTCTTCGCCCGTCGCTTCGCCCATCGCAGCTTCAAGCCTGCGCAGTTCCCATTCCAAGCGAACTACTTCCTCAGATGCGTTCGAAACTTCCTCAATGAGACTTCGCTCACCTACCAATTCACTATCCTGAGGCATATAGCCGATAGTCACACCCGGAAGAACTTGAATTGTACCCGAATCAGATTCCTCTTCACCAGCAATAAGTCGGAGTATTGTTGTCTTTCCGCTCCCATTAGGCCCAACAAGCGCAACTTTCTCTCCAAATCCTAGCGTAAAACTCACTTCATCGAGGACCTGGAGCCCGCCGAACGATTTCCTAACCGAATTGAGAGCGATAACAGCCACAGCATCACCTGAGGTAAAATATGTAGCAATTCAATCATGAATGTTAGCATTGGTGATATGAGGTGTCAACAAAGTTTGGAATGGGGTTATGTGTTATTTGTAGAAAAGAAGGGTATATGAACTTGCGAAACCAAAAGCTAAGCGGCTTATAGTATTTAGATGGTAGGTCAATCCTTTTGCCGGGCTTACTCTGGAGATTGAGTAGTTCAGACATGAAAAACGCTCGCCCTGATAATGAAAAGCTCTCCATAGAATTGGTAGACTTAGATGGTATACCCCTTGTGCGTGCAGCTGGCGAAATTGACCTTTATAACGTTTCAAGATTTGAAGACGGCATGCAACGGGCAGTCGACCGTGGAACAAAAATTGTGGCTGTGGACTTAACAGGCGTATCTTATTTAGACAGCTCGGGACTAAGCGCGCTTATAGCCGCTTATAAATCACTCGAGGAGCGGAATGCCAAACTTTACGTAATTGTGCCACCAGGGCACAATGCAACCAGACGAGTGATTGAAATTACCCGTGTTGACAAGTTTATCCACGTACGAGACAGCTTAGACCAAATGCTTTCGGACGTGAAAGAAAAACAAGCAGCCTAAAAACAATAAAGCAAATGAGATGCTCATAAAACCACAATCGGCTACTACCTCTTTGGACTCAAATGATGTCAGCGGAATCTTGTTCGATTTCTATTCATCGTTTAAAGGAAACGGCAATCGTGAAATGCAGCGGCGAGATAGACAGCGGAACTGTATCCGTTCTAGCGAGGGCACTCCAAGACGCTGCACGAAGTGGCAAGAAGCATATTGTCATGGATGCAGCTGAGCTAACCTATATAGACAGCTCTGGCATTCTGACCCTCATATCCTTTCAGCAAAAACTTCAGAATGAGAACCGACATTTAGCAATCGTCGGATGTCATGGTATCTTTCGCAAGCTAATAACTTTATCACACCTCGAAAATCGTCTTCCAATGTATACTACACTGGATGAAGCCCTGGCAGAAGCCAACGCTCAGTAGCCCTCTTTTGTTTTCGAACCGCTGTACTTTCTAGAAATTACAACAAAGCAAGCCCAATTCACTAATGCATCAATTAATAAAAAAAGAGAGGTAGATTCGGAAAATCCTCAATCTACCCCTCATCTTGCTTAAAAAGCCAATAATTATAGCTCCTTACCGGCCAGCACGCCGGCGTTCCTAACGCTTACACCCAAAGTGCCGGTCTGAGGTTTTATGTTATGGTAGTTAGATCATACTTCCTGATGAACTCTTCGTTAGTCAGCTTTTCTAAGTCTTCCTGAAGTGCCTCCGCATATTCTTTCATTGATTCGAAGTCATACGAACTAGCTTTGACGACCGTCTTTTTATGCTTTTTGTTTCTTAAAATGACAACACAGTAAGGCCTCAGTTGATGGCTAGTCATTTTGCGGTCTACTTCCCAATAACTAGCTGCCAACTTGTCAACCGTCTGCATGTCTCTTCCCCTGCCTTTCAGCGAATCCGCTCCGAAAGCTTACCATCATGCGGAAAAGTGGTCATATACCACCCTGGAAATCTCCGCTATGGCGAGTTTGGCGATGCGCTGGTCTTCTTGGTCGTCTATCCCTTTCGCCATCACACAGAGTACGTATGGACCCCAGGGCGCATAGACCACAGCCACGTCATGGGTAACACCCGAAATCGAACCCGTCTTGTTGGCGATTTTAAGGTCGGCGGGCAACATGAGCGGAATCTTGTCCCTATATTGTTGTCTTGCCATGATTTCGATGATTTCCTGACTCGCACTTCTGCTAGGAATTTCACCGCAGGCAAGCCAACGCAGTAGGTGCATTATCTCATACGGCGTACAAAGGTTCTCTTTTCCAAGCCGAGCCTGTTCCCAATCATACATTTTGCGGGCAAGGGTTGTCTTCTTTAAACCAAGCGAGCGCATGCGCGAAGTAACAACATCATTACCCAAGCGATCTATTAACAAATTTGTAGCTGTGTTGTCGCTAATAACAATCATGAGAGTCGCAAGGTCTCTAAGCGTTAGTTCAAGCCCTTCATGGAGCTCCTTTAGAATGCCAGAACCTTCAACTTTATCCTTGTCTTTTAGAATGACCGTCTCGTCGAGCGAAACCCGCCCCTCATCACGTTGCCAAAAAAGCTCAACAATAATGGGAACTTTAATAACGCTTGCAGAAGGAAAAACCTCGTGTTCATTAAGGAAAAACTCCAAGCCGTCGGTGGAATTCCAAGCCGCAATTCCAAATGTGCCTTTGTTGCGATTAAGTATCTCTCGTATCTCTGACTCCAATGATGGCATTCTCTGTCCTCTACCTAGAACTTCTAACTGGACTAGTGACTTCTCTTGTTACTGCCATAATTCTAATTAGTAAACTTATCGCACGTCAACGAAGGAGAAAAACGCCATTGGAGCGAAGAAACTCTCAAAGGATGTGCTTATTTAATCGTCAAAGTGCCTTATCACCCAAGGTTGAGGCCTTGCAGCTTCAGGGTAAAACAACATCGGCACTTAAGAAAATAAAACTTTACTCTACAAAAATTATGAGTAAAATAAAGAGAATCATAAAAACTGGAATTGCCGCTAGCCTCTGCGGAGCGGGTTTATTCGTACTCGCTCGCCGATATGGCATTACATCCAAGATTGCGGAGTTCGCTCAGAATATTGAAGCTGTTCCATTCCCGGGCACCCAACTTTACTCGTTTCTTTTGGCAAGGCAGCTCCGACCACTTTATGTCGAGATTGCAAGCGAAATCTATAAAGAGGATCGCTTTGCGAGAATACTGGACCTTGACACAGGACCAGGCTACCTTCCTATTGAACTTGCTCTAAGAAACCACTTCCACACCATAGTTGGAATGGACCGCTCCATTGACATGGTACGAGTTGCCAAGGCGAACGCCCGAGCTTCGAATGTCGAAAAAGCGATTGAATTCACCCAAGGCGAACCGACCAACATTCCGTTTCCAGGCAGGTATTTTGACCTTGTCGTTAGCGTCAACGTTTTGCACCATTGGCGCAATCCATCCCAGGTATTCGATGAAATACACCGCATCCTGAATCCCGGCGGCGAGTTCTGGCTTTACGACTATCAAAGCGAAGTTTCATTGGAGGAGTGGAAGAAATACGAAAAGGAATTGCCAATCCACTTGCGTCTTGCCTTTGAAGTTGGGCCAATGGCATCCTGGCGGGCAGCATACAGCATGAAAGAACTTTTAGAGATTGCTGAAGCAACTCACTTCGCAGATGCAAAAGTTGAGCCTAGAACGTTTACCCTTTTTGGGAAGCCTATGTCCGTCTTCCTTCGCCTTCGACTTCGCAAACCCGACCAGACGCGGGTCGAATAATATTTTTCTCTGGCTTTTTAAACACAAAAAGGACGCCGGAAGAATCCAGCGTCCTTTTGCTTGAGCCAAAACAGAATTTACTCCGCCGTAAATGGGAGCAAAGCCATGTGCCTAGCTCGTTTTATTGCCCTAGTCAGCAATCTCTGATGCGAAGCACAAGTTCCGGTTGTTCGCCTAGGAAGAATCTTTCCGCGGTCCGAGATAAACTTGCGCAGTTTAGTTGCATTCTTATAGTCAATTGTCTCTACTTTGTCTGCACAGAATGTGCAGACTTTTCGCCGCGCTTTCTTGAATTTTGTTGCATTCTTTTTCTGCATATGATTAAGAGCCTCCTCGAAATCTAATCAAGCATTTAAAAAGGCAACGCCTATTCATCGGCAAACGGGTCTTCAAATTCCTCTTCCTGGGGCTCAATTGCGGTGTCGCTTTCCTCAACCACTGGCGCTTCTTCTATCTCTGCCACGCCAGCCTCAGTGCGCTCCTTTGGTCTATCTAAAGACCTAAGTTTTTCTGCAACAACTTCGGCCGTGCTCCGGCGAGATCCATCTTGAGCCACCCATGACCTTATTTGAAGTCTCCCATCAATAGCAACAAGCCGCCCCTTTGTAAGATAAGTCGCCGCAAACTCAGCAGCTTGCCTCCATGTCACTATAGGAATAAAATCCGCTTCCCTTTCGCCTTGTGCATTCGATACATTACGGCTTACGGCCAGCCTGAACGTTGCCACCGCAATTCCGCTAGGCGTGTACTTCAGTTCTGGGTCGGTAGCTAGTCTGCCAATCAATACCACTCTGTTCAACATACTCTCTTCCTCCTCATCTAGGGCTATGAACTCTGGCCAATTACTCAGTACCCAATCAATACTTCCAACATAGCCCACTATTAATTCCTATTTCTCATCTCTACGAACGATGATGTGCCTAAGCACATCTTCTCCAATCCTAAAGACTCTATCCAACTCGGCGGCAACTTTGGGCTCACTTTTGAAGGTCATCAGCACATAGATACCCTCTCGCTGACCTTTGATTTCATAAGCAAGCTTTCGAGTTTCCCAACGGGTAACACCCTCGACTTCACCGCCCTGGGATTCCACTACCTGCTTATACTTTTCAGTGATGGGGGTAATCTCCTCTTCCTGCAAGCCGGGTGGAATGATGTATAGAGCTTCGTAGGAACGGACCATTATTTCACCTCCCCTCGGATTAGCAGCCCCGGAATTAGGTCCGGAGCAGGAAGGACGCCGGCATTATTATAGCATTTTTGAAAACACGTTTCTGGCGCTATTTCGACGCATTATATCATGCTTTACGAGCTTTTGCAATGAATATTCTTTTGGTCGGCTACTACTAAAAACAAAGGAAGCTTATCTTTAATTGGGAAATATAATCAAAAAGCAAAAATGCTCTCTTAATACCATGTTCTACCGGAGGAAACATGCTCAAGCGCTTGAATCCCATTGACATTGCAATAATTATCGCATATCTCGCCATCGTAATCACGCTAGGAATTTGGATGAAGAAGAAAGCATCGAAAAACATTGGCAGCTACTTTCTTGGCGAAAGGCAACTTCCCTGGTGGGCGCTGGCAATGTCTGGTAGCTCGTCTTATTTTGACATAACCGGCACAATGTGGATTGTTAGCTTGTTCGTTACAATCGGGCTGAAAGGCATGTGGGTGCAATGGATTTGGGGATTCATAATCCCTGTCTTTTATATGGCATATATGGGCAAGTGGATTCGGCGTTCAGGCGTAATGACGGGGTCTGAATGGATGGAAACCCGATTCGGAAGCGGAAAGGCGGGTGAGGCCGCACGAGCTTCTTATACGCTCTACGCCGTCCTAACCATTACTGCATTTTTGGCATACGGCGCAACCGGAATGGGGAAATTTGGCTCAGTTTATCTCCCATTTAGTGAACATACCTGCGCAGCTCTGAATTATTGGAATTACCGGCATTTACGTAATCGTTGGCGGATTTCATGGCGTTGTAATGGTTGAGATATTCCAAACAATCGTTTTAAGCATCGGAGCAATTGTTATCGCATACTTGGGATTTGCCCATGTCTCGCCGCAAGCACTTTTGGCTAAAGTACCCTCCGAATGGGGCAGCCTCCTCCCAAACAAGTGGGACTTCGCATACATTACCGACCCGGCCTACAAACTCTTTGGAGCGCTTTTAATCATCTGGGTGATGAAAGGCCTTCTTCTCTCGCTCTCCGGGCCTGAGCAACTCTATGATTTCCAACGCTTTTTGGCAGCGAAAAACCCAAAGGAGGCATCGAAGCTTGGTGCGCTTTGGGGAATCATACATACAGTCCGCTGGCCTATGGCAATGGGGCTAGCAATACTTGGCATAGTTGGACTGGCAGAAATTGGAGACCCCGAGAAGGTACTCCCTTCAGTCATCCAAAACATGCTACCTGTTGGGCTTAGGGGATTCGCCATCGCTGCCTTGCTTTCGGGCTTTCTGGCAACGTTTAACTCAACAGTTAACGGCGGAGCCAGCTACATCGTGAAAGATATTTACCACAAATACATCAATCCAAATGCCTCACAGCGCAAACTAATCTATGCAAGCTATGTATCATCAGCCCTCCTCATCGCCTTAGGAATAGCTATCGGCTTCGCCGCAAAGTCTATTAATCAAATGTTCACGTGGATTATGGGAACCCTCGGCGCTGGAGTATTAATGCCGAATGTTCTGCGCTGGTATTGGTGGCGGATGAACGGCTGGGGATACGCAGCAGGCGCAGTCTCTGGGATGGTGCTTTCGCTAATTCAAGCGTTTGTGCCGAAGTTCGCCGCTATGCCGCTTTATTTAACCTTCCCTGCCATTGTTTTCTTGGTGCTCGGCATAACCATCGCCGTAACCCTTCTTACTAAGCCAACCGATGAAAAGACTCTGCGAAAGTTCTATATAGAAGTGCGCCCTGCAGGATGGTGGGGAGCCGTTGCAAAAGACCTGGTTTTAGACGATAGACTCCGAAGACCGTTTGGCCAAGATTTTGCAAACGTTCTGGTTGGCATCCCCTGGCTAATTGCGATGTGGATGTGCCCTATCTACCTTGTCCTCCATCGTTTTACCGAGGCACTAATCGCCGGAGGAATTGTCGTCGGAGCATCGCTTATTCTCTGGCAGACATGGTATCGGAGGTTGGAAGAGGATTAACAACCAATAGCAAAACCTCTTGGCACATACGTAGCTTCCCCAAACTTTTCATCATTACAGTCGGTATTGTTTGCGTATTTCAACCCAACCAACGTTTAATAACATCCTAAGATGGGGAAATGGAAAGTTGAAACCCACCAAAAGGAGGTAACAGAATGGAAGCAGCATGTGGCAAGCTTGCCCCCGACTTCGAAGCAGCCGGCTACTTTGAAGGCAACTTCATCAACATTAAGCTATCAGACTATCGTGGAAAGTGGGTAGTCCTCTGCTTTTATCCCGGCGACTTCACATTCGTCTGACCGACAGAATTGTCGGCGGTCGCCGTCAAACGCGAAGAACTTGAATCCCTCGGAGTCCAAGTGCTAGCCATCAGCGTAGACAGCAAATTCTCACACAAGATATGGCAGGAGGAAGAGCTGTCCAAAATGGTTCCGGGCGGCGTTCCCTATCCAATGCTAACCGATCCCGGCGGAAAAATTGGCCGCATGTACGGAGTTTACGATGAAGAAATCGGCGTAAACGTGAGAGGCCGATTTATAATAGACCCAGATGGCATAATTCAAGCTATGGAGGTTCTTACGCCTCCCGTTGGAAGAAACGTCGCCGAAATGCTTCGCCAGGTCAGGGCGTTCCAACACACTCGCGAAACTGGTGAAGTCATGCCGTCCGGCTGGCAGCCTGGCAAACCTACACTCAAGCCAGGGCCGAACCTTGTAGGCCATGTTTGGGAGGTTTGGAAGCCGGACATGGCATTCTAAGTCAAAAGCTCGATAAGCTAATACAAGAGCTCAGCTACTGCATCGAAGGAAGACGGAATCGCCAGATTGGGCGGTCAACCTTCGCACCTAAGTGCATTTGGAATGCACGGAAAAGGCGGTCCCATTTGTCGCTTTCGAAGAGGCACTCGGGTACAAACGGATTTGCCGCGAAGTAAACCGCCTCCCCTTTTCCATACCTGTGCGCCGTAATCGCTGGTGTGCCGTCAGCAAACACGGCTAGCACGCGAACATCGGGCTTTGCTGTTTCAACTAGCCAGCCGTTGTCTTCAGACCACCCGTTCCTGCCAAATATAGGATAAATTGGAAGCGACGTCCCTACAAGACAATCTCTAACCCATTCACTCTTTTGAAGCACAAGAAAATTTCGAGGCTTGTGAGCAATCGTTCGAATGCCAAATATTTTTTCACGCCATGAAGAAAGATTCTCCCCGTTGATATCCCATGAAAAAATACTCGGGTCCCCAGAAATAACGACGCCGCCTTTTCGGACAAACTCCTCAATCTGCCGAACGACCGACTTCCGCTGATAAGTACCAAAGGGTATGTAGACTGCCCGATATTTAGACAGGCTTCTTCCCCCCCGTGCTAGCGAATCATCATCTACGAATTCAAACCATGAGCCAACCCTTTCACCAAGCAAGGCATAGGCAGTATAAAGCTCATTTGCATTGGTGCTCGGACCTTTGCTTCGATGCGAATCGGCAGAGTAAAGTATCGCAACCTCCGGGTCATCAGGGATTTTAATTGCCCTCATCGAAGTAACAACCTTCGAAATATACAGCATCATCTTCCATCGGTCGGGATGTGTAAACCTAGGGTTATCCATCTGGTAAAAGTCAATATGGCTAGCGCCAGCCCGCAGGCTTTGGCTAACCCACTCAAGCAAATCTTCGGGGGTCATGTCGTACCCAGCATAATCGAAAGCTTGCACAATCGCACGAACAGGCTTTCTAGTAATATCACGCAAGAACTTAGTCCCAAAGCCGTGGTTGTAAAGTCCTCTGCCCTTGATTCGCTCTGCCGAGCTAGCATAAGGGTCGCAATCGAAGATATCACCATACTTCGCCATGAGTGCAAAGTCAAAAGGCACGAAGCCGGTCATGAACCAATAGTCACAAGGACTATAAAGTGCATTTGGGTCAACAGCCTTAAGCGCCTCGTACATAGTTTTCTTGGAGTCAGCATATTTCGCTGCCATCCAGCGGTTGAAAGCAATCCAACGAAATGGGCGGTTAACATCATCAGCAAGATATTCAGGGTCCCCAGGAGCAGGCATCGCATATTTGCCGAACCCAAAATCCCTTAGAACCTCTTCTGCACACCGCCTTGCAAACGGTCCCCATTCTGATATCGGCCCTTCTGGAAAGTTTATACTCGGCTCATCTTTGCCCATATAGGCGAATACATATGGCTTGCCCTTGAATCTCTCAGCTTGCGCTTTGAGATATTCCACCGCTGCATTGATATACGCAGGATCAACCAGCGATACCGATGGTTCAGCCGATGTAGAAGCGTGTTTCTTTGGATTCAAAATTTCAGCCCCAGCTTTAATCGCAGCACTCCTAACATTGCTCATCTCACAAGCGACGTCGAATTTAACCCCAAACTGGCGATATACCTCTTCAGCTACTTCTGAATAACCAGGCAAGCCATAATAATAAAGCCCGTTTTCGCCAGCCTCCCGAAACATAGCAAGCTGTTCTTGCTTCCATTGTTCATCGGTGAACTTAGCAGCTAACTCTGGCGGCAGATTCTTTTTATTAAGGTTGTGAGTCCAAGCAATAACCGTGTAGCCACCCGGAAAATCGGAGAGCAACTCTTCGAATAATGGACTGCGAGTGCGGAGTAATCTGAGCTTGCTCCAATCGGCGTTGCGAAGCAGTGAAGTTGGCGTCGAACTTGGCGGTAGCTCTTTCAGCGATACCCGCGCATACGCAATTTCACCAGAACCAGAAGCGCCGAGTACAACCTTGCCAGAGCTCGTAAGAATGGGGGTGCGAAATGCTTCGCAAAATTTCTCCCATTCGCCCGCTTTATACATATCCGACTCCCGAGGGAATGAAAGCCTAATAACACCGGCACTGGCGTTCCCTTCACCAAGCCGATTAAGGAATATAACTAAGTCTCCTGCACAAGCAGGGGAACTACGACGATATAGGAAGGAAAGCTCGTAGACCGCGTTTGGTTTCAAGCGCATTGTCTCCGATATGGTCGCATGCGCTGCAGGCACAATGGCACAGTTCGAACCATTAGGCCCTTCGCCGCTACCCAACCGAATGAGCGCCTTGTCTTTGCCATATAGCTCCCAGTTTTCCAGCCCCATTGAAAAGTTGGAGTTCGTCAGCAGATTTTGTGCTCGGCACGCAGCCGCCATTGCAATAAACACGAGGCACACAATAAAAATTAACCGACCCAATCACCCCACTCCCTTCTTGGAGAATTATAACAGCCGCTACAAGGCACGTCAAACTAAGCTTGACAGAACGCTTGGATAGGGCTAGTATAGCTTTATATAAATGACCCAATGTGGGTACTCTTATTTAAGGTAGAGAAATTGAGGCAAACCGAATCCAAGCCAATAGTAGAGTTCAAGCCCGGCGACAAACCACGAATTGAGGTATTTGCAGGCGAAAAATCCAAGCCGATATCTCCGTACCTTTTCGGAAAGTTTACCGAGAACCTTGGTAACAATATATACCATGGCTTCTGGGCGCAGATTTTGCGAAATAGCGGCTTCGAACCATCAAAGTATTTCAGCCACCACGGCGAGAAGGGCCTTGAACGGAAGTTAGCTCACTCCGGAATCTCCGAAGTCTGGCCTGACCTCCTTGAGAGTCATAAGGCAGGCGTTGCTTGCTTCTGGGCGCGCTGGGGCACAGGGAACGTTTCGTACTCACTCTCTACCGATAGAATTAACTCGGAAACATCCCAAAGAATTGAAATTCGGTCGCTAAGCACGCCACAAGTTGGCATCCTCCAACCAATCTATCTGCCAATCCACCGCACCTGCGAATACGAATTTACTGTATGGGCCAAAGGGACGATAAAGGAACTCCACGCCATTATCCGAACGCTTGACGGTAAGGACCTCTGCGGA
Organism: Armatimonadota bacterium; assembly: GCA_023511795.1. Classification (NCBI taxonomy): domain Bacteria; kingdom Bacillati; phylum Armatimonadota; species Armatimonadota bacterium. The sequence continues at coordinate 309,334 of JAIMAU010000002.1, read as the reverse complement.
ACGACGTTTTCAGTAAATCCAAATTGGCAAAAGCGCAAAGGCAAGTTAACCATTAAACGCAATGGCGTCGAGCGTGGACAGCCGTTACTTTTTACCATCGGAGCTGAAGAAAAAGGAGAAGTCTTCCTTGACCAGTGCTTCCTATTCCCAACGGACAATGTAGAAGGTTTTGACCCCGACATACTTCACTTCTTAAAAGAATCAAAACTGACAATGCTTCGCTTCCCAGGTGGGAATTTTGTCTCAGGCTACCATTGGCAGGATGGAGTGGGCCCGCTTGATGAACGCCCAATGCGGGTGAACCCTGCGTGGGACCAGGAAGAGCCAAATCATGTTGGAACGGATGAACACCTTGCGCTGTGCCGACTGCTAGGTTGTGAACCCCTGATTTGCATTAATGCCGGAAACGGCACACCCGAGGAGGCGGCACAGTGGGTTGAATATTGCAACGGCGAACTGGACACCGAACTTGGCAAACTTCGCGCAAAAAATGGGCATCCCAAACCCTATGGTGTCAAATACTGGGAAATTGGCAACGAACTTTACGGCAGCTGGCAAATCGGCAACTGCACACCCGAGGAATATGCCGAACGATATCGCCGATTCTACGAAGCTATGAACGCCGTTGATCCCAACATTAAGTTCATTGCGAACGGCCAGGACCTAAATTGGAACAAACCCATCATCGAGAAAGACGCCGACATTCTACGCTCGCTTTCCACACACCAGCTCAGGGGCGCTGGAATTCCTGCAGAAACCGACCCAGAGATTGCCTATAAGGCTTTCATGGCACTCCCATTCTGGTTCGAGGCTCATCTCCACGAAATGGCACGCCAAATGGCCGAAGGTGGAGTTAGAGTTCCAACGATTGCACTTACTGAGCTACAAATACATACCCACAGGCCAGAACTGCCAAATAACCAAACCCTCTCAGAAGCACTACTTTATGCTGGAATGGCAAACACAGCAATTAGAAGCCAAGGAATAGTGGAAATTATAACCCACTCAGCCCTTGTGAACCATGGCGGCGGCCTGCGGAAACAACGGGAGTTCGTATACCCAAACCCAGTTTACTGGGCGCACAGAATGTATGCATCTCAACCCGGGCGAACCCCTATTAATATCCGCATTACAGGGCCAAAATTCTCAGTTGCAGAGCTTGCCGACTTGCCCGAATGGAATGACGCACCCTGGCTAGACGCCATCGCTCTACTCGATGAAACAGAAAAGGAAATGAATATTCTCGTATCCAATCGGCATCCAAAAGACCCACTCACAGTTGATATTGCACTTCATGATTTCCAAGCTGAATGCGAAGCCTTTGTAGAAACACTTACAGGCGACGACTTCATGGCCATGAATACATTCGATGAACCGGAAGCTGTCAAGCCAATTCACTCAACCACGGGAATACACTCAACAGGCTTTACTCACACATTCCCACCAAATTCTCTCGTCAGGTTAAGACTTAAGAAATCTTAGGAGTTGGCTAACACTGCCTTAATAGAAAGAAACTTCCTAGGTCGAATCTCAAATAATATATTTTTATTTCCATGCAAACCATAACTTGCAAAGGTAGACCTTATACATATGCTTGCACGCCAATCACCGGTTTTTCATTGTTTTATTTGAAAAATCAGAAAAGCTTCTAAAACTGGTATAAGTGCAGATTGACAAAACAGAAACCTGGCAGTATTTTCGGTATCAAAGGGCCAACTTAAGTATTCGATTGCTACTTCTGTGAAAATTTTATAAGTCACAGCGGCAAAGTAGAGCAACATTACTAATTAAAAATTAGTCAAAAAAGTGGCAAGAATGCGGCATCTTAAAAAGAACATAACGGAAAGGAGAATTAATAAAACATGCACACACGACGGAGCGCAATTTTGCTTGCCTTCCTAACCATCTTATTTTTAATTGCATTCGCTACCACTGCACTTGCGCAAAACACAGCACCGCCCGAATTCAGAGGCTTGTGGGTAGACACATGGGGCAGCCCTGGCCCATATGATCCAGATTCGGTAACGACTTTAGTAGACACAGCCGCCGCCGCAAATTATAACGCCATTGTCCTTGAAGTTAGGAAGTGCGGAGACGCCTACTACAACTCAGCCTACGAACCATGGGCACGCAATATTGTCGTAACCGATCCCCCATACGACCCTCTCGCAGACTGCCTAGAGAAAGCCCATGCTAAGGGAATTGAAGTTCATGCCTGGATAATACCATACCGCATCTGGAACACCGCCTGGCCACTGCCTCCCGAAAACCATGTTTTCAGAACACATCCTGAATGGCTACATAAAGCCGCAAATGGAACAAACCTTGTTGGCACATATTGGGAGCTCGACCCTGGCGTGCCGGGTGTTCAGCAATATATCTGCGACCTCCTCAAGGACATACTTTCTAAGTACGACGTTGACGGCGTCAATTTTGACCGCATTCGCTATCCCGAAAGCTCTTACTGGCCAAAGGGCTACACCGCCAATCCATGGGGCTACAACGATATTACTTGTGAAAGGTTCAGACGTGAATACGGCTCGTATCCACCAACAAAAACATCCGACCCTCTTTGGGCTACTTGGTGCGATTTCAGAAGAAACCAGATTACCGACTTAGTACGGAAGTGCTATGCCGAGTGCGTCTATATAAAGCCATCTATTAAGATGTCGGCCGACACAATTGGATGGATGGGCGCCGACCCAAATGTTGACTTTAGGGCTACGCGTGCATACACCGAAGTTTTCCAAGACCACAAGCGATGGATGGAAGAACACATCCTCGATATGAATATCCTGATGAACTATAAACGCGAGCACGATAGCAGTCAGGCCAGAGATTACCGGCTTTGGACTAATTACCTAATCACCAATAAGTTTGACCGCCATGTAGTAGACGGAGTGGCGGCATATCTTAATTCAATCTCAGGTACGATAAGCCAAATTGGATACGCCAGAACTGCCGGATGTGAAGGCGTCTGCACATATAGCTATCGCTCTACAAACAAAGATAACCAACCTAGCTATGCCTTCTACCAAGCAATCAAGGATTCTGTGTTTGCGCTCCCTGCACCACTTCCTGACATGCCTTGGAAAAGCAATCCAACTGAAGGTATTCTATTTGGTCAGGTTACCGATTCTTCAATGCCAAACGACCCAGTATATGGCAACTGGATTTGTAAGGCACAAGTATCCATCAGCGGACCGATTTCAAAAAGCATGCTTACCGATGGCACGGGTACTTTCGTTTTTGTAGACCTACCGCCAGGCGAGTACACCGTCAACGTCTCCTCGCTAGGGTTCAAAACAGCAACGAAAACAGCAGTCGTCACAGCTGGACTCGCTACCCGCCTCGATTTTAGCCTTGATTTGGTGGATCCAGTAACGCTTTGGGAAGCTCGCGAACTTCCCGACGGCACGCAAATCAGGGTAATCGGCAAGTCTGTCACCTCACCAACAGGTGCGATAGAGGGATGTATATACATCGAAGAACCCAACAGGACAGCTGGCCTCAAAGTCAAACCGCTTTTCTGGACAAATCCTGTCGTTGAAGGAGACGTAGTAAGTTATGTTGGCGTGCTAACTACCGAAAATGGCGAGCGCGTGCTAGACAAAGCTCGATTGCTCAGTAGCGAGGCGGGAACACCGTTAGGAGCTTTAGCCGTAAAGATAAAGGACCTCGACCTCAAGCCAATTACTACAGGGCTACTCATCCAGTGCACTGGCAAGGTTGTCGAGTCTGGGAGCGGTTGGTTTGTAATCAACGATGGATCTAGCATGGTAAAGGTTATTTGTCCAGGAAAGAACATACCCACAACTGTAGCCCGCGTAACCGGCATCAGCGGCATGGACGCAGGTGAAACGGCACCGGTCCGCGTAATCAGAGTTCGCTACCAGTCAGACATCCAGTCCAGCGAATCTTTGGTTAGCTTAACCTCACCACAAGAAGCAATTAGAAAGGGCTTCAATCTAATCGGCGTACCCTGCGCACCCGAAAACTCCGCTCCCGATGCAGTGTTCGCTGGGCTTGAAATTACCGACAAGCTTTGCAGCTGGAATGGCGACTCTTGGATTCCTTACAATCCTTGGGATGACAGCAAATTCGGAATTCTTCGAGGCGAAGGTTACGGCTTAACTTCAATCAAAACAGAGAAAATAAGCTATGCCGGCTTCAACAATGAGGACGCAGCAGACATGAGAATCACACTGCCGAAGAGTGGATGGAATCTAATTTCTCAGCCATTCACTGCTCCATCTAGGTATCAAGATATGACGATAACCGACGGCAAACAGCTTTTAACAATCCAAGAGGCTGTCAAAGCTGGCTGGATTATGCCTTTGCTATTCACTTGGGACAACGCAACTCAAAGGTTGGGCCATGTATGGCTAAAGTCAAACGGAAAGAACCAAACAGAACTCGTAATGCCCTGGCAAGGATATTGGGTACGAACACATGCGGACGACTTAGCGCTCATTATCCCAAAACAAACGCCGCAATAATGCCCTAAAAAACGCGGGCTTTCCGAATCGAGGTTGAATGAAATGGGCGGGGTCAGCTATAACCCCGCCCTTCTTCACTTCTGGGTAGACTACTGTGTGGAACTTAAACAAAAATGTGCTATAATAATTATAAGTTCCTTGCAATGATAATTTACTCCTTCGAACAGCACCTAGCATTTGCTGTAAGTAAAAGCTGAGCAAAAATAGCCAGCGAATAACTAGCGGTTTCAAGCGTATATAAAGGTGCTGAGAAAATTATAGCATAGCAGTACTTTTCAACTGGCGTAAAAACAAACGCCTTGAGGTAAGCATTGGAAAGGGTTAAAAGCATTGAAAGCAGCGTGGTTCGCACGCATAAGGATGCTAAAGCATTGCGCCAAGACGAGTACGCCATAATCGAACGTTGCAAACAAGGCGATATCTCAGCATTCGACGAGCTAATTCGTCGATATGAGAAGCAAATTTATAATTTTGCTTTCCGTCTTTGTGGCAACTATGATGACGCAAACGACGTAATCTCCGAAGCATTTATTAAAGTATTCAACGCAATTCAAAGTTTCCGAGGAGATGCAAATTTCTCCACTTGGTTGTTTAGAATCGTCACCAATGTTTATCTCGACGAACGCAAGCGGTCAAAAGGCCATCTGAACATTCCTCTCGACGAATATATTGAGCTTGAAGAAAGCACAGTAACGCGCCAAATTGAGGACCCTTCACCTGGGCCAATCGAGGTACTCGAAGCAAAAGAGCGCTCCGATATGCTCCAGGAAGCAATCAATAGTCTGCCCGACTACCAAAGGGTAATGGTAGTGCTCTTCCACACACAGGGTAAATCATACGAGGAGATAGCAGAGATAATCGGCCTACCAATCGGAACCGTCAAATCGAGGCTCAATCGAGCGCGACTAGCTCTCAAAGACAAACTGCAAGCAGTCAGGGAACTTTTCGAGTCTTGAAGTCGTCAAACTAAATGAAAACTAAAGAAAAGCACTATACCTCTGGAAAGAAAAGAGCGGCGCAATTACGAGGCCAGGTGCAAACGACCTTCGGACTCGGTCCGCGTTGTGCATTAGAGGGCACCCAGGCACAGAATAGGATAACGACATGAAATGTGGAGAAGCTAAAGAGCTGTTTTCGGATTATTTAGAAGGCTGCATGGACTATTCCCTCATGGCCGCCATGCGCAATCACATCGAGGGATGTCCAGATTGTAGTCAAAGCTTTGAAGCCTTCAAACGAACATGGGCTGTGCTGGGAACCCTGCCTGAAGTGGAGCCACCCTACAACCTTCGACACGACATCGTGATGCGAATTGCCCGCGCAGAGCATGAAAAGGCAATGCGCGCAAAGCAAGGCACTTTTGGCCTCACGTGGAGTTATATGCTCGCTCGTCTGGTACCCGCACGTGCAATCGCAATTGCATGCGCAGGAGTTGCTCTTGCCTTCCTACTCCTTAAGGTGCCAAGCACTATTGAGAATATAAGAGCGGGAGGCAATTCCCAGGAAATCATTGCCGAACAGTATACTGGCACGCAGACACAGCCAACATCCCTGGCGGAAGCCTCACTTCTCTCTGCTCACGAGAACGCAATGCGCGAGCAGTGGAAAAATCGAAAGCTGTACAGCAATACACTTTGGATTACTGCTCCGCCAATTGATGTTAGCAAAGAGCAAATACTCTACCAAATTATGCTCAGCATCAATACCGATGCCCTTGTTCGAGAAGCCACAGCAAGAATTGCCGCTGAAGTATATCTGATTCCAGATAGGTCCGACCGACGGGACTACATTGACGTGGAAAACCTTGAAGACGCCAAGCTCATCTGGAAAGGTGATGTAGTATACGGAAAGGACTGTGTACTTCCTTGGCCAGTTTACCGCTCAGCACAAAGAACAGGAGCCGATAAGCTACTCGTAACCTGGACATTTAGAAAAAGGCACTTCGCTCAGATTATCTTCATCCCTACCAAGAAGCCAAGCGAAAGTGCACCAGGGGTCCTAGGCCTATCTACTGACGTCGATTTCGATAGAACAAGCGGCAACCTCTACTCAATATTAGACAGAATATCCCAGGATTATGGGGTTATGATAATTGCCAACGCCCAACTAAAGCAGACCCCGCCTGCACTTGATTCCGGCACCCAAACCCTTGAGGACGCCCTTCGAAAGACTTTGTTACCGGTGGGTCTCACGTGGCGATGGTTTGACAACGCAATTCACGTAGATAAGGACTTAGAGAATATCTCAACCAGCTGATTGATAAGAAATAAGCAAAAAACAAAGGGCCTCGGAATAATAATCCGGGGCCCTTTTGCTTACAATTTCTGGCATTTTACTTGCCCAGGCACCGCGAAAAAAGTATAATTATCGCATCAGAACAGGTGTTCGAGTTGAACTCAATGGACTTAAAAGACCTTCTAGGCCCCGGGGGGCCAATTTCGCAAAATATGCCTGGCTACGAGCATCGGCTTCAGCAAATCAAAGTCGCAATTGCAATCCAAAATGCCTTGAAAACGAAAAGACACTGCCTTGCTGAAGCTGGCACTGGTGTCGGGAAAAGCATGGCATATATTATCCCAGCCGCCGAGCACGCATTAAACGGCAATAAGGTTATCATCTCCAGCCATACCCTCTATCTGCAAGCCCAGCTTATGAACAAAGACATTCCTTTCGTCCAGAACGCGATTCCCCAAATGCCTTTCACCGCAGTAATAATGAAAGGACGCACCAACTACTTGTGCTTAAATAACCTTGACGCCGAAACCCCCCAGCTCTTACTGACAAGCAATCCGTTTTTTGAACGTATAAGGGAATGGGCAAAGGAAACACAAACAGGTGATGTCGCCGAACTAGACTTTGCATTCCCAGAATGGGAAGAAATCTGCTCCGACCAGGACACATGCCACCGCCAGGAATGCAGGTTTTACCACAAATGCTTCTACTATAAGGCACGGAAGGCAGCCTCAGAAGCAGATATCGTTATTACCAACCACTCCCTATTTTTTAGCGACCTAGCAATCCGAATGACGGACCCAAATGCAGGTGTGTTACCTGATTATAAAGTCGTAATATTCGACGAAGCACACCACCTTGAGGATGTCGCAACAAAAGTTTTTGGCATCGAGTTTAGCAACTGGCGAATACCAAGCTTCCTTAATAAAATTCGCCGAACCAAAGGCATATCGCTTGATCCAAAACGCATCCAAACAATTGAGAAACTCAACCAAGACTTTTTCGGCATATTCATCAATTATCAAAAACAAGAATTCTTTTTTGAGGACATCTACCGCGAACAATCACAAGATGAAATCGAAAATGTTGTGAGCATTCTTACCACAATGCTTGACGGGCTAAATCGAGAGCTGTCCGAACAAGAGACAGAAGGCCGCCAGGAACTTGAGGACCGCCTAAACGGCCTTAAGCGAATGTGCACTCGCATTAGCGAGGAACTTAAACTGCTGTTCTTTGGTACGGAAGACGGCTACTTCAAATGGGGAGAGAAAGCCTCAAGCGGCAAACTTGCAAATTGTTACCTTCGTTACTCCCCATTAAGCGTCGCAGACCTGCTCTACCACTCTCTTTGGAAACAAGTAGATACTGCTGTCTTAACCTCTGCAACTCTTTCAAATTCAGGAAGGTTTGACTATATCAAGGCAAGGCTTGGAATTCCAGATTGCGTGGAGATTATCGAAGATTCGCCATTTGACTTTCGCAATCAGTCACTGCTCTACATTCCAAAACACCTAGATTTTCCATCTGAAAGCCCTGAATATGCAGACAAGATCGCAGACGAAATCGAGCACATTGTGCATGCCTCCGGCGGCAGAGCGTTCCTGCTGTTCACCTCTTACCGAATGATGAACGCCGTGTATGAACGGCTTTTAACAAGGTTGCCCTACGTCCTCTTGAAGCAAGGTGATATGCCAAACGAACAGCTCGTCCAGGAATTTCTTAGGCTCAACAATGCCTGTCTCTTCGGCGTTCACAGCTTCTGGGAGGGCGTTGATATTCGCGGCGAGGCTCTAAGCTGCGTAGTGATTGACAAGTTACCATTTGGTGTACCGGATAATCCCCTCAACCGCGCGCGTATAAATTCAATAAAGGCTGCTGGCCGCGACTGGTTCAGAGAATATGCGATGCCACAAGCACAAATACGTTTAAAGCAGGGCTTTGGCCGCTTAATTCGCAAGAAAGATGACCGAGGGGTAGTGGCAATACTCGACTCCCGGCTCGTGAAAAAACATTACGGCAAAGAATTCCTCAAATACCTCCCGCCTTCTCCCATAACACACTCGATCGAGGATGTAGAAGCGTTCTTCGCCAAAGTCATCGGACGCCGAGCATAAAAATCAAACACCACTCTGCATTTAAAGTCGAAAATAACCAAACACTGCTTCTTAAGAAGGAAAAATAACCAGTTCAGCTTAACCCTTAAACTGACTACAATGTGCAGAATCATCATCCTTTGCGCCGTTCTCTGCCTAATCTTCAGCGTCCGCCCTGCCGCTGGAAGCTGGAAAGGCAAATGGATATGGGACTCAGGCGAGGACAAGCCGGTCAACTACTACTTGTATGTTCGAAAGACATTCAACTTGCCTGGAAACGCTGTCACCGCACCCGTGCGGATTTGCGCTGACAGCCGCTACAAGCTCTACGTAAATGGCCGGTTCGTTGGGCGCGGCCCTGCGCGGTCTGACCCTCGATGGCAGTACTATGACACTTATGACCTTTCACCTTACCTAACATCCGGCAAGAATGTAATTGCTGCTTTGGTTCATCACTACGGCACAGGAACATTCTTCTACATACTCGGGCGAGGCGGCTTCATCTTTGACGGGTCAATTTTTTACACAGATGCCAACTCTAGCAAATGTAAGAAGCTTACGCTCGCATCCGACGAATCTTGGCGGGTGTTGCCAGCCAAAGCCTGGTTCCGCGATCTACCGCGAATGGACGTGCAGTTGGGATTCAACGAAGTTTACGATGCAAATCTTGCCCCCGATGGATGGACTGAAGTCTGCTTCGATGATTCAAACTGGGAGAAGGCAAAGGTAATCGGCCCATCGGGTATGGACCCATGGCCCATGCTTGTGCCGAGCGAAATCCCCCAGATGTATGAACAGGAGATATTCCCAACGGCAATCTATGAAATAGGCACTGCTGAGCCATCTCCAAACGATAACCCCTATGACGATAAGGCCTCAATAGCCGCATTGATGAGCCATGAAGTTAGAAAAAAGGCACAAAACACAGCCATACTGGTCACAAACCCACAAGCGCTCATCAGGCGGCCAAATATTGAAGATATCCTACATTCTCAACCTTTGGACCCTAGGGGAAAGACTTTGCCTGCGTTTTCGGCAACAAATTCAAAGCTAGGCGTATGCACTGTTTATCCACTCCCAGAAAAAGAACGCAAGGCCGGAAAAGCAGTATATATCGTTCTTGACTTTGGCCGCGAAATCACAGGCTACCCCCGAATCAATATCCTCGCATCGAGCGGGGGTGTAATAGATATCGGATACGGCGAACTGCTTACCGAAGGAAAGGTCGACCCCCATCGTAGCGGCGTCCATTACGCAGATAGATACCGAATGAAGCCCAATCGCCAAACTTGGGAGACTTTCGATAAACGTGCATTTAGGTATATGCAGCTTGACTTTCGCGACTGCCCAGGCCCAGTAGTTATCGAATCCATTAGCGTGAATTTCTCCACCTATCCGGTTAAATGGCGCGGATACTTCGAATGCTCAAACGAACGACTGAACGAAATATGGAGGGTGGGCGCGTACACAGTTCAGCTCAATATGGAAGACGCCTACACTGACTGCCCTTGGCGAGAACGCACACAATGGTGGGGCGATGCCCGAGTCGAGGCGATGACCAATTATTACGTATTTGGCGATACTTATCTTATCCGAAAGGGTATTAAGCAAATAGGCCAATCACAAAAGCCAAATGGCATAACAATGTGTTTTTGGCCAGGAACGTTTGATAACCCAATCCCGGCTTTTTGTCTCTATTGGATTATGTCAATCCAAGACTACTACATGTATACTGGCGACAGAACCCTTGTTGCCGAAATCTTCCCCAAAGTAAAAAAACTAATTGGCTGGTTTGAAGCACAAAAGGATGCCTTTGGCCTGCTAACCGACTTACCGCATTGGAACTTTATTGATTGGACCGCTGGCCAGCTCAAGGGCACTATTACAGCGCAGAACTGCCTATATTACAAGGCGCTCTTAGATGCCTCTGAGCTTGCGAAGTTAGTTGGAGATAATGAAACAGCAACTAAACTTTCCACTCGGGCTGAGGAAGTAAAATTAGCAATTAACTCAAGGCTCTTTGATTACTCTAGAGGGATGTATGCTGAATACTACTCAGAGAAGGACAAAACTTTCTCAAGCGAACTTAGCCAGATGCCGAACGGCCTCGCCGCTGTCTATGGAATCGCCCCCGTTGAAGTCCGTAAGGCGATACTTGCGAAGGCTCTTGATACATCAAGCGGCATAATACCTGGCGGCCCATTCTTCTCCTACTTCTTCCTCGAAGCGCTTTTCGAAAACAACATGCACAGTGAAGCACTCGACTTCATCGAGACCAACTGGGGCAAAATGCTCGACTGGGGCTCAACCACACTTTGGGAGAATTGGCATAATTCAAATTCACTATGCCACGGGTGGTCTTCCGCCCCAACCTCACATCTGTCCAAGTATATATTAGGAATAAGCCCAGCCAAACCAGGGTTTCGCCGAGTGTCCATTGCCCCAAACGCTGGCAGCCTAGATTGGGCAAAGGGGTGTGTACCAACACCTCTAGGCGACGTTGAAGTTGATTGGAAAAATAACAAGGATGCTTTTCGAATTGCAATTAAGATTCCCAAGGGAATGAAGGCGGATGTTAGCCTGCCGCTGCCTGACGATAGCAAGACACCAAAAGTATTAGTAAACGGAAGTCAACTTCTGCCTGCAGGTATCTCCTTTTCTGGACTCCGTTGTGGTAGAGCCTATTTAACAATCGAACAATCTGGAAAATATGAGCTAACTGTCGCCTTTAACAATTAATGCTAATTGGCAAAAAGAATAAGTATTCAAATAAAAATTACCCAACCATTGCCCAATTTTCTTTGAAAAATATAAAAAAGAAAACCCGCCAGCGCCTGCTGGACGGGTTGGATCATGAGGATCCTAAATCAAGCCTGGAAGGAGAAGAGTTGCGCTATCTAAAATTGTTGCAGAACATGTGCCATTATCAATAAATCATCAATAAACAGGCATTAGTGCCAGGATATATGAGGTACCAATTGACTGTAGTATATATAATCTTTACACACCTGGTAATTTTACCAGTTTTATGTTCGAAAGTTGACAATAAGGCGAACTTTTAATAAAATCGCACTTGAACAAAGAAGATATAGCACACCCCAATCAAAGCCATCAATTGCTTTTACATAGTACCGGGCGGCAAAGCCGCTCTTTGATTCAGAGCTAAACAGAAATCGAAGACGCAGGCATAAATAAAAACCTGACGCAGAGCAGGTGATCTCAGGGACCGGATATCGTTGTAGTTTATATCTACTGCTAAATACAAAGCCGAATACAACGAGATACCGGCAATAGCAAAGCCCGGCTCTTTGGAGCCAAGAGGTTAAGCGGAAAGGGGAGCTGAAGGATGGCCACCACCTTATCCATACCTTCTTCTGACCGCAGGGAGACGCCCTCTTTGACCGCGCGGGAGATCGAAGTCTTGAACTTGATCCTCGAAGGTAAGTCAAGCGGAGAGGTTGCCGAGATCCTCTACCTAAGCAAACGCACTGTGGACTTTCATCTAGCAAAAATTTATGAAAAGCTGGGTGTTTCGAATCGAATTCAGGCACTCCGGCGCGCAGCAGAGCTGGGGGTTTTGTCTCCAACATAACAAGCGGTAATCAAGAATCTATAAAATACAATATTTTGATACACTTAGCCTCTTTGAGAAGGTTCGTTACCGCCGAACCAATCGTGTCTGCTGGGGGTAACGAGCAGGTAAAATTGTGCCATTGCATGCCCGTGATTGCAAACGCACCTCTTTGGGTATTAATGAATTGAAATTCAAAAGCGCTACTAAACATAAGGGGTGCGTATGGCTACTACTGATAAAACCAATCGCACGCATAACTGGATTTGGTTCGCACTGGGAATTGCCAGTATCCTCCTCGTCCTAACACTTATCTCAGCCGCTTCTAGTCGCCCGCCTAAAACAATTGTCGTAACCGGGCCAAAAGTCAAAACTGGCCGACCTGAGGACTTCATAAAAAAGGAAGTCCAACCACCAACGCCACCGCCTGCGGAAATACCTCCTCAGCAACCGTCCCCAGAAACCGCTCAGCCACAAACGCCAACTCAACCACAAGGCGAAGCAGTCTTACCACCTGGGCTACCGACATCTTTCACCTATCAAGGAAAAACTTGGATAGCGTCGGGCGGACCGGTATCAGTCAATGTGATAACCACAGGAGACTACACGGACGATCACGTCATCTACTACAGGCAAGGAGATTCTCAACCCTACGACGCGCTGTATATTGAGACGACACCCAATAGTGGGAAATTTATAAAATACTTGCCCCAGTCAGACTAAGGAGCCCTTAACACCTTTCTCGATCGCAAAGCCTCATTATGAGGATTTCGAGGTTCAACCGGCGGGAGCTAGCTTCTCCCTCAACGCCTTTTGTTACCAGCTCAGTTGCAAGAACCTGCTTCAAGCACTTCATGATTTGAGGCATAGTAAAAAACCGCAACTGCGCCGCCATTGCCCTCCTTGCATATTCTGCGGTTTCCAAGATGTTATGCTCCTTAGGCAACATATCTGCAACGTCGTCGGGCACCTTGGAGAAAGGGTCCAAGCCAATTTGCCTCAAATACGCCATCTGATAAAGTAAGCGAAAGTGCCGAGCTAGCATCGCTAAAATTCGCATGACCTCTTCCTCGGGTCTTGCGCTTGCCATAAGAGTCTCCTGGAGGAGCTTAATCGCCTGCGCCTTCTTACCTGCTCCAATCGCATCAATCATTGGAAAAATCCTATCTTCAGGTGGCCTTGGTGTCAAACGTTCGACATCGGCGAGCATGATAGTCTTTCGATCGCCAATATAAATAGCAAGCTTCTCAATCTCACGTTGCATTAGCGCCAAGCTCCCTTCTATTGAGTACGCAAGAGCCTCCGCTGCCGCCTGCTGAATATCCTTTCCGTGCTTGTGTGCCTCTGCAACAACTGCCCTTCGAAGAGCCTCCCCTTTTAATTTTTCAGCATGAACAATGGTTCCATATTTGGCGACTGCCGACCGAAGCTTCGGCTGAAGCCCCTTTCTCGGAGCCTCCTCTTCGCCATCTGCACCCGTTGAAGCTTTTTCCTTTGCCTGGCTCTTTGGCTTTACTGTAACCGCCTTTTCCGAAGTTAGAAGTATCAGACAACTCCTCGCACTTAACTTTGGAAGAAAATTAGCAATTTTGAGCTGTTCATCCGCACCTAAGCAGTCAACATCCTGAACAACGACAACTTTCCTCTCTGAAGCAAATGGAACCGTTGAAACAGCAGAAAGGATTTCTGATGCAGATGATGTCTCCGCATCGATATATTCAAGGTCAAATTCTGCAAAAGCAGGATCAACAAAACGACTGATAAGTGCATCAACAGCTTCATACCTGCGGGCGTCAACTTCACCGGTAAAAAGACAAACCCTATCCTTTGCCTGACCATTAGCTATATTATTCATTGACTAATCTCCGAACGCATACTTTTCGCAGACGTTTCATCCAAAATCCTCTTATTGCCCGAGCAAAATCTTCTAGAAGAGCAGCACTTTCATTAATTTGACTTTCAGGGAGGTCGCGCCTTCCATACCGTACCTCCATAAAATCAGATGTAATCGCTTCTATAGTCGGCAGCATACGGCTTAACTCTGTCGGCAAAACAGCAGACAGCTCCGCCGCATACTCCAACGGCGTTAATGCAGGCAATCTAGGATACCCAATGCCTGCAAGCATGCGACACATCCTCTTATAGTTTTGAACTGCACGGCTGCGGGATACTTTTAAGTCAGCCACCCATTGAGGTTCATTTCTCCTCCGGTCTATTATTCGAACCTTGACCAAATATAACGCAAGGGCCGCCAACACGAGCATTGCCGCCACGGCGAAACCACCAGCAGTTACCGCCCTATATGCTCTTGCCAAAAGCTTGGAAATACGTACTAGCAGACCAGGGCTGCCCTCAGCAGGGGCCAAATCAAATGCAATCCATCCGTAATTTGGGAAATACACTTCCGTCCATGCATGACGGTCCTTCTGCTGGACATGGAATAGGCCGTCCTCCTCGTGATAAACACCTGTGGCAAATCCGCTCACAACACGTGCGGGCACGCCTGCTTGCCTACACATTATTGCCATTGCACTTGCAAAAACATCACAATAGCCGCGGCGGGATTTCAACAAAAAATAGGTAACTACATCTTCCTGGGGTGGCGCCGCCGGTGCCGCGGCATCGTAGACGTACTCTTTCTCAAGAAAATCCTTAATCGCTATTACTTTCTCATAGGGATTCGTCAACCCTGAGGTAACTTTATCGGTAATCCTTTGGATTTGCCAACAAGACGGCGGGACATCACAGTAACGGTCTGCGATGAATTCAGGATAATCAGTCCCGGCGTTTTCAAGCTCTGCCCTAGTCGCAGTACTCACTGATGAAATTACAATATATCGATTCTTAGTTCCGTAAGGACGGCTTGTCCGTAAAGAACCACCAACCCGCCGCAGTCCAACAGGCCTCTGGAACGCCACAAACACTGGTTCTGCAGCCCCATAGACCAAAACCATCGGCGTTCCTAACGAACGAAAAGTCTGCTGAACTTCTCTTACTCTTGTGCGCATACCTAAGCGATTAGCATCCCAGGGAATAGCATATCCATTAAGAGGTACTTTATGGCCTTTTTGGAAGCCAAGTGCCACCCATCGTGTTTTGGGAATTAGGTTTTGTTCCCATTCATATATAGTGTTTACCCAGCCCCGCCCTGTGTAAGTATCATATACTTGCGAGCGCCAAAGAAAACCTTCTTCACACTGCACAGTCATCACTTCCTCATCACCAAGTGCAACAGGGCCGGTACACACAGGCATGAAATCGCCTCCGACTAAGGACTCTGCCGCCAAGAATTGCTGGCGACCAACAAAAAAACCTGTTATCTTGCCGCCGGTGCCCCAGAAAACAACCTGCCCTGCTAGCAAACCCATTAAAATTGCACAAATCACAACTTTGCCTGCAACAAGCGCGTGGACAACCCTCCTTGAATGCGACCTGACCACGCTTCCTTCCTGCGCCGAGAGGGCATTTTGCTCAACGAGGGCGAAGGCAGCAAAGCACACAAACATGACAAAGAAAGTGAGGACCTCAGCACTAACGCCGAAAGTTCCGATTAGCCCCACAAGGCTAAGCACAGGGACACATATAAATAACACCGCCCTGTCCGAACGCAGATTGAAGCTGTAAATTACCATCATCCAGGCCAGCAATGAAACCATCAAGCTGTCCAGAGAAGTAAGACCGCTCGCTGGCAGGAACTCGTACCTCAGGTCGGGCATAAAGTACATTGCAGCTAGTATCACACCAAGCATAAGCAAGATAGCCTTCTCCATAAGCTGCTTCTTGATAAGACCTGCGCGTGTCCCCCAACTCGTGGCGAACCCGGTGGCTAGTAGGCCAAATATTATGCCTGCGAAACGACTATCGTTCACTGCAATGCTTAACGAAGCTACCCCAACCAAAGCCGCACCGAAAGCTGCCACATATAGCGGTATTCTATTTAAAGCCTCATTCTGCACTCTTTCAGCCCACATATTGATAATTTAGCCTAGCCATTAGCTCTTTATCTGAACATTCTACAACTGCAATAGACGCCCCAGCGGAAGCCAAATTAGAAATCAATATCTCTTCATGCGCCCCTAATAAAACTGATGCCATCTTCAAAAAAACAAAAAAGATCTTTATAGATCGGCCACCTAGAATCTCCGCACAATCTGCCATTTTCTCTTCGATTCGAGACGACAAGCATATCACAACTGCATTTCTCTCGATCGAATCTGACTCTTGCAATAACATGTCACATAGGGACTGACACTTGTCTGCTTTCATTCCTGCAAGAGCCTCCAAAATCGCGTAGTACTGGTCAAGCCCAACCCCAGGCAATGCTGCACTTCCAGTAATCCCTGGATATATGAGCCGTACACTACTTCCCCGCATAACTGCCTGCTCTGCAATCCCCGCAGCTAATTTTGCGGCGTACTCCAGCGATGTAAAAGGTGGTTCGCCTATCTCTATGCCCTGCTCTAGGTCAATTACAATTACAGCATTATGCCCTAGGGCATGTTCAAACTCGACAACATTAAGCTTCCCATGGCGAGCAGTTGATTTCCAGTGAACCCGCCTCAGTTCATCACCCGCACTGAAATCCCTAACGCCATGGAAATCCACACCGCTCCCCTTTGCGCCAGAACCCTCGAACTGCTGCTCTGCAAATTCTCCGCCAAGCCTCGAATCTAGTTCGGAGATGCGCAGAGGTGACGGATAAACGATCATATTGGAAAACAAAGGATAGCGGCTTGTGAATGTAAAAAATCCGAGTGGGTCAGTCGTGCGAACAATCACGGGCCCAACGCGGTATTTTCCCCGCTTTTTCGGCACCGTCCTATAAGAGATTACCAGCACCTCATCATGCCACTCAACAACATTTTCCCTGGACGCCAATTCAAACCATTGGGGAAATGAATCGTGGACTTCTACCGGACCAACGAGCATCTGCCCCCCTTCAAGCCTTAGGGAAACCAAAATAGGTTCACCCTCGGAGACGTACTCAGGGCATTCCCTTGTACATTTCAACCCCCTTGCTGAAATGCGCCCGAGTAGATACGAAACTATCGGAAGCATTCCGAGGGTGGCAGACATAAAATATAGCTGCCATATGTTCAAAACAGCAGCAACTGCGAGAATAGACAGCGAGGAGATAAATACCGCGCTGAGCTTTATTCTTGCCATTGAATTACCCTTGGGGTATTTACCCAAGCTAATTGTAACGCAAAAGAAGGCCGCCGAGCAAGGCGATAAATTGCATCATGAAAACGTTGCTTAAGAGACCATATTCTAATACACCTCTCGCTCTCCTAATCCTGCTACACGCCGAGTCCACCACCGCCTAATCGTCCCGCACGCTCTTTGGAGACTTTTTCCCAGTAGCCGGACGCGCGAAACGCCTCCAGCGGATTAGGGTCGAGACCCATTTCTTCGCGAACAACCTTGAGAAGCGGCTGGACGTCGGTGTTGAATGCCTCGATGAGGCAGGATTCGGCGGTGACGATGTCATTTTTCTCCTGGGCTTGCGCAAGCTTTTCTCGATTTATGCATAAAGCCTTGGCGTAGCTCGTTTGGATATGCTCAACCGTTTGAATCATTGCGTCAATCTTGGCTTTTTTTATGTGGCATTGGTCAACCATAAACGCAATAGGTGGATTGTTGTTAGGATTATCCTCCGCCTTAACTAGCTCATTGTAAATGAGGAACAACTCATATGGATTTATGGAGCCAACAGTAAGATCATCATCTGAATACTTTCTGTTGTTGAAATGGAAACCGCCCAGGCGCTCCTCGTTCAGCAGAAACGCTACTATGTGCTCAATGTTCGCACCTTGAAGATGATGGCCGAGGTCTACAAGTACGTGTGCCCTCGGACCTGCTGCCTTGCAAAAAACGTAAGACATTCCCCAATCGGCAATGTCTGTATGATAGAACGCTGGCTCGAAAGGCTTGTACTCAATTAGCATGCGCATATTCTCAGGCATGGCATCATAAACAACACGAAAGCATTCATGCGCCCATGCCTTACGCTTGCGGAAGTCGCCCTCACCAGGATAGTCTGTCCCATCAGCAAACCACAGGGACAACACCTCAGAACCAAGCTCTTTCCCAATTTCAATCGAATCGAGAATATGGTCAACGGCCCGTTTCCGAATGTTTGGATTAGCACTTGTAATACTGCCGAATGCATACACCTGATCTTGGAACACATTTGGGTTGATTGCTCCGATTTTCACGCCCAATGACTCAGCGTACGATGCCAGCCCTCGAGCATCCGCAAGGCCATGCGGAAAGTCCCAAAGTACATGAACAGCAACAGTTGGTGCAACACCAGTATATTTATGCACCTGCGCCGCATCGGCGATCTTTTCTTCAATCGTTACCGCCGCACCATCCTGCCTGAATGTGCCAAATCGCGTCCCGGCATTCGAATACCCCCACGATGGGGTTTCAATCTTCTGGTTCTTTAATCGTGCCTTTATCTTTTCGATATCAAGGCCGCGGCTTATCAACTCTTCAGCTAAAAGTTCATATTTCGCTCGATAATTGTCAGCCATCTTTGTACCTTTTTACCTCCCTTTTATCTCTCCAACCGTGCAAAAAAAGGAAACAAGCAAACTTAAACACATGCCACATATTGCCTTATCAAAGCGGCGAGAATCGAGCTCATTTTCGTCGGTTGGCATATGTTCAGACAATAGTTGAAGTGAATCTCACCTATCATCTCTGCAGTTTTATCAAACTACGCTTTGTCTTCCTCCTTCACTGTAATTCCGAGGAGACGTGCAAGTTGAATGCACTTTTTTCGCCAATCACCATAGACTGTTACCCGATGCCAACCAACATCCCAATTATTGAGTATTGTTTCAACATTAGCCCTTGCCGCCAACTTCGTGCGGCATGCCTTAGGTTCATCAATATTTCGCGTAGTAACGCCTGTGTGAATGACCATCCGCTTGCCGCGCACATCAATTTCAAGTGTAGTCACAGGTTCGCCCGCCGGCATTAGTGATTGGACTGCCGCACCTTTATCATCCTCTCGGTGTGAACGAATAATATAAGGATTCGCTTTCCCCTTGGGGCCAAAAACTCGATTGGTTGAAACACAATGGGCATAAATAATCTCGCTCGTGGCAGTATCAATCACCGGGTCGGAAACATATCCTGGCCGCCCTGTTAGATACCGCATCATAAGCTGAGTACAAGTGGAGTTTATGTCACCTTCACAAACACCGGTGCCCCCATCGTTGTTCATCTGGAAGAATGATAGACACGGATATGCCGTTATCTTTCCACTATAGAACCCACCCAAGCAGTCCATGCTTACTGCATCACAGCGCCTTTCTGCGCAAGCGCGACACAGCGCTAAATACATTTTTGCACCATCCACGATATCTTTTCGAGTCGGCTCCACAACTTTTTTCGCATTTTTAATCCAATAGTCAGCCCACTGATTTGCTTCTGCCTCGTCAGCCTTGTTGTAATACTCAGCTAATTCTTGAAAAGAAAGCTTGATAACCTTAGGACCAATGTTTTTCTCTGCTGCCGCCCAGCCACTAATGTCATAGTCCACCACATCAAGAATCCTGGATTGCTTAAGCGAACTTATCACCTCGAAAAGCCTGACGCCCTCAATCACGTCGTTAAAGTTTGACGAGCTTATGCTAATGAAAGGCAAATTCTCTCGGTTTCCGCCGCCAGTATGAATCAGCATCTCGCCCGAGCCTGCAAAAAGATCGTCTATCATAACAACTGGCTTCCCACTGTGAAGGATTGGAACTACCGCATGGGGCCATATACCAAGCAGATACACTGCGAAGCCGTCGATATCGGTCAGTTCGTTTATTATCGTCTGCGCTTCCGCACTATTTCGCGCATGCCTGATGGTAAAATCTATCCCAGGGCAGCCCTTTATCAGCTTGTCTGAAAGCTCTTTGGCTCGCCCCTCATAGTCATAATCTTTCATGGGCCAAGTGGGACTGCCAGATGCAATATGGGTGAAGACAAGAGCAACCTTTGCCTTCGCCTTTGGGAAAATTGGCGTCCTACTCAGAGGGTCAGCCGAAACAAATGACTCAGCTAACGGCAGAAGCGTCCAACAAGCCGCAGCACCCCCCGCAGCCTGAATAAACCTTCGGCGTGTCATCATGCATTTGCACTGATTTTCCATAAGTTTTTTCCTCCCTGCTGAATTATCAACTTCAAGCGCTTGTTTGGAATCAGACTCGATGTATTCTTTTGTTCTCTTTAAAATAGCACATCTCCTTCAAAAGGATAACTTTTAGGAATGTTGAAATATTCTCTAGATTTTGCAATTTTCTTGGAGGCTCAGAAAATGTTCGACTTGCAGAAAACGCTTTTTATGGCAGCGGTTTTGGCGTTCGGAATGCTGTTTGGAATACAAAATGCCGAATGCACACGTGAGTATACAGCTGCATTGTTCAGAAACGGCTTGCCAAACGAAGACTCAGCGTTAATCGAAGCACTTGCGAATGAAATTAAAGCAGCAGGTTATCTTGTTACACATATAGACGGCCGTGAATTGTGCGACCGACAAAGGCTTTCAATCAGCAATTTCGATCTCCTTGTCATCCCAGACGCATCAACCCTCCCTGCAAAGTCAACTTCATCAATCGAGGCGTATTTAAAGGAAGGTGGAGACATAATTGCTTTAAACACGCCAATGTGGCAGAAAGCGCTCATTAACTTAGGTGGACGTTGGCTCACGCGCGAAGCGTATCAACGCGAAAGCGCTGGAAAACTTCCTGAGAACGTAATTTTCAATTTCACCCCAAAAGACATAGCAGACTGGACAAGATCTAGCGATACAATGGAGGCACAAACCATTACCGAAACAGTCGCCGAAGGGCCAGCCGCAGGACAACGTTCGCTACACATAATAGTTTCCAATCTTAAATCCTACGACACTTTTGGCAACCGTTCCCTAGATAAGCCTTTCCCAGAAGGTCACACACTCACAGTCTTCTCAGCGAAAGGTGATGAAAGAACAACCCAGCTTGCAATCGAGTGGGACGAAAAAGATGGCTCAAGGTGGATTGCCACCGTCGCCCTGACTCCAGAATGGCGGCAGTACGTGCTGACCCCAGAGGACTTCAAGTTCTGGATAAGTGTACCAAACCGGGGCGGCCGAGGAGACCACTTCAACCCCGAGAATGCAGTTGCCATGAGCGTCGGACTGGCGCAAACACATACATCCGCCATAGGAACTGGGCGGTTTGAGTATTGGGTTGGGCCATTTGGCACAGCGAAAATGACGCCTGAATACCAGGAACTTCTAAACGCAATAGAACCCCCTGCACTCGATACTCTTTCCCCAAGCTACAAACTGTTTGACTCAACCGAAGTTGCAAGCATTGTTGTTCGTAAAGACCAAGTAATTGTTCCACCTACAACAATTCCTCTGCCCTCTTCCATCCGCTCACCGCATCCCAGGCCGAAAGGTGGCGGCTTCGACAAAGGGCGTGATTGGCGATGGATTCCCATCCTTGAGGCACGAACTGCTGAAGGCGAATGGCGGGGCAACCCTGTCACAATGATGGTGCATGCTTCAGGGCCGTTCAAAGGCGGGGTTTGGGCTTCGTTTGGAATTGGCGATACGAACTGGTATAAGCAGCCAGAAGTGCGGCGGGTAATCCGACAAATAGCCGAGAAAATGCACGATGGTATCTTTTTCCTCGATGGCGGCACAAATTTTTACACTTATTTCGAGGATCAACAAATTAAAGTAGGCTTCAATGTAGTGAACCTCAGTAACGAACATCGGAATGACCTGGTTGGGCATGTGAAGCTAATGGACCAGCGCTCAGGGGAGGTGCTCTATTCCCATGAGTGGCCGCTCACGGTCGCCGGGAACAGCACCATAGCGAAAAAAGAAACTGTTTGGGAAAGCCCAGAATGGCCAAAAGCCGGGCTAATCGCTGAAGCGGCACTCTTCCAGGGCTCTAAGGAAATTGACCGCGTAACCCACGAAGTGGGCGTATGGAAACCAAAGAAGGAAAAGCACTTTGTTACAATAAAAAATGGCGAATTCATGCTCGATGGGAAACGATGGCGTCCCTGTGGGGTAAACTACATGCCATCTTCGGGAATCGGAATCGAAGACGGCAACTACTTCGAGCATTATCTAAGCGCTCGCTCATATGACCCAGAAGTTTTTCAACGCGACATCGAGCATATTAAAGACCTAGGTTATAACGCTGTTAGCATCTTCGTGTACTCTGGGTACGAAAAAGCCCAGAACCTCAATGACCTGCTTCGACGGCTTGAAAAGCTAGGCCTCAAAGCTAATCTAGCACTTAGACCCGGCACACCAATGAACTTCCTATGGCCACAAATCGGTGAAATTATCAAGAACGCACGCCTAATGGACAACGACACAATTTTCGCCTATGACCTTGCATGGGAGCCATCTTTTGGTCATCAACGTGACCGCGTTATATGGGATGGCGAATGGGAAAAGTGGATTATCGAACGTTATGGAAGCATTGAAAATGCCGAGAATGATTGGGGCTTCGCCGTCCCCCGCGACAAAAATGGTAAAGTCACAAATCCCTTGCCTCACCAGATAGACTCGAGCGGCCCATGGAATCGAATGACAGCCGCATATAGACGTTTCCTTGATACCCTCCTTTACAAAAAATATAGCGCGGCAAGGCGGCTCGTCAGAAGCGTTGATCCAAACCATCTTATAAGTTTCCGCATGGCAGAGGCGGCGAACCCTACTTTCCGCTGGGAAGGCCGCATCCCGTATGACTTTCCCTATCTTGCCGGCGCCGTGGATTTTCTTGCTCCCGAGGCATACGGCCGCATTGGCGAATGGGAAGCAGCCAAGCCAGGATGGTTCCAGCGCGAATGGGCAAGACTTTGGGCCCCACAACTTCCGATGATTTGGGCAGAACAGGGATGCAGTACTTGGGAAATGGGCAGAATGCAGACGTCCCCAATACGGCTTGACTTCCAAGCAAAACACTACAAGGCTTTCTACGAAATGCTCATAAAGAGCTGTGCCGACGGCATCTTCTCGTGGTGGTATCCCGGTGGCTTTCGATATGGCGAGAATAGCGATTTTGGTATCATTAATCCCGACGGGAGCGACCGGCCGGTAACAAGAGTCATCCGTGAATATGCACCAAAGTTCATAAGCGCACCATCAGCGAAAAAACCCGATTTTTGGATAACTGTTGACCGTGACAAATATCCAGATGGTATTGCGGGAGTGTATGACGAGGTAAAAGAACTGTTTTGGCAAGCAATCGAGAATGGCCATGTCCCTGCTCTTCGAACAGAAGGCACAGGAACGGACTCCACCAACTGCCCGCTGATAGCCGTTGGAAACACCCCCTGCAAAGGAAATAATCCACCAAAATACCTTGATGCCGCTTTTGATACAGTAGAAGTAAAAGATGCTAACGGTAAATGGGTCTTGCTCCAGCCGGGTGATACGGTTCCCATCTCAAAAAACAAGCAAATTGAATTCAAAATTCAGTTCACAAACCTTGGAGAAGCCAAGCTAATAGCTCCCGCCAATGCAAAGGGCCGCCAGGGTGGTGTCTACATCACCTGTACGCTAGCGGGCGGTGGCGAAATGGTGCCTATAAAGCGAGATGTTGGCCACCTAGAATCGGGAAACATAACGTTTAGTATTCCATTTGCGCAGAAAAACCAAACGGAGATTACCTTTTCCTTCAAAGCCGCCAATCGAACACCCTTTGGGGAAAAGTTTAGACTGACACTTATGCCCTAACTTGCAGCAGGGACTTTGGCAAAGTCTTGGGACACCCTAAAAAGGCAGACTTTCATTTCTGAAAAGTCTGCCTTTTAATTGGAAGTCACTAATTTTTGGGGACTATGGAAACCAAAGTAACTTTTGAATACACGAGACTCTAAATCAGCGCATCCTTCCTCCAACCCAACTTAATAAGTTCAATGCGGTTGAGGTCGGCGACTCCAAGATGATAGCGCTCATCGGCAACGGCAATGTGCTTGGTAGGCGTTATCGGCTTATCTTCGCCAAAGAAGGCAATCCTCTTTGCGCGCAGAATATGTGTAGCAACACTGTCAACCGCCACGGGGTCAAGTGAAACTGCAAGCCCTTTATATGGCCAAACATATCTCGGATCGTACGCCTGAGGACCTTTGCAATAGAAGAGAGGATTTAGCAGAAGAAGGATGTTTAGACGCGTCTTGCCTTTAACAATGGGAAGATTCCAAACTTTGGCAAGATCTGCGCACGCGTCCGCGTGATATGACGCTGGGTTGCCGCTCAAAATTATGTAATTCTTGATGCATCCGCCCATACCCGCCATCGTATGGGCGCGGGCTGGACGGACGTTAATAAGAGCAGTTGCCTGCTCAAACTTGTCGCGCGACCCCCTATCATCACAAAACACCCTATCTTCCGAAACACCAGCGGCAATAACGCGCTTCATAAGAATTTCGTTCACTTCAGGCGGAGTTGGGAACCGATTCCACACGTTTGTCTTGATTCCAACGAAGTCGCTTGGCTTGACAATTGATTTCCATGCAGATGCAGCATTGGGTTTGCCAAGAAGTTTTGCAACTGCCTGGTCAAGCATTCGGCCAAAAACCGAGATGTTTATCTTGCCTTCACTATCAAGCACGCCAGCATCTCGGATTAGCACAACTCTCGCACGCTTCTCCGCGGATTGTGCCTCAATCGGGAAACCAACAGCCGCAGCAAAAGCAGCTGTCGCCGCCCCCCGAATGAAATCGCGTCGGGTAATGACTCCACTTTTTTCGGTCATTTGACTCTCTCCCATCGCATTTTCACTGCCGCTATAAGTTCGGATGCCCTCTCACGCGTCGGAGCTTCGAATATAGCCAATAGATACTGACCGCAACGCTTGACCGCCACCCATTTGCCATCCTCAGTTTTTAATATCCCTGTATCCTGTGCTTCGGGCATGTATGCCTTAACAAAGCTTCTATAGGCTGCAACGGAACTATCCTCATCCGGATACCGAACAACAAGGAGCTTTGATTTCCCTTTCTTTTCCGCATATTCTGCGAGAACAACATCAGTATCTTCATCTAAATTGAGGATGTTTTTATCAGCAAGGAAGTAGTGGTAATCCAGTCCAGATTTCTTATGGAAATAGCGAACGCTAGTTTTGATAAGATTCAATGGTGGCAAAAGCGAAACAACCTCAGGTTTGGACCCCACGAGCTGAATATTTGACGCAACTATTCTACCAAGCGCCATAACGGCTTCTCTTACATCAGGAGACTCCTTATCCGCCAGGATGCTAACAAAATACTTACCTTTCCAGAAGCAAAGAAGGCCAGCAGCATATTCTGAATCGTTCCCAATTCCGACGCTTTTACCATCCTGTTCAAAGCTATATACCCCAAATGCATCTTCCGGCGAGCCCATGTCGAAAATGTCAAGGGTAATCGACGGCTCATTCTCCT
The DNA here is from genome assembly GCA_023511795.1 of Armatimonadota bacterium. NCBI lineage: Bacteria > Bacillati > Armatimonadota > Armatimonadota bacterium. The sequence goes on along the minus strand of JAIMAU010000002.1, from coordinate 283,505 downwards.
TCACAAAGCGCCTTGCAAGCATTTTTTGGAAGCCATACGCAAGGTATACCTCCGCTCCACCATCTATGTAGTCAAAAAGTGTCTTACGATCGTATATCCCATCAGGTGTTTCAGCCTTCCACCCATTAATTTCATTCGGAATGAGGTTCTCCACCAATGGTTCATCACCTCTCCCAACACCAGTCAGGACTATGAAGAGGATCATTGACGTAAATATTGCGAGTATCTTGCAATACGATGCCGAGGTTATTTTGCGCAACAAAGGATCACCAATCCCCGATGCCTTTATCAAAAAGCTTATAAATAACACTTTAAATTGAGTGCTTTGCACTCGGGCATCACACCTGGAAATAATTAATGCACGCCTATTACTTCCACTTCATAGACTAGCGTAGCGTTCGGTGGAATATTTTTTTGAGGATTACCTTGCTCCCCATAAGCTAAGCTAGGAGGAACTGTTAGTTTACGCCTACCGCCAGAGCGCATCCCGATTAGGCCTTCTTCCAATCCCTTTATAACCTCTCCATTTCCAATGACGAATGAAATTGGCGAATCGGTATCATAAGTGCTTTCCAACTTGGTGCCGTCCGAAAGCCAAAGGGAATAATGTATCAAAACATTACTACCGTTTTGCACAAGGTTTCCGTCGCCCACATAAAGATTAGCATACTTAAGGCCAGATTCAGTCGTTACTTCATCTGGCGTGCGTATCTCAAGCAGTTCCATCTCAAAATACAAAGTTGCATTGCCAGGTATCAAAGGTGGATTGCCCCTAGAACCATATGCTAGCTCTGGTGGGATATAAGCCCTGCGTTTGCCTCCAACACGCATTGTGCTTGCCAGCTCTTCCCATCCCTGAATTACCTCGCCGCCTCCAAGCGTAAATTCAAACGGTTCATTTCTGTCATAGGAGCTGTCGAACTTGACCCCGTTTTGGAGCCATCCTGCATAATGAAAAACACACACCTCACCCTTGAGTGGAGGCATCCCCCTGCCAACTCGCACGTCGCAGTACTGGATGCCAGATGACGTCGTTATAAACCCCCCAGTACCAGAACCACCGCAGCCCACTGTTACTGCCGCCACCGCGGCGGCTAAAGTAAGAAACACTGCCAGCTTCATCAAGCGCCTTCCTTTCCACAAACCGTCAATTATGAGCATTTGAATTCATGAAAATGATAACACCAATCGGTATCTAAGGCAAGCATAACTATTTCGTGCGAGCGAACTCTATCAAATCTCTTATTTTTGCCACCGCCATGCAGAAAACCGTATCAGCAGCGCCATAATAAAGACGCACTTCATCCTTTTCGTAATCCGGAACAGCCGACGTAACAAACACAACATTTGGCACATCCCCCACTCGTTCATAAAGCTCCGTGGGTGCCATTAAGTATTCCTTCCCCCTTGCGATAACTTTTGAAGGATCTTCGAGATCAAGAAGTGCCAAGCCTACCCTGTAGATTAGACCATTGCAACGAGGAGCCGTGCCATGGTAAATAACCAACCAGCCTTCGTTAGTTTTTATCGGCGGCGCACCCGGCCCAATTTTCCCTTGGTCCCAAGCAAAACGGCGGCTTTCCATTATGCACTGCGACCTTCCCCAGTAGACTAAATCGGGCGAATAAGATATCCATATGTGCCCTTGACCTCCAGGTTGGAAAGGTCTATCCAAACGCACATATAGCCCATTAATTTTCTCTGGAAAAAGCACCATGTTTCGGTTCGTAGGCTCGGATGCAATCGCAACTTTCTCGAATGTTCGAAAATCCTTCGTCTTGCTTACGGAAACTTGGCAGCCATAGCGGTTTTCGGCAGCATAGCAAATATAGTATGTGTCATCAATCTTTGTGATTCGAGGATCGTATATTGCTTCCTCATACGTAAGGAACGGCTCCTCCGTCGGCATGAGAATCGGCTCGGGCTCTATATCAAAGTGAATACCATCATCACTCCATGCAAGACGCATGGTTTGATAACCCTGCCTATTCTCAACTCGAAGCACGGCAACATATCGGTCTCCAAACTTGTGTACTGCACTGTTGAATACTGCATTCGCGCCAGGAATCATCGCCGGGGTAATAATTGGATTGTTTGAATATCGCCTTATGATTTCTGTCATGTCTAGCCCTCTTTTAATTAAACTTCTAAAAACCCATTGGCTGGGAATTTGACAACTACTTTAAGCGCTACTTAACCTCCGAAATAGAAAGCCCCAAGATCTCGAAGGTCTTTTCGCGACTAGTGGCGCCTGCGGCAAGGGAAATTTGCGACTTCTTTATGCCAAGCTGGTCGGCAAGTAACTCTATACATGCTTTATTCGCAGTTCCTTCTACTGGCGGAGCGGTTACCTTTACAAGAAGGACATCATCCTTCCATCCCATAATCTGGTTTCGTGAACTTCTTGGATTAACGCGAACTTTAAGAAGAGTCTTCTCCATATCCCTTACCATTTAACCATTCGTCGATACACCTCGTCCGTTTCATCGCCAGGGGACTTCGGCTCGAAAGTCTGATAATTCTCAGACTTGAGGATTAGCACCCCTTCGCCACCTATTCGAGTTGATGTGTATATTTCCTCCGAAACTTCGAACTCTTTTTGCATGTCTTCGAACTTGAAAGTGATGAAATATCGTGATATCGGCTGACCTACTGCGTCTGAGTATTCAGATGCCCTTCGCTTATCCATTACGCACGCAGGAACACGGCGAAGGCGAGTTGAGCGGCCTTCACGCCATTCGCGATATCCCCGACGCAATGCAAAAAACAAAAGCACCCATAAAATTACAACATATAGCGCAATAAGAATCCCTATCACAAATAGCTTCATTTTCTGCTAGTTCACTAATACCAACAACAGAAATACTGCACTGTTTTGAAGTGCATGCGCAACCATAGACGAAATAAGCGAGCCTCGCTCATACATCAAGATTGAAAATGCAGCTCCTAGCACAAAAATCGGCAGGAAGTGAATCGGAAACGGATGAATGCTTGCAAAAACAGTAGCTGAAACGACGATAGCTACATTTACACCCCATCGGGCACGCAATCCAGTAAAAAGAACACCGCGAAAGAATAGCTCTTCGAAGAACGGCGCGGCAACTGCAACCAATAGGAATAAGAGCATCTTGGCAATGGTTGTATCAGCTTGAAGGCAGAGCGGCAAGACCGGATTCTCAGGCGAACGAATATACCGCTCCATCGACTGCGAGATAAACCCCGCCGCGAGAACAAGTGGAAGAGCCGCACAATACCCGCCAATTCCAAAAAGCACATTGCGACCAAAATTGTCAACCTTTAACCCAACGCTTTTCCATGACCAACCCGCAAGATTAAGCCGGAAGGAGAGATACGCAAGCGCCACAAGTCCACCGAAAACGTAAGTCCCGGCTGTTACTGCAATTGCAAAAGTAGGATTAAGTTCCTCCGAAACAAAATTTGCGGTTCCGAGCAAGACGCCCCCCATGAGCTGTGATGCCAGAAGCACTATTAGGTATGTAATGAAAACTTCAAGCAAGTATCCTGCTATTACACTGGGGTCAGCTTGAATTTCAATGGGGGACGAGGTTCGCAGGGGTCTTGAACGAATTTTCTCGTCAATATAGGCTATCAAGACCACTAATCCTACAAAAAGAATAGCTAGTGCGCATAGAAAAACCCCAAACAAAATGACAGCACTCACCCCAGCAGAATTCAGCGCCGCCATTTGCTGTTGTTTGGCCTGCTCATCAAGCCCGGCCTTTCGGTAGAGGTCTCTTAAAGCAAGATGTGCATACCAACCTAGATGAAGATTGTTTATCCTATGCTCGAATATTGGAACGTCAGGCCTTGGCACGCCCGGCTTTAGGTAAATCGAGCGCCACATATCCGCCTCAATAAGCAATTGCTTCTGCCTATACTTGCTGTATTCTGGCCGCGCAGCTGCTTCCTCAAGAAGCTGAATTGCCTTTTCGATGCCCAGAGGGTTTATATCATGTTTGAGAATAATGTATCGGCGGACATAGCGAGGAATGGGCGTCTCTTGGACCACCTCTTGATACGCCTTAATGGCCCTTCTCTTTAAAAAGTCCGCGGCATCAACCGCTGATTCGTCTTTTTTAAATTCTGCCCAGCGTTCGTAAGCATAGGAAATCTTTACTATCATGTCTGTCTGAAAAGCAAGTGGAGAAAAAGAATCGCCCCTCGACGATAGTGCATCACGCCTTTGAAGATAGCCAATAAGCACTATCAGCAAACCGAGAGTCACTAACAAGCTGATAAATCGCTTCTCAGGATATCTAGGGGAATTGTTGGAGAATACAGAATCGTTCACAGGACGTCCTGAAGAAACAGGCATCTTCCTACGCCCAATGCTTTGAGCAAGGATATTCTAGCCCTTTTATTTGTTTGGTTTGCCCAACTCTGTAGAGCGCAATGTAGCAGCCATCACTGCCTCGATCGCCGCCGACCGGAACCCTGCTTTCTCAAGAGTTGCAATACCAGCTATTGTTGTGCCGCCGGGCGTCGCCACTCTATCACGAAGCTCGGCTGTATGAGTTCCGGTCTGGAGAACCATTTCTGCTGCTCCAGCCACCGTCTGAGCCGCCAGCATAACGGCAGTCTGCCTTGGCAATCCCATCCGTACACCACCATCTGCCAATGCTTCGATGAACATATATACGTATGCAGGGCCACTGCCGCTCAATCCAGTAACGGCATCCATCTTGTCTTCAGTTACCTGAACCGCCTTTCCCACCGCACCAAATATCTGGAGCGCAATTTCCATGTGGGCTGGCGTGGCAGATTTACTGGGAGCAAGTGCGCTAGCACCTTTACCAATCAACGCTGGGGTGTTCGGCATAACGCGGATAACAGGAACGTTTTCTCCTAGCTTGTTTTGAATGCTCTCGGTGGTGATTCCAGCGGCGATAGAAATAACAAGCTGGTCCGTTTTAATCTCGCTACCAATCTCCCCAAGGACCTCCGACATGACGAATGGCTTCACTGCCAGGATTAGAATATCAGCCCATCTAGCGACCGACTTGTTATCGGCAGTGGCCTTCACTCCCAGCTGGGCGCTGAATACCTCTCGCCGCTTTTCATCAGGATCCGATGCAATGATAGCTTCGGCACCCACTCCAGCACTTAAAAGACCTCGTGCAATTGCCTCTGCCATCATGCCGGCACCGATAAAACCTATCTTTTTATTTCCAAGCACTATGGATGCTCTCCTCGCTAGGTCGTTTCAAACACTCCAGGAGACGCCTTGTGCAAATCGTCCGGCACATCAATAACCACATTACTAGGCGCAAATAGGTACACGCGCTCGCCAACCTTCTCGACAAAGCCGTTGAGGGCATAAGTCACGCCGTTCAGAAAGTCAATGATGCGCTCAGACATCTCTTGATCCGACTTTTCCAGGTTTATTATCTGTTGCCGGCCCTCTTTTAGTCCGTCTGCCGCTAGCCTTGCATCCTCGAAAGAAGTAGGCTGTCTTACCGACACGTGGCTCACCCTCGCAGAATGTAGTCGCAGAGTTAACGGCCTACCCCGCGGGTCATCTGCACCGACGACCTCCTCAGGGAACTCCTCTTCGTCAATCTCCGAGATGCCGATTCCCCGCTTTATCCTCGACCAGAAACCTCTATGCTCGTTCCCATCTGTGGACATATCACTATTCATCTTACGCCCTCCTTATTCCTCTTCATACGCCTACTAGGGAATTAAAAAATTTTAGCCTCTCATGCTAAGAAAGAAATTTAGTTGGCATTCAAAGCAAAGAATAAATCCATTAAACCCGTGGCCCAAAAATCGCTGTTCCAATTCGAACCATGTTTGATCCTTCCTCGATAGCTATCTCAAAATCGGATGTCATTCCCATTGATAGCCAAACACGATGGTCTATTGGTAGCTCATCCCAAAGCTTTTTTAGTTTGGCAAATGACCTTCTAATAACGGCTTGATTATCAACAAACGGCGCAATTCCCATTAGACCCTGAAGCCTAACTCCTTCAATCCCCAAAACCTCTTCCGCCAAGTCTAGCGCTTGGTCTGGCGCTACGCCAAACTTAGACTCTTCACCCGAGATGTTGACTTCGATTAAAACATCCGAAGTCTTTCCAATCGCTACCGACCGCTTTCCAATCTCCCTAGCTAGTTTTCCGCTATCCACCGTCTGAATAAGATCAAATATCCCAACAGCAGTACGGACTTTGTTCGTCTGGAGATGCCCAATCATATGCCACCGTGCCCGCAAGCCTATCGCCTCGAACTTCGCCAACGCATCTTGAACATAATTCTCACCAATGTCAGTTACACCTGCCGCAAGGGCCTCCTCAATCCTATCCACACCGACGGTTTTTGTCACTGCAACGAGCACTATATCTTCGCCAGAGCGACCAACCCGCTCTGCGGCGGCTGAAATCCTATCCTTGACCTGCCTTAAGTTATCTGCTATGGACATGGTTTGGCTTACTTCCGCAATCGGTATACCACATACCTTCTGCTAAGAGCTTTTTGGTAATTATAACACAAAAGGGTGGGCACAACAATGAACGAATGGAAATGATAAAGCTATTTCGCTGCTACATAGAAAATCCGATCGCTGGTTCCCGTTGCCTCTCTAAATGTATATCCATGATATTCAGCCAGTACCGTAAGACCTGATTTGGCCAGCATCGAAACAATTTCATCTTGAGTATACGCACGCTGGTAGTGATTGATCTCAATATGGCGAGGACCCTCAGCGGTTTTGTAATCAAATGACATGTGAATTGTGCAAATTCGCGACAATTCATCATATGAACTTCGCCAAAGATATTCGACCGGCGAGCCACTTCCAATATTGTCTTGGTCGAAGAACCCCGCCTCTAAAGCAAGCTGTGTGTTAAGGTCGAAAATCAAAAGGCCATCCTCCGCCATATGTTTGGCTGTCCTCTGAAATGCTCCAAGAAGATCATCGGGATTCAAAATATAATTTAGACTATCAAAAAGTGAGATTACCAAGTCAAAGCGCCTTTCCAATGACAGACGGCAGACGTCTTGAACGTAGAAATCCAAGGAAACATGCTCCATCCGAGCTTTCTCACGAGCAATTGCTATCATTCCAGGCGAGATATCTACCCCGACAACATGATAGCCCTTTTTTGCAAGAAGAATGCTCACACTCCCCGTTCCACAGCATAGGTCGAGCACCCATTGGGGCCTACGGCAAAATTTTTTTACAATGCGCTGGACATATTCAACCCAAGTTGAATAGGGCACACCAGCCATGAGCGTATCATAGAAGACCGCAATCTCATCAAACTGCCTGGAAATCTGCTTATTAGGACCGAGATTTTCACGCGAGCTCATAGCGCTAGTGTACCACAAAGTAATATACAGTGGAACTGCAGAGGGTTAGGTACCAATTGTTCGTAAAGATGGCTACATTCGCTCTTCAGCAAGCACCTTGCACGATTCCGACACACTGGACTCGTACGCCAAATCTTCTCGAGGGAGGATAGCAACGCTTAAGATTCCGCCGAGGCTAGCAAGAATACCACAAAGCATAAGAACCCCGCGAACCGAATAAAAATCAGCCGCCACGGTCGAAACATAGGTGGCAGTCAAATTAATTGCTGAATAAAGTGTCCAAAACATGGCAATAGCGCGTGCCTGGAGTCGATTTGGTGTGCAAAGCTGGAAGAGTGTCGAACATCCAATAATCGCAGCCGCATTGCATACTCCCATCATGAAAAGAGCCATAAGTGCCGTATGGATGATATGAGTCTGGGAGAACCATATCATTGTGAGACCAACGCCAAATACGCCCGAGGAAAGGAAAATGGCAGGGCTGAACCTTCGAGAAATACTCCCAGCTATCAATGACCCTACGAACATGCCCATCGCCGCAGCCGACAAAAGCATTCCAAATTCACCGCCGGAAAGCTTCAGGTCATCCACAGCGAATATTACCTCCAGGACATTATATGCGCCCACTGCCACCGCCATGAGCCCAAGGATAAGCAACAAAGACCGGAGTGTACGGCTTCTGATAACAAAACCAATTCCATCTACCGATTCTCTCCCTAATTCACTAAGACGCCTTGGCATTGAGCTTTTGCCTTGAGGAATGACAGTGAACATCAATGCAATCGCCGAAAATAAAAATGTTGCCGAATCAAGGACGCATGCCGTCCGTATAAACGAATAACCGAGCGCACCGCCAATCACAGGGCCAATTAGCATTCCTATGGTTTCATTGAAAGTCGCCGCAGAGTTGGCTGTCATCAATAATTCTTTGGGCACAATATTAGGGATTGAAGCGGTTCTTGCGGGACGGAAGAACAAACTGAAAAGCCCACAAAAGAACGCCACAACATATACAATCCATATTGATTCGGCAGTGCGAACGAAAAGAAGAAGTAGTACCAGCCCAGCCCTTGCCAAATCAGAGAAAATCATAACCCTGCGGCGGTTCAAGCAATCGGCAATCATCCCCGCAGGATAGCCAAACAGAAGAACGGGGAGCGCTTCGAAGATGATCATCTTGCCAACTGTTACTTTCTCCCCCGTCAGCTTGTAGACGAAAACAAGGAGTGCGGCAGTGAGGACCCAATCTCCGATTACCGAAATCAGCTGTGCCACCCAAAGAAGAGCGAAGTTCCTGATTCTAAATAGCTGAATAAATCCCTGCGTTTTCAGGGACAACCGTAAGTGACCTCCTAGCCACCGGCGATGTTATACCAGGCACTTCGCAAGTCGTCATCCGAATCCAGCCGAATGATGGGTATGCCAAGCTCCCGGCAAGCATAGGTGATCTCGAGCGCGAAGTCGCCTGATGTTGCGCTTAAGTGGTTCGACCCAACAACAGCCATAAGCCTAGCGGGGTCAACCCCAAGATCAATTGCAATATGAGGCCATGTTTGACCCCAAAGTATATTTTTGGTAATTTGGGGTGTTATCTCCAATGACCTTCCAACGCCCATTTGCATATAATACTCGCCGTCAATCCGACATAGCCTGCAGACAGTCATCACACCAGGTTGCCCATTATAACCTACCGCACCACCCGATTCACCCTGGCATTGAGCGGCAAATCGCAAATTGGGAAGAACCTTAGCAGGATCAAGAGAATTTGCGGCGTAGTAAACCGAAGAGCCTCCGCAGTTCGATATTAGCACATAGTCCTTTGCAACGTACTTCAAATCTCCGAACAAAGGCGGTACCTCGGGCTGAATTGCCTGAAGGAGCGCGCAACTTAGAAGTCCTTTGATGTCACCTTCGCAAACAGTTGCAACCGCAAGACGCTCGCCCTCGCTGTCGACTGAAAATGGGAGGAACGAAGGTAGAAGGCACGCTGTTACACCATAATCCACGCTAAGCTCAGGTTGGCATTTCACGGAGACACCTGCAATCTCCTCGGCAGGAAACTCTGACAAGCGGTCTCGGGAGGCAAGATAAAGGGCAACCTGCCGGCGGAACGATTCTGGCGTTAGCATGGTTTCATCGTAGATAATGCTTGCTGAACCTTGTTTTAACCAATTAATGAAAGCATCTATTCTTCCTGGTTGATTCTCGAGAATATCATCAGCGCGCCTAATTAAAATATACTGGTCCTCAGAAATGATATCGCCAATCAAGAGGCTCTTCAATCGAGGAATATCATCCCGCAAATGCTCCATTCGCAGGCAGTAGGTGCCGCCCCAAAGTATTAATGATTTTCGCTTGAGTTGCTCAGTTGCGCCGACTCCTTTTGCCCAGCGTATAATTCCAGGCAAGTCACCCCGAAGCCTCGAATGCGTGAGTGCATGAGAGTTTACAGGTGACTCCCAAAGCGATGCACCAACGGCACCCATGCACACCGTTCCTGCCCATGTAGGATCATCCTCGGCGTAAAGAAGAGTAGGCAGGTTTAGCTCTCGAACAGTTGCAAGTGCAAGCATTGGCTCAGTCCAGTGCCAACAACCAAGTACGACAGCATCGGCTTCGGCAGCCTTAATTTCACGAATGCAGTGGCGCACATCTTCACTAGTCGAAACGCCAAAGATGGGTGAATCAGGCGACCGCAGACTTTGCATTGGGTCTGTTGCCGAAATCCCAGCAGCTTTGAGGGCTTGGACTACCTCCGCATGCTTCTCGCGTATGTATTGCTCGCGTCTCTCTACAAAACTCGTAGCCCTGGGATCGGTGAACGATATGACACCAACTTTGATGGTTTTTCCAAACATATGCCTCCCTCGACTGCAATTGCATACTACTCAAGCAGTTCTTCCTCTAAGCCTCAATCATAACAAAGGCGAGGTCATTCGTCAAATGCAAAGGTTAGGAAAGCACAAAATAAAAACTATCTCTAGTAGCTTTACATTACTAGTATCTTTACCTGTTTTGCGCTTTAAGCGTTGACATTTTACCCTCCCAAAGGGATAATTATTAAACAACACAAAGGGATAACTCGAACTCTCAAAGTATATCAACATTTTAAGCATCCCCAAAGGATTCGGAGAACATTATAGCAAGCGCTTTTAAAATAAAAACAGTTTTTGAAAGGAGATTATGTAGTGAAAAAAAGCCTGCCTTTTTTGATTGCCATATTTCTGTTTTTAACATCAGCAATTTGCGGAAATGCAGCCGAATTCCGAGCCTTTTGGGTTGACGCCTGGCATGCCGGCTTCAAAACCCCCGAACAGACCACTGCCATGGTCAACTACGCTAAAGCGTGCAATTGCAATGCTGTCATCGTCGAAATGGAAAAAGCTGGTGATGCATATCATCCCTCAAGCTATTTTCCATGGGCAGCTGACGCTAATCCATCCTACGATGCGCTGGCGGATATCATTAATAAAGCCCATGCACAAAATATAGAAGTACATGCTTGGTATTGTGTCTACCGCATATGGACACAAACAGTGCCACCACCTCAACCTAACCATGTCTACAATCTCCATCCCGAATGGCTTAGCGAGACTAGCACAGGAGCTAAACTCTCCGGCACCTCTAGCTACCTTGACCCAGGCGTCCCTGCAGTCGAGGACTGGCTAGTAAACGCTTATTTAGAGGTAGTTCAAAACTACAACATCGACGGCATCACCTTCGACCGCATACGCTATCCAGGCACAGACTGGGGCTATAACCCTATAGCGGTGGAGCGCTTCAATAAAGAGTTTGGAACCACAGGGAAACCAAACGCTGGAAACGATGACTGGAGCAATTGGCGGCGGGCACAAATCAGTGCATTTGTCAAGAAATTCTACTGCAACGCCATGGCAATCAAGCCACAGCTAAAAGTTGGTGCCGCAGTTTGGAAGACTTCGCTGACCGGCAGCCGAGATTACCTCCAAGATTGGGACGCATGGATGGCAGGCCACTATGCCGACTACATGTGCCCGATGAATTACACAACAGACAATGCTGTCTGGCGTTCGAACAATCAGGATAATCTGCTCCACGCCTACGGCAGGCACATGTACGTTGCCCAAGATACATGCAGCAATACGGTTAGCAATACCAACTACCAACTCAAGGACGGCAGGTCAACAGGCCTCCTCGGACTAAGTTTGTACAGCTACAACTGCGCTGTTGGAACTACGCTACAGTCGGTTCTAACAGACCCCAGCACCGGCGCATTCCCCACCTGGGTCGAACCAACCCCAATGACATGGAAGACCAACCCAACATATGGGATACTTAAGGGGACCGTTACCGACTCATCAAACGGCACTGCATTATACAAGGCGACCGTCTCTATCTCGGGCGGCGGTCTTTCGACCACTTCAGACGGCACAGGCTTCTACGGCATTCTTGACGTAAGCCCTGGCACCTACACAGTTACATGTTCAGCTGATGGTTACGTAAGTCAAAGTGCCACTGGTGTAACTATTACCGCCGGGGCAGTCACCACCAGGAATTTCTCTCTTGCCCCTGATGGTGTGCCGCCCGTCCTGAGCAACATCCAGGCGACAAATATTCAGGCTACTAATGCCATTATTGTTTGGAACACAGACGAAAAGGCAACCACCCAGGTCGAGTATGGGCCGACGCCTTCATATGGTTATATAACACCAGAAAACACAAAGCTAGTGACCAGCCACTCAGTCCAATTGGTTGGCCTCGCGCCGAACACTCAGTATTATTACCGAGTAATATCTAAAGATGGAAGCGGCTCCACTGCTGTCTCAACCCAGCAAACATTTACAACAATAGGCTATGACATACCGGCAGACATAATCAAAGATAACGATGACACCACAGGAGTAGTATTTGTAGGTAGTTGGATTAGGAGCACTTCTTCTACCGAGAGATATGGTGCAAGCTATCATTACTGCTCGGGCTACGACCAAAATAGGAAATGCACCTGGTACCCAAACGTAATCACAGCCGGCAGGTACAACGTTTACGCTTGGTGGGTTGATGGTGCCAACAGAACTACCCATGCCCCATACTTTATCCAGTGGAGCGGGGGTTCGATGAGCATATCAGTCAACCAACAAGACCCAAATTCTGGCGGGAAGTGGCAACTCCTTGTAGCCAACGTGCCATTTGCAACAGGAACCGCAAATGGCTGGGTCAGACTCAGCAGTACCGGAGTTGAGACAAACCTAAACGTAATCGCAGATGCTATCAAGCTTGAGTTCGCCGAGGATAGAGTGCCGCCATCAGTGCCAACAAACCTCTCAGCACAACCTGTTTCCACTAGCGGAATTGACTTAACCTGGACCGCCTCGACCGATAATGTTGGCGTAGCAGGTTACAAAATATATCGGAATGGCGGCCTCATAGGCACAAGCACGACTACAAGCTTCTCAGACACCAACCTTGCAGCAAATACATCTTACACATACGCCATCTCAGCTTACGATGCTGAATCAAACGAGTCTGACCAATGTGCGCCAATTTCTAGGTTCACATTGCCCATTGCACCGTCATCTGGAAGCGTAACATGTAACAAGTCTGTGGATACCTGGTATTCTTCAACGACCTTTGTGTTCAACTCAACAGACGGTTTCGGACCAGGGACTCGCCAATATTACCGAATCCATTGGGATACTCAGCCCACACACACATGGACAGGCGGCGAAGAGCATTGGAGCTCTGGCGCCTTAGAGCTATCTTGCGAGGATAGCGGTTCATACTACTTACACCTCCAAAGCTGCAACGGCGATGGAATACCAAACGGAACACTTGATCTTGGACCATACAAGTACGATGCAACAGCACCTGAAACGGGCGCTGTCTTAGATAACGGAGCATATACCAACGCCGCTGGGCAACTTAACGCAACGTGGAGCGGCAGTGACCCTGAATCCGGCATCGAGGAATATCAATACGCAGTTGGCACCTTGCCAGATAACCTTGGCTCCGTAGTGCCTTGGACAAGCGTAGGAACAAGTACATCCGTTACTACCACTGGCATCAACCTTACTTCAGGAGTAACCTACTATATCGGCGTTAAAGCAAGGAACGCGGCAAATGCTTGGTCTGCAGTATCTGTATCCGACGGAATAATGGCAGCCGACGTGGTTGAGAAAATCTCTGACGCAAAGGCATTTCCAAATGGTCGGGCCGTAATCATCCCACAAAAAGTGGTTAGCGCTGACTTTGACAACTATTTCTACATCGCGGAACCGCTCGCTACACCGGAAATTCCTCAATATGGCGGAATAAGGGTAAACGGTACTGCCCCTGACCAAGGAACAAAGGTTGATATCGGAGGCATAATTAGCCTAATTAACGGAGAACGAGTCATTACCAATGCCTCAATAACTCCAGATGGGACTGCAAGCATTCCTGGTCCATTGTTGCTAATTAACCTAGCTTTGGGCGGCGGGGAATTGAATCCATATACGCCTGGTGTCACCGGCGGCTTTGGAACAAACAATATCGGAATGCTTGTGACTGTAACTGGCAAGGTTAATGATCCCCCAGGAACTGGCTTTTTCTACATTGACGATGGCTCGCTTCCAGGCGGCGTCAAGATAAACTCGGAAAAACTTAACACAAAAATTCCCGCACAAGGCGATTACGTTGTCGTCACTGGAATCAGCTCAACCGAAGTAGTTGGAGGCACTGTTTATCGGGTCGTAATTCCAAGAGGCGACTCCGATGTCACTATCTATCATTAAGCAACACTTGCTTTAAGCCTTCAAAGAAAATAATAAGTAATGGCCGACTCACCAGAGGGTCGGCCAATTCTTTTTATTAAGGGGATTTTAGATTTTGCCAAACAGCATTAATCCGCCAATAGCAATAAAAAGCAGACCAGCAAATTGATGTATGCGATTCATGGGAATTATTTTGGTAAGCACATCACCAACCAACACGCCAACAAGCGTCACAGCTGCAAGCGCCGAAATAGCTCCAAAAAGCACGAGAAAAGGTTTGCCACTTTTTGCTGCAAGAGCCATGCTCATTAATTGCGTTTTGTCACCAAACTCGGCGATTAGTATCAAGAGGAATGCCCTCAACGCAATGTTGCCTGCGATTTCATGTGACATCTGCTCGTTTTACCCCCAGCAATTATTTTTTACTTTGGCCTTAGCTAAATAGCAATGGCACAGACTTGTAATTATATTTCGCCGGGGAACAAGGCGTCAACTTATTTGTTGTGAATTATTAGATTTAGTTCGTGCCCGCTCAACTTCGCCAACTTCTAATTCATCAACATAAACTTTCCGAACGCCCGGTGTACCACGAGCAAGAAAAAGCGCTATGTCTCGCTGTTCTAGTGTGTTGACCCTGCCAATCAAATAAACAACATTATCGACAACATAAGGACTGATTGGCAGATCACCTATCCGCTTGTCCTCGCTCAGACGAGACCTGACTGCAACTTCCAGCGCCGCCTCACGCACACCCATCACGCTCTACCCCCTTACCGACCTTAGAAATGCTTAAAGTCGCATAAAATTAAAAAGCAGATTGTTGGCGCGGAGTTACCCTGCACTGTTTTCATTAGTACTAATTTTTATTCCCCGTTGAATGCAGCCCCAAACTGATGAGCTTTATAACTACAAAAAGGGTTACTAGCCAACCCTTTCATATTTGCTCACTAAAACCATTAGAAGCGAAATATCAGCAGGAGTTACCCCAGGAATGCGTGCCGCCTGTCCAATGGAAGCAGGCTGTATGCGACTGAGCTTTTCGCGCCCCTCATTGGAAAGTGACGTAGCAGAGGAATAATCGAAATCCGAAGGGATTCTAAGGCTTTCTAGTTTTTTTTGTTGCTCGACCTGCGAAAGCTGGCGGCGAATGTAGCCTTCATATTTAATTTGAGTCTCAATTTGTTCGCGGACGTCGCGTGGAAGCTGCGGACCATGACTATTGAGGCTCAATATATCATCATAGCGAACGTTCGGACGGCGCAGTAGCTCCTCAAGAGATGTCCGCCGTTGTAGGTTTTCAATCCCAAGTTTTGCTAGGACTTCTGTATCCGACGGTTTTATAAAAGTTTTCTTAAGACGCTCCATTTCTTGACTTATCTGCTCTTGTCTAGCAGCAAATCGGTCCCATCGTTCCTGAGTAACGAGACCTATCTCACGGCCGATTGGGGTCAGCCGTGCATCTGCGTTGTCCTGCCGTAGCAAGAGCCGATGCTCTGCGCGAGAGGTTAGCAATCTGTAGGGATCATTCACACCTTTTGTTACCAAATCATCAATCATTACTCCGATATAAGCCTGCGACCGGTCGAGTACGATGGGTTCACGGCCCTGAACTGCAAGGGCAGCATTGATTCCAGCCATTAGTCCTTGAGCGGCAGCTTCCTCATAGCCTGAGGTGCCATTAATCTGACCGGCAAAGTAAAGTCCCTCAACAAGTTTGGTTTCTAGGCTCGGCTTGAGCTGTGTTGGCGGCGCAAAATCATACTCAATAGCATATCCAGGTCGGATTATATGAGCGTTTTCCAAGCCTGGTATCGAGTGTATCATCTCAATTTGGACATCCTCAGGCATGCTTGTTGACATTCCCTGCACATAAACCTCATCAGTATGCCAGCCTTCCTGCTCAAGAAAGACCTGGTGTCTTTCCTTGTCAGGGAATTTCACCATTTTGTCTTCGATAGATGGACAATAACGAGGCCCAACGCCCATGATGGAGCCGCCATACATTGCCGAGCGGTGAAGATTTTCCATTATGATGTTACGCGTCTTTTGCGTCGTATAGGTGAGCCAGCAAGGAAGTAGGCCTTCTCGACGCACCAAAGGCGTTATAAATGAGAAAGCTAAGGGTTCGTCATCAGAGGGATGTTCTTCAACCTTTGAGAAATCTATGCTTCCCTTGTGGATTCGCGCAGTTGTGCCGGTCTTCAGCCTACCAAGTTCAAAGCCAATCTCAATTAGGCTTTCAGAGAGTTTGTCGGCGGCGAATTCGCCGGCTCGGCCTGCAGGAAACTTCACTTCGCCAATGTGGATAAGACCCCGAAGAAAAGTGCCCGTAGTGAGGATAACCTTTTTCGCTAAATACTCTACCCCCGTCTGGCTTACTACGCCAACTACTCTGTCGTTCTTAACAAGAATTCGCTCAACCATTGCCTGCTTAAGGTCGAGACCAGGTTGCGACTCGATAGTTTGCTTCATTACAGATTGATATAGTCGCTTGTCGGCTTGCGCCCTAAGCGCCTGGACTGCTGGTCCTTTGCCAGTATTCAGCATCCGGATGTGAGTATAAGCAACATCGATTGTAAAGCCCATCTGTCCACCTAGTGCGTCAATCTCGCGGACTAGATGCCCCTTGGCAGGTCCTCCAATGCTGCAGTTGCACGGCATGACCGCTATGCTATCTATGTTGATTGTCAGGAGAAGAGTCTTGCAACCCAAACGAGCGGCCGCAAGTGCAGCCTCACAACCAGCATGACCAGCTCCAACCACAATGACATCGTATTTCATAGCACCTATATTATACCATACTGCCAATTCAGGGTCCGCCTAAAGCACTTGCTTGATTCTAGACCATTTGTTGACTTTGCAGTCAGTTCATAGATAAAAGCGAAAATTGAAAGGCAAATCAGGCATAAATGCGGGTATTAAACTGGTAATGTTGACAACTTCCACGCTGGATAGTCAATGGAATAACGTTAACGTAGACTCCGTTTGGAACGGCGGATTCCCAATTTGATGAAACCTAGAACCAATTTAAATGGCATTGTTATGAATTATTACAGGAACGCAGTGCGTTCATCCTGGCAGTCAAGAATTGAATCACTCACGGCTGTAACCGCAGGCAACGCCGAGCTTTCTGGTGCAATTCCATTGCCATTTAAAAGCGGTTGTTCGGCAATTCCGCACGACGCCAACGTGAGCCATACAATATTAACTTCAAAACAGATAAAGGAGGCCGATGACGAAACAATGGCTCTGGCAGATTTAGAAAGATTTGTAAGGGACGAGGGACACGCTTATTTTCAATTAAAGTCGCCGCTTCTAATCAGGCTTTACCTGCCGCGCCCAAATGGCGATACAGTGCGTGCACTCTGTACATCAGGAGATATGGGATGCTCAGGAATTAGGGTATACCTTCCATCGAGAATGGATCTCAAGCCTGGCGTAGCTCTGGATCTTGACCTTTTTGTTAATAAGAAAAACAATCCAGTGGCTGTAAAGGGCGTAGTTAGCAAAATTGAGCACAAATACGAGAAAGAACTTGTCCGCTATGCCATTGATATCCGATTCGGCCCATTAAACGCCGATGCATTGCATAAAATCACAGAATATGTGCAATCTCAAGCTTAAAAAGAGTAAGTTCAATGCAAAAGGCTAAAGCTGGAGGGTGATTATATCACCCTCCAATTTCTATGCATTTTCGTTATTCACCACCCTGTAAATCACAATTCCACCTTGGTCAAATGCTGGCTTTAGATAATCAACCTTCCGCTCACTTAAATTAACAGGTTTAAAACCAGGGGAGCTTTCCTCACGACATTCAACAACCCAGCTTATTCGGTGCTTCCGTAAAAACATCCGCCTCTCGTCATCAGAAGTGTCAGGAACATAGAAGCGCCCAATTTCCAAAAGCTTCTCCCAAAAACGCACTGTTTCCCCCCAGTGACCGCAGTACACAGTGCGTCCTGTAAACCCCGGAACAAGCACCGACAAGCTCGGCGGGCCAAGGATTGCCTCATCTGGTTTCGCATGAGCCCGTAGAAATGAAAGAGCATTCAGCTCAACCTCTGAAATGTAAGGCGTGTGAAACCCTGTTGGCACTTGGTTTTGCAGAATATCACCAATATTCCACGCTATTACGACCATGTTTGATGGAACCATCGCCAGTAATATAAGTGCAGAAAACAACGTCCGATGTTTATCTTGCAGAATACGGCTAGTTACAGCAGTCACGCCCATTGTCGTTAGAATGCTCAGCGGTATATGTGTTCCCATTATGAGCTTTCTTTGGAAAGTTACAGGAAGATATGCCGCAATGAAGCCAGCCAAACACCAGCAGACGAGAAGGCTTAAGTCATTATTCCTTCTCGACTGCCACACCCCAATAAACGCAAACACAAGAAGAAGTCCGTAGCCGGCAATATACCAAACAATACTAGGCGAAGTCGTCGGCACTGCAACGCGCATTCTAAAGACAGGCTCACTCAAATAAAAGTACGCTTGATATGCTATCGCAGGCGATGCAATTAGCAAAGCGGTTGCGCCTCCAACCAAAACCCTAGAATTTCGAGGTCTCAATGCCAGCTTGAGTAGCGAATAGAGCGCCCAAGTAAGACCTAGTGGGATAATGTCATAAGTATGGATGTTCGAAAGAAGCAATAGGCCCACACCAGCAAATATTGCATATTTCCATTGGCCAGCTGTTGCGAATTTGTAAAGCCAAAAAATAATTCCTACCATCAGCAAGGTTGGGAAAGTATACAGTGGACTTAAATAAATACTAAGAAATGTGATCGCTTCTGGTTGCCACAAATCTACCGGAGCGTCTGTTGAATGAGGAACCCCTACAAATAGAAAGCCCAAACCAGCCGAAGTTCCCGTGATTAACAAACAAAGACGTCGAGAGAATTTGTCTTTAAGCCAGGTACTCGAAAAAATATATATAGCAAGCAAAAGCGCAAAGCCGCTGATAACCCTTGCGATGTGAAGCATTGCTATTAGCGGCAAGTGCGCAAAGTGAGCCAATCTTCCGAGCAAATAAAAGAAAATATTGAAACCTTTGCCTATCTGGGGTTCTGTTGTAAAGAGATTTCTTATAAAAAAATACCCATCAGCGGCCTGCCGCATCCAAGAAAGATAAACGCACATATCATCGCCATTGTGCATAAACCCAATGAAGCGATAACCTGGGCCTGCGAAGGCATAACCTATTGCATAAGGGACCATTGTCCCAAGCACAATGGCGAGAGACACCCATATCACCCATTTCCATTCACTTCGGCTGATAGATGTTTTATCCATCTTCACTACCTGCGTTTCCCCGCTTAATGCTAGCAACGCTTACGCCAAGCAGAACAACCAGTGCGCAACATGCCAGCCAAAGTCCCCTCTTAAATGACTTTGGACGGTATGAGAAAACTACCTCGTGCTTTCCGGCTTGAATCGCTACCCCTCGGAAACAAAAATCCACCTCAAATACGCGTTTTGGCTCACCATCTACCAAAGCTTCCCACCCCGGATAAAATTGGTCAGTGAGTATTAAAATGCCGGGCGCACGAGTTCTCACGCTTACCGTCACTTCATTCGGCCTATATTTGGTAATCTTTACATCCTCACTTGCCATATCTGCCTTCAGCAAGCTCGGACGAAGTGCTTCCAGCAGAAACTCGGAGTCACCTAGCGCCGTTGAACGCAGGTCCACCTCGCCGCGCCGTATTCTGCGAAGGCATTCATCGTCATCCACAAACTCTACCTTATGCACTATAAACGCTCGCGGAAGAACACCATCATTCTGATACAAATAGCAACCATCCATCTCTAAAGGCTTGCCCCCTAGGTGTGCTAGAGAGATAATCCAACGAACCCCAAGCAAATCATAGATGGGCGAAGTGGGATTGTGAGCAAAAACCATGTTGCCGTTTTCTCGCGGCGATGAATCCCTGCCGGCAGCTGCATCAAGCAATTTTTTGTATTTGAGTGGATAGAGCGCCGAATAGCCTTGAACGTCCTGCAACCCATAGACCATTGCCGAGTTTGGTGGAAGCACAGCCTTCGGATAGGTACGGAGGTCCCACCTTGAGTTCAGAGGCATAATTCGCCACAAGCCCAAGTCACCCCTGAGGAAATTCGTCAGTGTGCCCTCTGGATAAATCTGAGGCCGAACGCAGGTTTGGTTATACTTTATCCCAAATACAAGCAAGTCTGCGATGAGTAGCCCTACCAAAAGCCCACCACAAAAAGTCCGATTTAGCTTCCCCGAAACCAGAAGCACCATAAGCCCAAAAGCTCCAAGAAAAAATGGTGGGAATAGCCAGGTCACCGGAAGTGATATCTCGAGCAGGTCAATCGCGCCAAATTCGCTACGTATGCGCTCAAAATTTAGCTTTAAAAGAAGAAGCCCTATGAGTAGAATTGATATAACTATAAGTAAAATTCGAATCAACGTTTGATTTGCCTTTTCTGGCTTTTGATTCAAGAGCCGCTCAAAGCCCAGCGCACCAAGGATGGTTAGCGAAAACATATAGATAAAGAGTGCCCTTACAGGAGAACCTGAACGTGAAAATCCAGGGACTCCAAAGTAGAAGATTCGATTAACAGCGGTGCCCATTGCCATCAAAAGACCCAGAACAGCAAGGCAACCGAAAAACCAAGCATATTGCCGCCGCTTACCACCACACATAAATGCAAGCGGTGCGAGGAGCAGAGGCAAAATTCCCATGTAACCACAATAATCAGCGTATTCACCTACACCCCAATAGTCGAAATCCAGCTTCGACGGATTGCCATAAAAGTCAGGAAGTAGGAGCGTAATAAGGTTTGCCGGGGTCATTGCTGTAGATGAATACGCCTTGTATCCACCGCCAATCCTATGCGACAGAGCCGCTAGTTCGGTGGTCGGAAGTATCTGCGGTGCGGCAAGGGCAAATCCAATAGCAAACGCAAAAATGCCAAGCCCCAGTGAGCAGACAATTCCAGTTTCCGAGCGCCCAACGAAAGCTAGATAAGCCAAGAACATAGCGGACACAAGCAGACAATAAAAGGCAATCTGTGGATGTCCTGCTATGAGTGAGAGCGCTATCATTATTCCGGATACGGCGGCATAGATTCTCGAGCGATGAATAAGAGCCAACCGCAAGAAATGCAGCGTAAGAGGAAGCCAGATAGCAACAGCCAAGAAGTTTGGGAGCTCCAACCAAACAACAGCAAAACCGCCTAGCATAAATGTGATTCCGCCAAGCATCGACGCCATCGAGCTCAATCCAATGCCCCTTAGGAAAATATAGGTGAAAACCCCTGCCGCAAAAAGGTGAAGTGCGGCAAGTATGCCAAATGCAACATCAGCTGGGAGCAAAGCGAATAGGAGATTTGGTGGATATAGTACGGCAGTCTGGGGATCTGCAAGGAAAGGCATTCCACACATCTGATATGGATTCCAGAATGGAATATCTCCAGACTTTATAGACTCACCCAAAAATTTCCTCGCAGGATAGAAGTAGGCAATCGAATCCCAAGTGAGCGCATTCCAATGTACCGGGTCCGGCGTCGCCACGCCTGCCCTCCATGGCGACATGTAGCCAAGCATACCACCCGGCAGAAGTGCCCGCGCGCCAAATAGAACCGGCCAAAGAAAGATAAAAGTAAGCACGGCGAAGATTAAAAACGGCAAGAGCCTGCGAATCATTTATATCTCAACGCTGCCCACTGTAACCTATCCCTATCAAGCTTACACCTATGCAAATCAGAAGTAAGCCTGGCACTGCAATCAGCGGGATTTTTTCGCTCAAAATCAGTGCCGAAAGGATTACGACAAGCACATAGCTTAAACTAATCATTGGATATGCAAAGCTTAAGTCCACTCTGCTCAGAATGATGATCCAAGTTATGGCGCTGAAGGCATAAATCATCAATCCAGCAAAAATATATGGCGTGAACATTGCCCTGATGGCACAAAAAGCCGCTTCAAGAATTGAATGATTGGGCTTAATTAAGCCGCCAAGCTTTGATGTACCAATTTTTAAAACTATCTGACCAGTCGCTGCAAGCATGACGTTGAAAAGGATCAGTGCTACAGAAAGCAAAGATGGTTTACCCACAAGTACCTCCCTAAAAAATAAGCCCCGAAACCGAATATGTTCAACCCACGGCCGCTGGCCGTATTTTCCGGTCTCAAGGGCTCAGTATTAATGCTCTTATTGAAAAGCCAACCTGTCGAGGTTAAACCTTCAACAGCTCTTTAGCTTTGTCCACCGCACTCGCGGCATCCGGCGCATAACCATCGGCGCCAATCTCGTCGGCATAGTTCTGCGTTACCGGCGCCCCGCCAATCATGACGTTTACACCATCCCGCAAGCCAGCTTTAGACAGCGCATTTATTGTGTCTTTCATTGCCGGCATGGTAGTAGTAAGAAGCGCCGATAAACATACTAGCTTTGCATTCTTTTCTTTTACTGTCTGCACAAATTGCTCAGGCTTGACGTCGACGCCGAGGTCGATAATCTCGAAGCCAGCGCCTTCGAGCATCATGGCAACCAAATTCTTGCCAATATCGTGGAGGTCGCCCCGAACCGTACCAATCGCAACCTTTGCGATTGGCTCAACACCGGTTTCAACCAGCCTCGGCTTTAGAACCTCCATGCCATTTTTCATGGCGCGAGCAGCAATGAGCACTTCAGGCACATAGAACTCGTTGTTCTTGAACTTTTCACCCACTACGCTCATGCCCGCTACTAAGCCCTTGTTTAGTATGTCTTGGGGACTTTCGCCCTCAGCCAGGGCCTTTTCAGTGAGCTCTCGAACAAGTGGAGCTTTGCCGTTAATCAGCGCATTGGCTAGCTCCTCGTAGTTGAACATTCAGATACCCCCTATGCAGTATTTATTTGTCTGACTCTTCTCCTTAATTGGGCTTGCTAGCTTTAGGGGATTGAATCAGCAATTATCTCACCTATCAAGCTAGCCCACCCCATTAAGGAAAAACGCTTTGCGAACCTGTGTCGGGCCACGAGCCGAACATCAGGGCTTCCGCAAACTTTTCCTGAAAACTAGAGTCCGTCGTCAGCTCTACATACTCAATTGACTGAGCGATCCGGTCAGCCTCGGACCTCTCGTCAGTTGAAAGCAGTGCAAGCTTCGCACCTTCGCCCGCCGCATTCCCTACCGAATGTACCTTTGATAATGGCACATTTGGTATAAGCCCAGCGGCAATCGCGCTCTGCTTGCGCATATAATTGCCGAATGCCCCTGCGAGAACTACCGCCGATAAATCATTCGGCACAATATTTAGGCGCTCCATTAACGTACGAATTCCAGCCGCAATGGCTCCCTTTGCAAGCTGAACTTCGCGCACATCCCTTTGAGTAATCACCACCGGCGTTCCATGCACCGAATGTTCAGCACTTGCCAGAACAAATCCCCCATCCGTGAGTCTGGCTTTAAGACCACCGTAATCAGGCGGTATTTCATCAACATCTACTATTCTTCCACTTTCCTCCAGAATTCCTGCTTTGCGCAAACAAACAATTGCATCAAGAAGGCCGGAGCCGCAAATACCAACCGCCTTTGCGCCATCCACAGTGCTAAACTCTATATCTCCATCCGTAATCCACACAGAATCAATCGCGCCAGAAGCAGCTCTCATCCCATGCTTGATATGCGCTCCCTCAAACGCTGGACCTGCTGCCGTTGAGCACGCAAGCATTCGTTCTTTCGAGCCTAGCACAATTTCGCCGTTTGTGCCTATATCTACCGCCAACACAATGCCGTCGCTCTTGTGGATGGCGGTCGCAAGAATCATGCCAACTGTATCTGCCCCTACATATCCAGCGACATTCGGAAGTACGTGCACCAAGCCAGCTGGATTGATTCTCAAACCAAGGTCGCCCGCATCTAACGTCATACTGTGACTGAATGTCGGAACATAGGGCGCCTGCGCCAAATGCCTCGGATCCACACCTAGCAGTAAATGTGTCATGCATGTGTTGCCAACGACAACTGCCTCATATATTTTACTCAACGACACATTTGCTTGTCTAGCCAATCTGCCAGCGATTCTGTTCAGCTCTTTGACAACCGCCGTTTGAAGCCACTTAAGGCCCTTGGTCTCTTGCATCGAATAGCTAATTCGGCTGATGACGTCCTCACCTATTCGAGCCTGAGGGTTGACGGCCGCCGTCACCGCTAATTGAGAACCATTGGTGAGATCAAGAAGGTAACCTGCAATCGTCGTTGTTCCTATATCAAAGGCAACTCCATAACATTCTTCCGCAGTCTCTCCACCCTCAACGGAAATAAGCTTTCCGTTCGCGAAAACACCTGTCGTGTGAAATCCCGACTTGCGCAGTTCGCATCCAAGGTTTTTTAATAGCTGAAGCGAAGGCGCAAAGCCCCTCCTAATACCGAAGACATCCAATACGCGGTCGAGATCCGAACGCAGGTCATCCACGGTAGGCTTAGGTATTACTGCGCAGCGTTTGGTAATATTCGGCTTGAGGACGAAGTCTCTAGTCGCCCCGGTTACGAGTATCTTGTCCGTTGCCTTGAATTTGTGATCGCGAGTGAAAATAACTGCATCTCTATCGAGGATAACCTGACATGCAAGCCGGTAACCCTGGGCGAGTTCAGCCTCAGTTAGACCCGCCTCATCAGCAGGTGTGGGCGGAGGTGCACCTTCCTGAAAATAGACAAGACACTTGGCGCAACGGCCCTTCCCGCCACACGGCATGGCTATTCCTTTTCCCAATATATCAAATGCATAACGAAGAGGAGTGCCTGGCGAAAGCAAAGCAGATCGCCCTGAAGGGTAAATTGTTATTCTAATTTTTTTCGAGTTCAAGTTTTGTAACTCTCCATGTATTCCTTATAAGTAGGAATTCAAAATAAAGCCCCTAACTGGAACTTTTCAGCGGAATCTTAGAAGTAGACAATGTTTTTACGTGCTACCTCATTGGAGGGATCCTCTTCAAGCACCGACATGAATTCCTGCTTTGCCTCTTCAATCATTCCAAGCATTGCATAGGTAAGAGCAAGGTCATTCCTGGCATCTAGGTTCGACGGTTCAATCTCCTTAGCTTTACGGAGCATCTCAAGCGACTCATCGAACATGCCCGTAAAGCCATATACCAAGCCAAGCTGCCTATAAGCCTCACAATTCATGCCATCAAGCTTGATTGCTTCCTGTAGCTCAACTATGGCTTCATCATATTGACCGGCTATTTTAAACTCTATGCCCCGTTGTA
This sequence comes from Armatimonadota bacterium, assembly GCA_023511795.1. Lineage (NCBI taxonomy): Bacteria > Bacillati > Armatimonadota > Armatimonadota bacterium. The sequence continues at coordinate 258,220 of JAIMAU010000002.1, read as the reverse complement.
GATGTTCTTTAGCCTCGCCCATCTCCAAACCTCGTGCTCTGAGCACGCGAAAGGTAGTAATAAGATTATAAGTGCGTTTTATATTTGTTCAGACTCTTTAAAGTCGGGATTTTACAGCCGGAGATGGGGCTCACTCTACCAGGGCTTATATTAAGTATAGCATCTTTCGATAGACTAATCAAGAAGAGCAACTATCGAACCGCATGCCTGCGGTTATATGTCTGCCTCGCGCAAATTCTGCAGCTGTCATTCGTCTGCGATTCTCCGGCTGCACCTCCACTAAAAGAACCGCGCCATCTCCCGTTCCAACCACAATTCCCTCCTTTGAAACTTCTATAATCTCACCCGGACTAGCCTCCATATCCCTATCTAATCGGCGGCATAGCCAAATTTTAAGCGGTGAGCCCTCAAAATAAGTATATGCTCCGGGACGTGGCGTGCACCCTCTTATCCTATTTACAATTTTATCCGCTGGCTGAGCCCATTGAATTTCACAGTCCTCTTTCTTGACCGAGGGAGCATGGGTAGCCAACGAATGATCCTGCGGCTTCGGTTGAATTCTACCCTGCTCAAGGCCATCAAGAGTCTTAATTAAAAGCTCTGCGCCAATATTAGCAAGCCGCTCTTCAAGCGTACCCTCATTGTCCTCGGGAAGTATCTCAACTTCCCGCTGAAGAAGAATCGGCCCAGTATCCAAGCCTGCATCCATTAACATAGTTGTGACCCCAGTTTTTGTCTCCCCTTCAAACAATGCATGGTGCACCGGCGCAGCTCCCCTATATTTCGGCAAAAGCGAAGCATGAACATTTATGCTACCGTATTTTGGTATGTCGAGAAGCTTTTGCGGTAGTATCTGTCCAAATGCGGCGACGACTATGACGTCGGGAGATAGTTCCTCGACAAGTTTGATAAAGTTCTCATCCCGAACTTTCTCAGGCTGGTAGATAGGCACACCAGCTTCCAACGCTACTTCTTTTACCGGAGACATACTCACTTCCCTACCGCGTCCCTTGGGTCGGTCTGGCTGAGTAACGACTCCGATAACCTCATGCCGGGAGTTGAGAAGGGCTTGGAGTGTCGGCACTGCAAATTTTGATGTGCCCATGAAAAGGATGCGCATCTTTTTTATGCCTCTATCGCTTCCTCTTCCTCTGTGGCTGTGACATAATGCAGCGAATTTGGCTCAGCTCTATCAATAAACAGCACACCATTTAGATGGTCTAGCTCATGCTGGATAATGCGGGCAGTTAATCCCTCGGCTTTGATTTTCACGGGCTTTCCTCTTTCATCTAAACCCCTAACCTCAATTTCATTTGCGCGGCGCACCTCACCTTGCAGGCCTGGCACGCTGAGGCATCCTTCAATACCAATTTGCTCACCGCTGGCATGCACGATTTTGGGATTGATAAGAACCTTTGGCCCCGTTCCATCATCAAACACAATAACTTTCTGCAGGATTCCAATCTGATTTGCGGCAAATCCCACACCATTTGCCTCGTGCATGGTGTCAATCATATCGTGTATCAGCTTCTTCGTGTTCGTATCTACTTTGGTTACGGCTTTAGCCTGCTGTCTGAGAACAGAATCCGGATAGGTAACCACATCGCGCACAGCCATTTCACTACCTCTTAATTAAAGCACTTTAATGCCATCATACTCCAACACGGCTTTTCCCAATTCAAAGCTTTATTATAACATTGTAATTGGATCAACGTCGAGAATAATGTTGTTTGCAACCATATCAGGAAGCCTATTGCATACACTGTTGATTATCTCCTGCATGGCAACTTCGCCACGGTATCGGATAACCATGTGCCAGCGATATTGACCTTTTAGTTTGGCAAGAGGAGCCGGCGCAGGACCCAGAATATCTACCATACCGGATGGAAGCTCGGAGGCAATCTCATCCATAAACCGTCTGATGCGGTTTTCCGCGGCTTCTTCGATAGGGTCTGTAGAAATAACATTTATCAGCCTTGAGAAAGGTGGGTAGCTCAATTCACGCCTATTTTCAATCTCCTGTTCGTAAAACCTTATGTAATCTTGAGCCGAGGCAGCTCTAATCGCATAGTGCTCTGGAGAGAATGACTGAATTATTACCTCGCCGGGGACTTCACCCCTGCCTGCCCGCCCGCTCACTTGAGTTAAAAGCTGGAATGTACGCTCGGCGGAGCGAAAATCCGGAAGATGAAGAGCTGTATCTGCGCTTACCACTCCAACCAGCGTAACGTTTGGAAAATCAAGTCCTTTCGCTACCATTTGGGTGCCTACTAGGATATCGGCTTCGCCCTTACTAAACGCATCCAGTAGTCGGAAATGTACACCCTTAGAGCTTGTTGTATCCCTATCCATCCTTATTACCGATGCGTTGGTGAAAATACGCCTGGCTTCTTCCTCAACTCGCTCTGTGCCTATCCCAAACTGCCGAATATGCGGCCCGCCACAATTTGGGCATATCGTAGGCGCGGGCTGGCAAGCATTGCAATGATGGCAACGGAGAATCCGTGGGCCGATATGGTAAGTAAACGAAACAGCACAGTTTGGACATGAGGGAGTATATCCACATGACCTGCAAAGGATAAATGATGCATAACCCCGCCGATTGACGAAAAGTATGATTTGCTCACGCTTCCCTAGGCGACTCTCAATTGCCTCCCGAAGTCGATTACTAAATATCTGCAGCCGTCCATGCGCAAATTCAACGCGTTGGTCAACAATCTCCACTTTCGGAAGTGGCCGTTCGTCAACACGGTTTGCTAAAACTGCAAGACCAATCTCGCCAGACTTTGCGCGGTAAAATGTCTCAACTGCAGGCGTCGCACTTCCCAGCACCACTGACGCCGATGCTTCTCTTGCCAATTCCTCTGCAATTGTTCGGGCATTATATCTGGGCTCACGCTCTTGCTTGTATGATGGTTCGTGTTCTTCGTCAACAACTATTAAACCCAAATTACTTACAGGCGCAAAAATTGCCGAACGTGCGCCAAGTACAACTTTGGCCTCTCCACTTTCAATTCTTCGCCACTCATCATAGCGCTCTCCAACTGATAAATGGCTATGAAGAATGGCAACCTCTTCGCCAAACCTTGCCCTGTATACTTCTAGAAGATGGGCTGTAAGAGCTATCTCAGGCATGAGGACAATTGCCGTCTTGCCCTGTCCAAGTGCTTTTTGAATACTTTGGAGGTATATCTCAGTTTTTCCACTGGCAGTGACGCCATAAAGTAATGTCGTCTGTGGGCTACTTGACTCTAACCCCGAAACGATTACTTCTAGCGCGGCTTGCTGGTCAGCTGTTAATGTTAAATCTGGCTTTCGAGACCCGCGGACAGCCTCAAAAGGTTTCCGGCGTATGCAAATGTCAACTTTCTCAACTAGCCCCTTCTTGACAAGCGAATTGATTGGCGATGTTGTACTTTTAACTCGGTTTATCAACTCAGCTTGGCGCACAATGCCGCCCGCTTCTGCAAGTTCTCGGAGAATCTCAGCCTGCTTTGGAGCACGCTGAAGGACATCCGGATTAGCCTCTCTAGCTGACTTGACGGCGCGTACTATTCGGGGCTTGGCTTTTGGGAGATCGAGAGTCCGAAGAATTTCAATGGCGCCTCGGTCCCTCAACTGCCTTAGCGAGGTAGCAAAACCGTCGAGCCGCACTTTTGCCTTTAGAATCTCATATTCTGCCTCACCGCCCATTGATTCGAGCATCGCAACTATCTTAAGTTGTTTTTGGGATAAAAACGAAGCTTTTGAGGCATCAATAAGCCTAATAGTTGTTGTTATTGCCCCACTCATCGCCTCCGGAACAACGGCGCGCATGGCTTGCTGGAGAGGAGCGATATAGTGGTCAGCCATCCACGAAATAATATTAAGAAGCGAAGGGGTCAGCGAACAAGCATTTGGAATAACAGAAAGGATATCCTTAACCTCCGTGATATCAGTCGGGGCATTTTCTGTAAGAGAGAGAACATATCCAATATGCTCTCGGCCTGCGAACGGAATAGCAACACAAACTCCTGCGCGTACGGCGTTCCCCAGCTCGGGAGGAACGCCGTACGTAAAAGCCTTTCTTAAACCAGGAGAATCTACTATGACGTTTGCATACACCTATAATCCCGCTTCTTTGCGCAGGGTTTCGGCCATATCGGTGTCCTCCCAAGGCACTCCCAAATCTGTCCTGCCAAAATGGCCATAAACCGCTGTCTGTCTATAAATGGGACGGCGTAAGTTCAGCTTCTTAATAATACCGCCAGGTGTAAGATCGAAATTTTTTGTTACCAACTTGCAAATCTCGGAATCGGGGATTTTGCCGGTGCCAAAAGTCTCAACTAAGACTGAAAGTGGTTCCTTTTCGCCGATGGCATAGGCTACCTGGAGCTCGCATCGATCTGCCAAACCTCCAGCAACAATATTTTTTGCGATATAACGCATCATATAAGCTGCAGAGCGATCAACTTTTGTCGGGTCTTTTCCACTGAAACAACCGCCGCCATGCCTAGCCATACCTCCATAAGTATCTACAATAATCTTGCGTCCTGTCAGGCCGGTATCTGCTCTCGGCCCGCCGATGGAAAAGCTTCCCGTGGGGTTAACCAAATACTTGGTATTTTTATCGAGCATTTCAGGCGGGAGCACTGGTTTTATGACTTGCTCAACAATATCGCTAAAAATTGTGGCTTGAGGTATGTTTTCCTTATGCTGAGCTGCAATTAAAACCTTGTCAATTCTAATAGGATTATAGCCTTCGTACTCTACAGTAACCTGGCTTTTGCCATCCGGACGCAGATAATCTAGCACACCATTCCTTCTGACAGTTGCTAGTTGGCGAACAAGTTTGTGAGCTAGCATTATCGGCATTGGCATAAGCTCTGGTGTCTCCGTGCAAGCAAAGCCAAACATCATTCCTTGGTCGCCCGCACCACCAATATCTACGCCTTTTGCAATATCGCAAGACTGCTCTTGTATTGCCGTAAGGACACCAACATTTTCGTAGTCAAAGCCGTATTTCGCCCGCGTATAGCCAACTTCCTCGATTGTATGCCGGACAATCGCGGGAATCTCTACATAGGTCGAGGTAGAAATCTCTCCGGCAACTATGCATAGACCCGTGGTAACGAGAGTCTCGCAGGCTACCCTGCCATTCTCATCACCCTCAAGAATTGCATCGAGGATAGAATCTGATATCTGGTCTGCTAACTTGTCGGGATGTCCTTCGGCAACTGATTCTGATGTGAAAGTATATCTGCCTTTTTTCAACTGTGCCCTCCGTTCAAATGCTCTTTGACCCAGTCGAGAATACGAGCTGCAATCTCCGATTTTAACATCCTCGGCAGGTCATGCGTCGTGCCATCTCGTTCAATAAGTGTAACCTCGTTGACATCCGAGCCGAAGCCAATCTCTGGCTTTGACACATCATTGGCTACTATTAGGTCGAGGTTTTTTTGGGCTAGTTTTTTCCGCGCGTTCTCCAACGTATTTTCTGTCTCTGCCGCAAAACCAATGAGGATGCGGTTATTCTTTCGCCTGCCTACCTCGAACATTATATCTTTGGTGGGCTCAAGTTCAAGCACCAAAGCCTCGTTTGCCTTCTTGATTTTTTCAGGCGCCGGCGACTTTGGTGTATAGTCTGCAACCGCTGCTGCCCCTATAATTACGTCCGTATCGGATAGTCGACTTAAAACTGCTTCCAGCATCTCAGCTGCTGTTCTAACGCAAACCAACTCCACCCCCGCCGGTTGCGGAAGTGTTGTTGGTCCAGAGACTAGGGTAACTTTAGCCCCACGATTGGCCGCTACTTGAGCAATGGCATACCCCATCTTGCCAGATGACCGGTTGCTGATGAATCGCACTGGATCAAGCGGCTCCTCGGTCGGCCCTGCAGTCACTAGTATTCCGACGCCTTCTAAATCGCGAGGACCGCTAATGCATTCAACGACTGCTTGTACAATTGCTTCTGGCGACGCCAGGCGACCCACAGCCTCGACGCCGCACGCTAGGCGCCCAGTTTCAGGTCCTACGAAGCGGTATCCTAGCGATTTTAGGCTTTCAACATTCGATTGAAGGATGGGATTCTCCCACATCTTATAGTTCATCGCAGGTGCAATGACCACAGGAGCCTTGGTGGCCATTACCATCGTAGTGAGCATATCATCCGCTATGCCAGCCGCAACCTTTCCAATAAAGTTTGCTGTGGCAGGGGCAATGAGGAAAACATCAGCCTTGTCTGGAAGCGAGATATGAGCGATTTCATACTCCCGCGGCTCATCCCAAAGCCCAGTGATAACTTGATTTCCTGTAAGCGCGCGGAAGGTTACCGGTCCGACGAACTTTGTGGCATGCTCTGTCATTACAACATGCACAGTTGCACCCTTGCGGATTAGTAAACTGCATATCTCCGCAGCTTTGAAGGCAGCTATGCTGCCTGTCACCCCCAGGATTACGTTTTTTTCTTTTAAAGCTTCACCCGTCATCTCGTATCCTTGCGCGCTCAGCCAATATTATGGCGCGAAGATTATCAACTGCAGATTCAATTTGATCGTTTATAACCAAATAATCATATTGAGGTATTTGTTCTAATTCCTTACGTGCATCTTTGCACCGCCGCTTGATGTCCGATTCTTTATCAGTATATCTGGCACGTAGACGCCTTTCAAGTTCCTCTAGCGACGGAGGAACTACAAAAATCATTATGGCTTCTGGGACCTTTTGCTTAACTGTAAGGCCGCCTTGAACGTCAATTTTAAGGACCACGTCAATGCCTTTTTCTCGAATTGCCAATACCTCTTTGAGTGGCGTGCCATATAAATGACCGTGAACACGGGCGAACTCGAGGAATTCTCCTCTAGCAATCATTGAGCGGAACTCTTCCTCCGAAACGAAATTATAATCCAAACCCCGGCGTTCGCCCTGCCTGGGCTCACGAGTAGTGTATGTGACACACCGCTGGATGTGTGGACACACTTGCTCAAGTCGCTCGAGAAGGGTGTCCTTGCCTACGCCTGAAGGGCCGGAAAGTACGATTAGTATTCCTTTCCGGGACATGAATTTTCTAAGTCTAGCTTCGAGGTCCAATGGCGTTACCGAATGTTGAATTGGTAAGAGATTCTAACATGGAGAACACCAAGTGTCAAATAAATCATACCTACTCCAGTCGTAATACAGTGCCCTTGAGAGCGCCAAGCCTAATACGAAGCACGCCACGGCGGATGGGAAGCACTTCGCTAGTAATAAGGTCCTCAGCATGCGAGTAGTCGCCAAGGCTCGGAAGGAGCGTTATTTCGGTGTCAATGGTTTGATAGTTAGTGTTGAGCACCCAAAGAAAATCGCCCGAAGGACCTCGCTGGATTCGCGCTTTGACAAATGTATCAAGAGGCTGAATTAAAGGTCTTACTCCTGCATACCGAAGGGCATCACGGATAAGTAATTCAGGCTCATGGTCAAGAGTACGGTAATAAGTAGCCCCAGGGAATGTGCCAATCAATCTAGCCTTTCCTTTGCCAAACAAGTTGTCTACAACTGCCACTGTTCCATCTTCGTATCGGGCGACAACCTCTCCGGTTGTCGGAATGAGCTTCTCCTGATATACCGAACAGTTGATCCTCATGCTGTCCCAAACAATGGATGGAGGAGCCGCTCCGCCCTGCATTAGAGTCGGAACATACTCCATTTCATCTTCTACCGCGCCAAAGACTTCATCTAGGCCCATCCCAGGAATGCGCATGCAAGTATAACCATGGTCGGTAAAGTGGCCTGGAGCCGCATCCGAGACTAAAACTCCACCTTCGGCAACGTATTTCTTCAGCATCTCTGCATGAGCTTTTTCAATCATCAGTGGAAATGGCAAGAAGACTAGCGGATATTCACCCATATGCTCGATTGTGCAAAAGTCAACTTGAAGGTTTACGTTCCAAAGCGCCCGATAAATTCCAAAGACTGAATGCGCATAGTGGTCTGTTTTGCCATCTGCAACAAAGCAAAATAGTTGCGATTCTGGCAGAACGAGAATGGCTACTTCACCTTTAATTGGCTTGGCTTCCGCGAGCCGAGCATCTGAGTTCATGAAACTTGCAAACCACGCCGCCGCTTCGGTTCGGTCGCTGGGCGTTCCATCCAATCTGCACAAGCCAAAACCTGGCGACTCAGGGCCAAGAAGCTCGGGCCGCCACTGCCAATACATTAGTCCTTTTGCCCCACACATGAAAGCTGTCCAGTTCCAGATTGTTGTGTCTTCAGCCCTAGGGGTTCGGCTCCTTGCAAGACCATTTCCGCTCTGACCGCCCTGAAGTTCGTTCTGCCAGAATTGCTTCCCACTTGCCGCCGAGGCAGAACGCACCAAATCAAGCATTCGGAAAAAATCACTCGAGTGCAGATTTGCCCACATAGGAAATGCAGAAAGCCCCCACTGGTCAACCTCCGGCGCAATGTCGAAATCATTTGTTAAATGAGTAGGCATACCCTGCAAAGTATAAGCAATCCCATGGCTAGTCAGCGGGTGTTTTTGGTCAACCGAGCGAAATACCCTAATGCGCCAGCGCATAAGGTTTCGTTGGTTTTCCAACCGGAACTTAAGCCAGTCAAGCCAATCAGGATATGAACCCCAATACCTAGGTGGGTAAACTTGGCTCCAATCAGAGTAACGACGGTACCAAACCTTATTCAGCTCCTCAACCGTGCCATAGCGCGCCTTGAGCCATTCGATAAAACGCGCCTTTGTGCCGCTGCAATAACAAAAGAATCTCCCCTCAAAACCAGGATGGTTTAGAGGTTCGAAAAATACCTCGTTCCAAACGTCATATCCCCAAAGGTTTGGGTGGTCCAAGTACCGCTTAGCCACTTCCACGAGGAATTTTTCCGCCATCTCACGCACTGGCTCGTTATCAAAGCAGAGACCCGGCCAACCGCCTCCTGGAGTATTTGACCGCGCAATAGGCTCAAATACTTGGCCATCTGAAGCAACGTAAAGTGCATCTCTATGACGCTCAATTAGCCAATACGGCGCATTCTCTAAAATAGTATTGATGATAAGCTTGATGTTATGCTTTTCAGCCAGCTCAAAAAGACGGTCGAAATGTGAGAAATCAAAGGTGTCATCAGACGTATGCATCCAGTTCCACATCGCCCATATCTTCGCAATCGTGAAACCGTGCTCAGCCATTACGCGAAAGTCTTTTTCCCATTCGCTCTCAGGCGGGTTGGGAGTTCGATAATATTGTGCTCCGTAAGGAAACATTTTCACCCCTCTGAGTTATGATATAATTTATATTGAAGTGAATTTCGATAGCGTAATTTTAGCCGCTGTCGCGGCGGAATTAAATAGATATCTAGCTAACGGCCGTATATCCGAGATTCGACAGCCGGAACCGCTTGACATTGTTATTGTCATCAGGAGTAGCGGAGCGAACTATAGCCTGCTAATTTCTGCCAACGCCGAGCATCCACGCATTCACTTAACTTCAGTTAGACGCCCAAACCCCAAGACACCTCCGAATTTCTGCATGCTTCTTCGCAAGCGCCTCGAAGGCGCACGGTTCGTTGGAGCGGAACAGGCGGATTTCGACCGCATACTCCGCCTTAAATTCACAGCTTATGATGGCGAACGACTAACAATGGTTGTTGAAATCATGGGAAAACATAGCAATATTGTTCTAATAAATGATTCTTATCGTATACTTGGCGTAATCAAGCCCATTGGGCACCAAAAGAATCGCTATCGCGAGGTACTCCCCGGCAGGCAATACGTACCTCCTCCACCACAAAACAAGACCAATCCTCTGTCCGTCACGAAAGATGAGTTCGCCAAGCTGCTCAACGATACCTTCCCATCAAGCACAGCTGACCAAACAGAAATTGCCTCCTGGCTTTCGAAAACGTTTACCGGGATAAGTCCCTTTGCCGCACGTGAACTCGCCGCCAGAAGCCATGACAACGTAAATCAGCTTCCAGATGTATTCACCGAATTTTTCGACCGGGTAAAGCGGGCCGATTTTTCTCCTGTGATAATCACTGACAACGCCGGGCATACGATTGGTTTTTATCCATTCCCAAGCGTCCAACACACAGCGGCTAATCAACATCAGCGACCGACGGTAAGCGGAGTTGCAGACATTTACTACACCAGCGCTTTGCCGCGAATAGCCCTTGAACGAGCAAAGGAAAACTTCATAAGCCTTGTGCAAAAAGAAATAGATTCTAGGGAACATGCAATTGCTTCAATTCAGGAAAACTTGGCTGAATTCGAAGCGCCAGAGCGCTTCAAACAAATCGGCGACTTAATACTTGCCCAAGCAGCCACCATTCCTAATGGGGCAGAATACGTCGAGTTGGTGGATTATTATGACCCTTCTGGCTCAGTGATTAGGGTAGAGCTTGACCCAGCCCTTAGCGCTATCGAGAATGCGGAAGCTTATTTCAAAAAATATCGAAAAATGCTCACGGGTATAGAAGCGATGAAGGACCGCTTTGCCGAAATAAGTACCGAAATTAAACTGCTAAGAAAAGTGCTCGACTCTGCAAATCTGATTACATCAATCGAACAAATTCAGCAACTTCACGAAACCCTTGAGACTAGCGGAATACACCTGAGCAAGCAAGAGCAGGCACCAGCCGAGAAGCGAAAGCCAGAGTTCGAGGGCTACAAGATTGGAAAGGTCGTCTCAGACGGCTGGGAAATATTATACGGCCAAAATAGCGAAGCGAATGACTATTTGCTTACAAGGCTAGCGTCTCCAAATGATTACTGGGTTCACGTCAAAGCCGCACCGAGCGCCCATGTCATTATACGAACAAAAGGACATCCTGAAGCAGTTCCACCAGCAGTCTTGCACGCCGCTGCCGAAATCGCGGCTCAGCATAGTGACTCCAAACACTCGTCGCTAGTACCCGTTGATTACACGCTCAGGAAACACGTTCGAAAACCCAAAAATGCACCGTCAGGGATGGCCATCTACCAACGAGAAAAAACAATTTTCGTGACTCCGAACCCATAGAAATTACCCATAATGGTATCTAAACAACGTGCACAACTAAAACAGCGTTTATTATGTTCAAAGCTCTTTCGGTCTGAAACCTCGGCTACCTGTAAGTTACATCCATGATTACATCTCTAATGCCAGGCTTGGAGCGAAGAATCCTGCGGATAATCTCCATTTCGGCTTCCAAACTTACATCATGACCGCGTATTTTCCTAACAATACCACGAATATAGACCACGCCATGAATCACTCTAACATCCAGCTGTCTGGAATCTATATATCGGCGTCCAATTTCTCGCTGTACCAGCCGAGTCATTTGCACATCCTCAGCAGGCATACCATTGCCCCCTTTCAATCAAGGCTCGTCATAAATACCAACAAGCGCCCACATAAAACATTAAATACACTATGGAGTTATTCCTTCGCATGATGCGCGCCTGTAGATGCATTGCTGAGTTTGACTTTTTCTACAATGATAATTATACTACTTCCGAGCTGGCTTCATTCGTTTTTAAATAATGTTTTTCGATATGGACACCAAATACGATAAACTCAAAGATATTATTGGAAAAATGAATAGCATCCTGGTAGCCTATTCTGGCGGAGTGGATAGCACACTACTCCTAAAGGCTAGCCTCGATGTGCTCGGAGATCGGGTAGTTGCCGTGATAGCGACTTCCGAGACCTACCCGGCCGACGAGATAGAGCAAGCGGAGAAAACAGCAATCGCACTCGGCGCTCGCGTGATTAAGATTCGCACCCATGAGCTCGATAACCCTTCTTTCGCAATAAATACCCCTGAAAGGTGTTACTATTGCAAAAGGGAACTATTCGCTAAGCTCAAACAGGTCGCGGCGGGGGCGGGTCTCAAATGGGTAGCCCATGGTGCAAACGTTGACGACCTAAAAGATTACCGTCCTGGAGCAAAAGCTGCATCAGAAATGGATATACGCGCACCACTTCAGGAAGCAGGCCTTACAAAGGCGGATATTCGCGAGATCTCTCGCGAGCTAGGCTTGCCGACGTGGGATAAGCCATCTCTCGCCTGCCTAGCCTCAAGAATTCCCTATGGAGTACAAATCACTGCAGAAGCCCTACAGAAGGTCGACAAAGCAGAAACAGCACTCAAAGGTCTAGGCTTCCGACAGGTTAGGGTTAGGCACCATGATACCATCGCGCGAATTGAGGTCGAGATGGAAGAGCTACCAAAGTTGCTGGATTCTAAAATTCGGCCTAAGGTGGTTGAGGAACTCAAAAAGGTTGGATACCTATACGTAGCCGTTGACCTTGAAGGCTACCGCACTGGAAGCATGAATGAAGCTTTGAATACAAAAGCCAAAACTAGTTAATAACTATTGGCGATTAATAAGATCTTATGATTCCAAGCTCCCATTAACTCAAAAATGGACATCAATTCCCTGCGAGAAATACTGAACGCTTTGCAATCAGGCGAAATAACGGTTGACGAAGCAGTATCCAAACTGCGTAACCTGCCATACGAGGACCTCGGCTACTGCAAAATAGATCACCATCGTAGCATCCGTACCGGCTTCCCAGAGGTAGTATTTTGCCAAGGGAAGACCCCCCAACAGATTGTTGAAATTATTAAACGTCTAGCTGCGATAAACCCAACTGTTTTGGCAACTCGGGCGGATATAGCTGCATATGAAGCCGTAAAGCGTGAGATTCCTCATGCTATTTATCACGAAGCCGCGCGAATGATAATAGTAAGGAGCAAAGAAGACAAACCCCAAGCCGTCAGTAGCGAAAACTATATTTTGGTGGTCTCCGCCGGAACAGCAGATATCCCAGTTGCCGAGGAGGCAGCCATTACCGCCGAAGCAATGGGAAGCAGGGTCGAGCGCATCTATGACATCGGTGTCGCTGGCTTGCATAGACTTCTAAACCAAAAGGAAAAACTCGACAACGCTAATGTCATTATTGTTGTCGCGGGAATGGAAGGAGCACTTGCAAGCGTCGTTGGAGGCTTGGTTAGCAAACCAGTTATAGCTGTACCAACAAGCATTGGATATGGCGCAAGCTTTGCTGGCTTAGCGGCGCTTCTTTCGATGCTCAACACATGTGCAGAAGGCGTAGCTGTCGTGAACATCGACAACGGGTTTGGCGCAGGCTACTTTGCACATTTAGTGAATAAATAACCAAACAAAACGGAGAAGCCTCATGCGAATTGCCTATTTTGACTGCTTTGCCGGAATTAGCGGCGACATGACGCTTGGAGCCTTGCTCGACTGCGGTGCCAATGAGGCTGAGTTCCGAGAGGAGCTTGCTAAGCTCCCCGAAATCGAGTTTGAACTCAAAATTTCAAAAATAAACAAAAAGGGCATTCGGGCAACGAATGTCGAAGTCTTGACATCCGAAGACCATCACCACCGCAGGCTAAAAGATGTTTCCGACATCATAATATCAAGCGGCCTCTCAGAATCAGTCAAAGAGAAAGCTTTGGCTATTTTTAGGCGGTTGGCTGAAGCTGAGGCATTAGTTCACGGCACTAGTCCAGAGGAAGTGCATTTCCACGAAGTCGGAGCAATCGACGCAATAGTAGACATAGTCAGCGCTTGTATTCTAATCGAGCTCCTTGGCATCGAGAAAGTCATTGGATCTCCGCTTCCGATGGGTCGCGGCTTTGTCGAAGTTGCGCATGGCAGAATACCGCTGCCCGCTCCTGCAACTGTCGAGCTAGTAAAAAACATACCAATATATGATGCCGGCATTGAGGGAGAGCTCGTTACACCCACAGGAGCTGCTTTGATCTCCACGTTTGCGTCCGAATTTGGTGGCATGCCTTCTATGAGCATTCAATCCATAGGCTATGGAGCGGGCAAAGCTGAGTTCCAATTCCCAAATGTGTTGCGTGTGCTAATAGGCAATCCTTCACAAGAAGCGCTTTCTCCTACAGAATATGTCTCGATAATAGAAACAAATATTGACGATATGAACCCCGAGTTTTATGAGCTCATTTTTGAAAGGCTGTTCCAAGCAGGAGCGCTTGATGTATTTCTAACGCCAATCATCATGAAAAAAAGCCGCCCCGGAACCCTACTCAGCGCAATTTGCCCGACCGATAGGAAAGACATTGTAGCACAAGTTATGCTAGCAGAAACAACAACATTTGGCATTCGAATTTCGGACGCCAAGCGGCGATGCCTCAATAGGAAGTGGGAGACGGCAACAACACGATTCGGCGACATTCGCATTAAGGTCGGCATGACTGACGACACCGAGATTGTAGCCTCGCCTGAATACGAAGATTGCCGAAAAGCTGCGGAGGCACATTCAGTTCCAGTGCGACAGGTATATGATGAAGCCATAGCTGTCTACCGAGCAAAGACTAAAAAGGACGCTTCCAAATAATGACAACTTCGCCCATAACCAAAGGCAAACAAACCACCCATTTTTGGCATTGAGACTGAAGAAGCGATTCTTAAACCAAGCATTGTCAGGGATATTTACAAGAATAAGCAATGTATTCGAAAGACGAACCGTGGCTCACAAAAATAACTGCCAAACGCCACTTATCAGCCTAGGTAAATCTCCCTCATGCCTCTCTTCCCAAACTCCACTGTCGCCTCTCATAATCGCAAAATTGCCAAAGCCTTCGCATTAAAACCCAATCAAACTTAAATAACTTTTTATTTAGGCTTACGATTCTTTTAAGAATGGATTAAGGTTAATCCATTAAAATTAGATTGGCGGCAGATAAAAAGTCAGCAACGTCTGTTGCTTGCAAACACGTCCATGAAAACGTTATAATGTGTTGTTCAATCAAAAATAGATTATCAAGATTTGGCATGTCGAATCTGTTGGGCACCAACTACCTTGCAAAATAGACACTGGGGGCACTGGATAAGTTGGTTGCCAGGCGAACAAAGAATGTCTTAACCTTGTATCTATATAGCCCTCATCGTGTCCTAAAGGTGTAGCTCTTACTACCCAGAGTTGGTGTTTCTCTGCAGAACAATTCCAAAAGCTGGAGCACATGATTGGCTTGGGAACAGTAATTCGGATAGGGGTTTAGGCTCTAATAAATCCTGAACTCCCCAAGTCTTTTTGGAGGTTAGAATTGCAAGCTATTGCCGAGGATAGAATACGTCTCACAGGCGAGAAGAAGTTCTGCGACGAGATAACTGCGCTGAGCGGCCAGCCGGTGATTTCGTGCTACCAGTGTGGAGAATGCACTGCCGGATGCCCAGTAGCCTTTACTGCTGATATTATGCCAAATCAAGTCACGCGAATGGTTCAGGTCGGGCTAGAAGAACCTGTCCTCAGGTCCAGGATGATATGGCTCTGCGTTGGTTGTGAGACTTGCACAACGCGTTGCCCCCGCGGGATTGAGCTTGCAAAGGTAATGGACGCTCTGCGCGAGACAGCAGTTGCAAGGAAAATCAAACCCAGTGAGCCATCTATCAGCACATTCCACAAAACCTTCCTGGACTCCGTAGAACGCATGGGCAGGGTGCACGAGATTACCATGCTTGCTGAATACAAGTTAAGAAGCGGAAACCTGTTTTCGGACTTGCTTCTTGGCGCACGAATGTTCCTAAAAGGGAAATTGGCACTTATCCCAGAGTTCCTAAAAGGACGAAGTGATATAAAGAAGATATTCAATAAAACTTTTGGAAAATAAGCTTATTTTCGACTGCTTACTACTTTTATAGCAGCAGGAGTACTATAAAGATGAGATATGCGTATTACCCGGGCTGTTCATTGCATTCGACTGCAAGAGATTATAATCTCTCGACCTTAGCTGTATGCAAACAGCTCGGAATAGAGTTAGTGGAAATACCAGATTGGAACTGCTGTGGTGCAACTTCGGCACATGCCTTAAACCGCGACTTAAGCATTGCACTACCCCTTCGCAACTTAGCAATCGCCGAGACGATGGGCCTCGATGTAATTGCACCATGTGCAGCATGTTTCAACCGAATGAAGTCCTCAAACGTCGCAGTCAACGAAAACCCAGAGCTCCTAGCACGAATGAGTGATTTAATCGGGATGCCATACTCAGGCAAAGTAAAAGTCCTTCCACTTTTAGCTGTCATTAACGAAATCGGCACTGAGACCATCCGCGAACACGTGAAGCGTCTGCTGGAGAATTTAAAGGTCGCGCCATATTATGGTTGTCTTCTAGTTAGGCCGCCAGAGACGACGGAATTTGATGACCCAGAAGACCCACAGTCGCTCGACAATCTAATTACTGCCCTAGGAGCTGAAGTGGTAAAGTGGCCCTATAAGACAGAGTGCTGTGGCGCAGGCCTTTCGATCTCAAAGACGGAGGTTGTTTTAAAGCTAACGCATGATATCCTCTCAATGGCAAAGCGCGCAGGGGCAAATTGTCTGGCGACAGCATGCCCTCTCTGCCAGTCGAACCTAGACCTTCGGCAGTCTGACGTGGAGAAAGCATATGGCGAGAAATACGGGCTCCCTGCGTTCTACTTCACGCAGTTAATGGGGATAGCATTCGGGCTTCCTGGCACATCGCTCGGCTTAGACAAGTTAATGGTCAGCCCCGAGCAAGTTCTGACCACCGGTGTGAGAGGTTAAAATGGCACGAGTAGGAGTTTTCGTCTGCTGGTGTGGATCAAACATAGCTAAAACAGTAGATGTGGAGAAGGTAGCCGAAGCGGCGTCGAAGATGCCCTCGGTCGTCTACGCTACGCATTACAAATATATGTGCTCAGAACCAGGCCAAAACTTAATCAAAGAAGCAATCAAGGAACACAGGCTCGATAAGGTTGTTGTCGCATCATGTTCGCCACGGCTTCACGAGCCAACATTTCAGCGGTGTATAAGCGAGGCAGGCTTAAATCCATATATGCTCGAAATGGCGAACATCCGCGAGCAATGCTCATGGGTGCACGACGACAAGGAAGCTGCTACTAAAAAAGCGATTGACCTTACAGCCATGGCTGTAGCGAAGGCGGCGAGAAACGAACCGCTCTTCGAGCAAAAAATTCCAATCACAAAGCACGCCCTTGTTATCGGTGGAGGAGTAGCAGGCATCCAAGCGGCGCTTGACATTGCTGATGCTGGGCACAAGGTTACGCTCGTTGAGCGGACGCCAAGCATAGGTGGTCGTATGGCGCAGTACGACAAGACGTTCCCTACGCTTGACTGCGCCGCTTGCATACTGACGCCCAAAATGGTTGACTGTGCATCCCATCCAAATATCAAAATTCTTACTTACTCGGAAATCGAAGAGGTCTCGGGCTTTGTCGGCAATTTCGAAGTCAAAATCCGAAAAAGAGCACGAAGCGTAGACATGACAAAATGCACTGGATGCGGCATCTGCTACGAAAAGTGTCCAGTTAGGCTACCTTCTGAGTTCGACGAAGGACTCGGACAGAGACGAGCGATATACGTCCCATTCCCGCAGGCAGTCCCGAATGTACCGGTCATTGACCGCGAGAAGTGCCGCTGGTTTACCGAGGGTAAGTGCAGGGCATGCGAGAAGCTCTGCCCTTCTGGCGCCATCGCCTATGACCAACAAGACGAAATAATTACCGAGAAATTTGGCGCAATTGTAGTTGCTACCGGCTTCAAACTATGGGACCACTCTGCCTACGGGAACTATGGCTATGGGAAGTACCCGGATGTCATTTCAAGCCTTCAATTTGAACGGTTGATTAACGCATCAGGCCCGACAGAAGGCAAGCTAGTGAGGCCCTCCGACCACAAAGCGCCAGAAAAGGTAGTTTTTCTTTCCTGCGTGGGTTCGCGCGACGATGAGCACGGTTACCCGTACTGCTCAAAAGTCTGTTGCATGTACAACGCAAAGCATGCTCTCCTTTTGAAAGAAAAGTATCCCAACGCCCAAGCATACGTTTTCTACATGGATATTCGGGCTAATGGCAAAGGATACGAAGAGTTTGTTCGTCGAGCAATCGAAAAATATGGGGCGACTTATATTCGGGGCCGCGTTTCAAGAATATTTGAAACTGGCGACGGAAAGTTAATCGTCCGCGGGGCCGACACACTGCTTGGAAAGCCAGTTGAAATTGAAGCCGACCTCGTAGTTCTCGCTGCCGCAATGGAGCCGCAGTCAGATGCAAAAGAACTTGCACGAAAACTTGGCATCACAACTGACGAATACAATTGGTTCAGCGAGGCACATCCAAAGCTCCGCCCCGTTGAAGTCTTGACATCCGGTATATTCTTAGCTGGCGCATGCCAATACCCTAAGGACATCCCAGACTCCGTAGCACAAGCCTCAGGAGCCGCCTCGAAAGTAATAGGGCTTTTCTCGAAGGATTACCTCCTCTCCGAGCCAACAGTGGCTGAGGTCAACGAGGACACATGCGTAGGCTGCCTAATTTGCAAGGAAGTCTGTCCATTTAATGCCATCGAACCCAAGACAATCTACGATAAACAGGGCAACTCGCTAAAGGTCGTCGCTTCTGTAAACGAAGGCCTTTGCCACGGATGCGGAACATGCGTAGCAGCCTGCCGGTCGGCATCGCTCCAGCTGAGAGGGTTCAAGGACAACCAGTTACTCGCAGAGGTGGACGCTCTAGCGTATATAGAGTAAATTAGGATTAGGGCTGTGGCGCTGAAATTTCGGAGGAATCGTGGGGGACAAGCTAAGTGACGACAGAAGTGAAAACCAACAACCTTAAAGCTGAGGAAACACGACAAGAAAAGGAAATATGGGAGCCGCGAATAATCGGTTTCTTGTGCAATTGGTGTACATACGCCGGGGCAGACCTAGCAGGTTCTAGCCGACTAAAGTATCCGCCAAACATCCGCGTCGTGCGCGTTCCTTGCTCAGGTCGTGTTAACCCCCAGCTTATCATTAAAGCATTCGAACGTGGATTTGATGGCGTCCTCGTTTCGGGGTGCCATCCAGGCGACTGCCATTACGCAAAAGGCAACTATTTCGCCCGACGACGAATTATGCTACTTAAGCAGATGTTGGAATATATGGGGATAGAACCCGAGAGGTTTCACTTTGACTGGATTTCGGCCGCAGAAGGTCAAAAATTCGCCGAAGTAGTAGAGCAATTCACCGAACAAGTACGCAAAGTAGGACCGTTCATGGGCGTGGGAGCCAGATAGGTTTTGGTGACTATGGAAGAGCAATTGAGACAAAAAGCAAAAGAGCTTCTGGAAAGCGGTGAGGTAAAAGTAGTCATCGGCTATGGGCAGGGAAGTGCTCCGTTCAAGAGTACACCGATTTTTATTGAAAAGCCCGAAGATGCTCATAAACTCATATGGAATCCAACATGCGTGAATAATCTCACCGTATACTTAAGAGATGCATGCAGGCAAGGCAAGGCGGCAATTGTCGTCAAGCCCTGCGATGCCCGGTCAATCATCGAGTTGATTCGAGAGAATCAGATTGAGCGAGATGATGTGGTTATTCTCGCGATGTCATGCCCTGGCGTGCTAAATTTAGACGCTTTGGCGGAAATAGACCTTGCAGACGTGAAGTCGGTCGAATGGCACCAGAGTGGCATCGCAATAAAAACAAACGCTGGTGAAACAATTATCCCATCAGAGAAAGCTTTTGCCAGCAAATGCCTGTCCTGTGAGCTTGCCGAATCACCAATAGCAGATAAAAAGTTCGGCGAGCCGATTGAGAGACACCCAATACGAAGCAAGTACGCTGACATCGAAGAGTTAGAGAAAATGCTACCCAAAGAACGCCGCGCATACTGGGCAAGGCAGTTTGCCCGATGCATTAGGTGCTATGCCTGCCGTTCTGTCTGTCCGGGCTGCTATTGCAAAGAATGCTTTACCGATAAGCCCTGCCAGCTTTGGGTACTGAGGTCAACAGATGTCGAGTCGAATTGGTTCTTCCATTTCTCGCGAGCAATGCACACCGCAGGTCGATGTATTGCGTGCGGCGAGTGCGAACGCGTCTGCCCAATGGGGATACCCCTTATGCGCCTCAATCAGAAGATGCGCAAAGAAGTCCGCGAGATGTTCGGCGAGGAAGCAGGAACCAATCCCGAAGCACCGCCGACCCTAGGAACGTTCGATTTGAAAAACGACCCAGACCCATGCTCGGAATAATTACTAAGCCCGCACTTTTGAGGAGTAAGCTGTGGAAGCTAAAGTCATATCAAAACAAGATCTTGCTACATGGATAGACGCACTGGTCAAACAATACGAAGTCATTGCCCCGGTAACTGAAGACGGCGTAGTAGTGTTCCGGCAGGTGTCGGGGCTCTCCGAAATGACAATCGAGGGAATGGTAGGACCCGCGAAGTCCCTCCGTGAGCACTTTACGCCTCCAACCGAGACGCTCTTCGACTACAAGCTCGAAGATTTATCAGCGGAAGTCATCCCTCCAGAAAATGAAGAAAGACACCGCGTGATTTTCGGTGCAAGGGCTTGCGATGCCGCTACGCTACTCTATGTTGGCGCAGTATACTCCAATGTCGAACCTATCGACACCGCATACTTTATGCGGCGTGAAAAAACCTACCTTGTTGGCTTGTTCTGCAATAAGCCAGCATGGAGCTGTTTCTGCACCGAGGTCGGTGATTTCCTTACAAATCCCGTTGCAATGGATGTATATCTTACTGATTTAGGCAACAGGTACTATGCAGAACCTCTAACACCCAAGGGAGAAGAACTTATTGGACTTGGAAACTTTCGACCAGCAGATGAAAATGACAAGGTAGCAAATGAAGAAATACGACAAAAGGCACTTGAACGACTGCCGAAGCGCGCGGAACATGAAACAGCATGCCTTTCATACGACTGGGACCATCCAGTATGGACAGAGCTTGCGAAGAAATGCCTAAGCTGTGGTGCATGCGCATTTTTATGCCCAACATGCCACTGCTTCGACATCCAAGAGCACCCAAAATTAAAAAAAGGCAGCCGGTACCGCTGCTGGGACACATGCCAGTTTGAAAAATTTACGCTAATGGCATCAGGTCATAACCCCAGGGAGACAAGGAAGGAACGAACTAGACAGCGCGTTTTTCACAAATTCAAGTACTCGCAAGAGCGGTATTGCATGCTCGGCTGCGTAGGATGCGGCCGATGTATTGCCGCTTGCCCTGTGAATATTGACATTCGCAGGGTGCTGGAAGAGCTTGAAAAGACGGCGGTAGCAAAATGACAACACCAAATATCGAAAATACAGCTTCAAACGTTGAAAAAGAAACGATGAGAATCGAAAACCCTTATATTCCAAAACTGGCGACAATTGAAAAGATAATCACCGAGACCTGGGATACTAAAACTTTTCGGGCAGTCTTTAAGGACGAGGAGCTCCGTGAGAGCTTTACCTATGAGCCCGGCCAGTTCCAAGAGGTCTCTGTTTTTGGAGTCGGCGAGGCGCCATTTTGCCTAACCTCATCGCCAACACGAAAGGGGTTCGTCGAGTTTTCCGTAAAGAAAATTGGGAGCGTAACCTCTGCGCTCCATGAAATTGATGAAGGAGCAACCATCGGCATCCGTGCGCCGCTTGGCAATTGGTTTCCATATGAGGAGTTCAAGGGCAAAGACCTTTGGTTTATTGGGGGTGGAATTGGTATGGCTCCCCTCCGTTCGCTCTTGAATTTTTGCCTCGACAACCGCAAAGATTACGGCAAAGTAAACATTATTTATGGCGCAAGATCATCGGGCGACCTTTGCTTCACATACGAGTTTGACGAATGGCAGAATTCACCTAATACCGAGCTCTTCCTTACAATCGACAAGGAAGAGGAAAGATGGAACAAGAATGTCGGTTTTGTGCCAGCATATGTCATGGACCTTAAGCCATCTCCGAAGAATGCCATTGCCATAACTTGCGGGCCACCGATTATGATCAAGTTCACCTTGCAAAACCTCAAAGAACTTGGGTTTGAAGACAACCAAATCTGGACAACGCTTGAGATGAAGATGAAATGTGGCATCGGCAAGTGTGGACGATGCAATATCGGCCCTAAATATGTTTGCGTTGACGGGCCAGTGTTCTCTTATGCTCAGTTGAAAGAACTCCCGCCCGAGTACTAATTAAGTAGCAATGCAACTATCCGCGCTTCAAAGCAAACGCCACCAGAATGCTTCACCACGCGCCAACGCCGGCACAGTATCCCGATTGCCAAGTAGCAACATTTAAACAACTTGCAACACTGGATTGTTCAACTGGCTAGCGGTAACATAGAAACTTAGTATTGCCTCCTCGATACACTTGTGATATACTGATGTGGCTTGTGGCCGAAAAAGAGACGGTTTGGCCAGACTAAAGCAATCTTCACGCGGAGGGGAAACGCATGAAAGCGATTTGCGCCAGAAAGGACTTCTACGAGGGTGTTCAGACCGTAAGCAGGGCAATAGCTGGGCGTAGTGCGCTCCCAATCTTAAACAATGTTCTGATTAAAAGCGAGGATGGCCACCTGCGGCTCGTTGCTTTCGACCTTGAACTTGGTATGCAATCTGTTATTCCAGCGACCATCGAAACAGAAGGAGCCCTCACGGTCCCTGCAAGAGTGCTGGCGGAAGTTCTCGCCACCCTGCCTGACTTGGATGTGGTTCTATCTGTTGACGAAAACAATTCAGTAAACCTGAAGTGCGAAAAGTCCGACTACACAATATTGGGCCTTCCACCTGAGGAGTTCCCCGCCCTTCCTGACGTGCCCGACGACCAAAGTTTTGAGATTACACAAGCAGCCCTGCGCAACATGATAAAACAAACGATATTCGCCGTCTCGCCTGATGAATCACGAGCAATATTGACCGGCGTTCTGCTCGTGCTTAAGGGTGATGAAATTCGCCTAGCTGCTACCGATAGTCATAGACTAGCAATCCGCACATCACCCGTGGCAAATGCAAAAGGGGAAACAAGCTGCATTATTCCGGGCCGGGCGCTAAATGAGCTTGGCCGAATGCTTGGGGAAGAAGACACTCCAGTGAAGGTTGCCATCTCAGAAAGCCAAATTAAGTTCACAGTTGGCGATGTCACTATGGTATCCAGGCTTATAGAGGGGCAGTTTCCGAATTACGAACGCGTTATACCAACGGCGTGCCAAAGAAAACTTACCATGCCAGCTGAAGGTCTCCTCAGCCGCATACGCCGCGCATCCATAGTAGCACGCGAGAATGCCAACCGTGTGATTCTCAAGACAGAAGGCGACAAGCTAATGGTCACAGCAGAAAGCGGCGACGTGGGAAAAGCATACGAGGAAATCGAAATTGTGAAAGAAGGCGATGATATCGAAATCGCTTTCAATGCGAAATATCTAATAGATTTCCTCAGTGCGCTCGACACTGAAGGTGTCAGCTTTGAGTTAAATGGACCGCTTGAACCGGGCCTCTTACGACAAGTGGGCAAGGAAGATTATATCTATGTCGTCATGCCGATGCAGATAATGTAATCATCGAACCGCCGAGGCGATAATATTATGGAACAAGCGCCTCCGGCGCAGAAAGTCAGGAGCCTCACGCTTCTTATAGACCCTATTCGTTAGAAGGATGACAAACATATCATACTCTGGATCTATCAGGAGCGACGTTCCTGTGAATCCTGTATGCCCTGCACAACGCTCAGAGAACAAATCTCCGCATGGAGTCATCTCGTTCGGCGGCGTAAAGAATCCAATTGACTGCCCACTAATTTCGGGGTTAATTTGATTAGTCAACATCTTCCGCACACTCAGAGGGCATAGTATCCTTGCCTCTTCCTGCTTGTCCGATTGCCGAACCCAACCACCGTTGATGAGCATCTGGGCATAAGTGGCGATATCAGAAGCCGTTGAAAACAGCCCCGCATTCCCACTGTTCCCCTGCATCGCATGTGCATTCTCATCGTGGACTTCGCCGCAGAGGACTCGGTCACGTCCCCGACTATTTGCGGTCCGAGCAATACGACCCGACTTTTCAGCTGGCGGATTAAAACAGCTATCTACCATTCCAAGAGGCTCAAAAATATTTTTGCGAGCAAACTCCTTCAAAGGCATACCCGCCGCCTGCTCTATTACCAAACCCAGAGTGATATAGCCCAAACAGCTATAGACATGCTTCTTCCCAGGCTGGTTTTCAAGAGGGGTTTGCAGAAGCCTTTCAATCGCTCCCTCACGTGTCCCGTCCTCCGAAAAAAGATCACGCCATGCCGGAAGACCCGAGGTGTGGGTCGCCAGATGTTTGACGGTAACACCCGAAAGGTGTGGGAGCTTTCTGTTCGGGAAGAAGTCAGTGACCGGTTGGTTTAAATGCAGTGCTCCGCGTTCCACAAGTATCATCAAAGAGGTAGCAGTGGCGACTGGCTTAGTCACCGATGCCATATCGAAAATGGAGTCAGGTTTAGCAGGTGGGTCATTTTCTTCATCCCCCAGGCGCCCTATTGCCTCCCACACTGCAACTTTTCCATGCCGAGCTACAAGCCATACGGCGCAAGTATACTCTCCGTTTTCAAGCCCCCGAAAAAGCAGCTCCTTAGCAGCTTCCAATCTCTGGGTGTCGAGGCCAATACCAGCAGGATTAGCAAAATCTAAAGTCATTTTTGTATAAGCCATTCTATTACTGGAACTTGCGCCGGTTCTTGGTAAACCGTGTCTTTAATCTTTGCAAGATATTCGTCGTCCGTGCCGTCCTTTGTAACCGAACTATAAGCAAAAAAGCTAACTCCTTGTGCGCCAAGTTCCCTGGCTTTCAATATTCTTTGGATTGACCCCTCAACATCGGTCTGCCATGCGCCAATGCCCAAATATACATGCCGACCGCTAGCATTTTCCACGGCATCCTTTGCGTATTTAACCCAGCTGTCGAAATTCGGCGTGTAGTTCATCGGGCAAAGTAGATCCATTATGCCCATTTTCATCCAAAGTTTCCAATCTTGGAAGCGGTTGTTGAATGCATCAACGTAATCGGGAAATACGTCAGCGGAGACTATAATATTAGGCTTAATCTCGTGTGCCCTACGATAAATTTGGCCAACCAAATCAGTGATTTGCTTGCGCCTGAAATCATCCCACTTTTTTGGGAACGCCTGCACATATGCCAATCTATCCTTCATCGACGAGAGCGCTTCAATCTTATCGGCGGGAAGTTCCTTGTCCATCCATTCTTTGAACCGGCTTAGACAACCATCGCAGTAGCAATAATCCCCACTTGGATAGCGCACATAGTCAAAATTGATGCCGTCTACGTCGTAGTTTTCTACCACATCGAGAAAGCAGTTGCGTATATGCTCCTTGACTTCTGGATTGCTCGGGCACGTATATGCTCCCTCAGCTTGTCCAGCAGGCCCAAGGGTAATCTTATTTTCCGCATTTCTCATCAACCACTCAGGATGCTTGTTTACGATGTGTTCTGGCGATTTTGGCGGCGTACTCGAGCTCCAAGTGTAGTGAGTATTCAACCAAGCATGAATTTGAATGCCAGCCTTGCGGCATTCCTCGATGTACATTTGAAGTGGGTCAAAATCCTCAGGTTGCCCCTCAAGAGCTTCCGCTCGGGGCTCATAGCGAGACTTGTAGAATGCGTCTCCTCGACCCCGAACCTGTACGATTAGTACGTTAATGTTGTTTTTCTTTGCATAGGAAACTGCATTTCGAATCTTTTCCGGTGAGGTTGTGTCAAACCGAACTACCCATATTGCCCTGGCTTCCGCCCTGGCGTTCTTAGCGTCGCTACCCAAAGCTGCTACCTCCGCTTGTAGTACCGCGGTCATTACGACCGCCAAAATAATCATAAATCTCAATACCTAAACACCGCCTTGTCTTCTAGCCAACGGCCGATGTCTCTCCAGATATTTTACTTTCCAAAAGATGCCATGTCAATTAATTAAAATTGACATTTCCATTATTTTATGGTAGTATTTTAAAACCGGAGCAATCCTGTGCGTGCTGGCCTCCCGAAATATCGGGGGTGCCAGCTTTTTTCTTGCCTGCTTCCTAGGCGCTGATGAGACATGCTCGAACTGCTGGATAATGTGTTATCGAAAGTAGCAAAACCTGCAAGATATATTGGCGGCGAATTTAACGCTGTAATTAAAGACTTAAACAGCGTGGACGTTAAATTTGCGCTAGCCTTTCCCGATGTCTACGAAATAGGGATGTCGAACCTCGGTTTGAGGATAATATATGAGATCCTAAACCGGAGGCACGATACTGCTGCCGAGCGCATATTTGCACCTTGGCCTGATATGGAAGCGGAAATGAGAAGATGCAGGCTTCCTCTCTTTACTCTAGAAAGCCATACGCCGGCTTGCGAATTCGATATCATCGGTTTCTCCCTCAGCTATGAGCTCACATATACTAATGTTTTAAATATGCTCGACCTAATTGGAATACCAATTCGCTCTGCAGAGCGAAACGAAAGCCACCCTCTTATAATCGCAGGTGGATGCTGTGCGTGTAATCCCGAACCTATGGCGGAGTTTGTGGATGCTTTCGTAATCGGGGAGGGAGAGGAAATCATCCACGAGCTAGTCGAGGTATTCAAGCTTAATCGCTCACTCACCAGAAAAGCACTGCTTGAGAAGCTTGCAGAAATTTCTGGTGTGTATGTGCCAGCTCTTGGACAACACCCGGTCAGGAAGCGGCTTGTTAAAGACCTCGATACCGCAGAATATCTTGAGCGTCCCATAATTCCATTCATCGAAACAGTACACGACCGCCTGCCAATCGAGGTTATGCGCGGATGCTCTCGCGGCTGTCGGTTCTGCCAAGCTGGGATGATCTACCGGCCTGTTAGAGAGCGGCCCCAAGAAAGAATCCTCAAGCTGGCAGAGTGTTTGAATGCCCACGCCGGCTACGATGAAATAGGTCTGCTGTCCCTCTCTACTGCAGACTACACCGGCATCGAAGGTCTAGTTCACAAACTAATCGAAAAGTATGAACCCGAAAAAATTGGAGTCTCACTCCCTTCAATTAGAGCCGATGCTTCGTGCGTCGAGCTGGCATCGGAGATTCAGAAGGTGCGGAAGTCAGGGTTAACGCTCGCACCAGAAGCTGGCACGCAACGGCTTAGGGATGTAATCAACAAGAACGTTACAGAGGAAGATCTTCTCAGCGCTGTGGAGGCAGCTTTTAGGTATGGCTGGCGAACCATCAAGCTATATTTTATGATAGGCCTCCCTACAGAAACTGATGAAGATGTTCTAGGAATTGCACAGTTAGCCGAAAAGGTTTCCCAGGTCGCCAAAAAGATGAGAATTCGACCGACAGTAAACGTGAGCGTCTCATCCTTCGTGCCGAAACCGCACACGCCATTTCAGTGGCGGCCGCAAGATACGGTCGAAGAGCTACAACGGAAGCAGTCGCTTCTCCGAAGTGCAATTAAAGATAAAGCCATTCAACTCAGTTGGCACGACGCTCGAATCAGTGCTCTTGAGGGAATTCTCTCCCGAGGTGACAGGAAAGTTGGGGAAGCCATCTACCATGCTTGGAAAAATGGATGCAAGTTTGACGCCTGGGATGAGTATTTTGACTATGAAAAGTGGCTAAGCGCATTCTCTGCTGCTGGCATAACCCCAGCATCCTATGCAAATCGGCCTAGGGACTATTCCGAGCCGCTTCCTTGGGATCACATTGACTGCGGGATTAGCAAGCAATTCCTAATCAACGAAGATAAACGTGCCAATAGAGGAATCGTCACACCCGATTGCCGCGAGGAAGGCTGTGCTGGGTGCGGAGTGGCCCTAATCAGCGGGGGATGTCCTGCCTCGCAAAACACGAAACAAGAGCATGAGGAACTGCCGAACGACAAACTTCAAATGATGGACGCCGAGCAGCAGCCAACAATTTCCCAACATACACCGCTGTCCCGCCATCTTGTCATGCTCCAACTACGTAAGGGTGAAAGCGTCAAATACCTAGGGCATCTCGACATGCTCAGAACCTTTGAGAAAGCTTTGCGAAGAGCGAGAATTCATTTAGCTTACACAGCTGGATTTAACCCACGCCCTAGAATGTCATTTGGAACCGCAATAGGCGTCGGCACTACCAGCGACGACGAAAGAATCATCATTGAACTCACCTGCCCAGAATCAGTTAAGGAAATCCAGGAGAAGCTGAACTCCCAGCTTCCCCCAGGACTGCAGATATTTTCAGTAGAACAAGTGCAAAAGGAAGCAAAGTCCCTGCTTGCTGGGCTAAATGTTTCCGTCTTTCGAATCACTGCCGAATGCCAGGAAGCTTTAGACTCGGCCGTAGCAAAAAAATTGCTTGAAAAAATGCTCTCTTGCTCAGAACTTAGAATTTCTCGCATCCGAGCCGATAAGAGTAAGGAAATAGATATACGTCCATACATCCTTTCTGTGAATGTGATAGAATGTTCACAAAAACTTATCGAGTTCGAAGTCACACTTAAAACAAACGGTTCGGGGGGAGCAGGCCCGCGTGACTTTTTGGAAGCGGCTCGCCTTTTCTTCCCCAGCCTAGAAGCAAAACGCATCCACAGGATAAAACAAACAACCGAAGATGAAAGGAGGTGAGAAACAGTGGCTAAGGAGATTATTGTTAACGTGGACTCACGCGAAACGCGAGTAGCACTCATTGATGGTGGCAAACTCGTCGAGCTCCACATCGAACGCGAAGAACAAGTTTCTGGAAGCATATACAAAGCTAAGGTAGCAAATGTCCTCCCTGGCATGGACGCAGCGTTCGTTGATATAGGCCTTGAGCGCAACGCATTTCTCTATGCGGGCGACGTCCTTCCTGAAGCCGGAGAAGAATTCCCAATGGCAAAGAAAGAGGCCGAGAAATGGGTAAGCATAAAAGATCTTCTCAAAGTTGGCCAGGAGGTCCTAGTCCAGGTGGTCAAAGGCCCTTGCGGCACGAAAGGAGCAAGAGTCTCAACGCGCATATCCCTGCCCGGTCGCTATCTAGTTTTGATGCCCGAGGCAGACAATATCGGCATTTCTCGAAAGATAGACGATACCGCCGAACGAGAAAGATTGAAGAAAATTGCCGAAAAAATCAGGCCTATGGGCTTTGGCATAATCGTGCGGACCGAAGCTGAGGGCAGAGGTGAGAGGGAACTGCAAAACGATTTGGAATTCCTCCTTCGAATGTGGGGACAAATCCAAGAAAAAGCAAAAGTTACGCCCGCCCCCGGCTTGATTCACCAGGATTTGAGCTTGATTTACAAAACAATTAGAGACGTCTTCAGCTCCGATGTCCAAAGGATGTTCATAGACTCCCCTGTGGAATATGAAAAATGCCTCGAATGGATTCAGCTAATCTCGCCCAGATTAAAGTCAAGGCTCCAACTTTATGACGAACCGGAACCAATATTCGAGCACTTCAGCATCGAGAACGAAATCGAACGCCTTTTAAAGCGCAAAGTTTGGCTAAAATCTGGCGGGCACATAACAATTGACGAAACTGAAGCGCTTACAACAATCGACGTCAACACTGGAAAGTTTATCGGTAGCACTAGCTTGTCAGATACGATTCTGAAGACGAATCTCGAAGCCGCCGCAGAGATTGCAAGGCAGATAAGACTGCGCGATATCGGCGGCATCATCATCATTGACTTTATCGACATGGCGAGCGTGCGCGACCGGAACCACGTGGTTCAAAGTTTAGAAAAAGCGCTAAAAAAAGACAGAACACGCACGAAGATTTCTCACATAAGCCCGCTGGGACTTGTGGAAATGACACGAAAGCGCACAGGAGAAACAATCTCTGAACTTGTAAACGAACCATGTCCTTACTGCCAGGGCCGAGGAGAAATTCTATCGCCTGAATCCGTAAGCATTCAAGTTGAACGCGAGCTCAGAGATCGTGCTGTCCACGAAGATGAGGAGGCCTTCTTAGTAACGGTTCACCCTGAGGTGGCAGCTTATCTCATAGGAGCGCGCGGCGAAACAATCCAATCCATTGAACAGCGTATTGGCCGTCCGGTTTACGTCCGAGCAAATGAAAACCTTCACATCGAGAAATACGAGATTGTCGCCAGCGACGTCCACGAGATAGAAAGCCAAGTGCTCCACTTCAAGCGCTCGGAAATTTTAGAGTGTGAGGTAGTAAGAAATCCATTTATCAGCCTCCCAAGATCAGCAGCGTGGGCAGACGGATACATGCTCGACCTAGTAAATGGCGGAAAATACATTGGCCAGAGAGTAAAAGCACGCCTTACATCCATTGGCAGGTCATACGGAGAAGGAGAAGTCGTAGGCACGGTCAAGACCGCGCATAGCAGCGACTTGGAGAAATCCCAATCCTAGAGTGAAGTCCAATGTTGCTTAGCAACTGGCATTCAAAAAGCCCAGGGCAAAATCCCTGGGCTTTTTATAATAATCCCAAAACTACACCTACTCAAACTGCGCTATGCCTTGCAATCCCACTCCACAAATGATTATTTTCCCAAAATTTTGCCACCTTCACGTTGACAAACACTATCGCACAAAATATACTTAGAATATGCAATTATTAGAAAAGCAAACTAACCATTATCAGTGTGCAGGCCTAGTGCTAGACATAATTCCCCAAGTTATGCGCCTGATACGCTCTGAAATTCGCAAGCGCAAGCCTGCGGAATTGTCAGTGCCCCAATTCCGCGTACTTGCCTATCTGCGGCATCATGAAGACGCCTCACTATCCGATTTAGCTGAGCACACTGGCCTTACATTGCCAACCATGTCTAGGATGGTAGATGGACTTGTCGCGCGAAAATATGTAGCGCGAGAAAACTCATCCAGTGATCGCCGGCGCATCGCGTTGAGGCTTACACATAATGGTAAGGCCGCGTTCGACTCCGCCGCACGCGGAGCACAAAAGCGAATAGCCGAACTGCTGAGTAAACTCTTGCCTGAGGAGCAGACCACCATCATCCAAGCTATGGAGATGCTGCGACTCATTGTAGACGAAGGAAAGAAAAAAAGCGTCTAATATCAGGCGACATCTCCACCTTCTATAACTTGGGAAGAATGCACATTGGAAAGGCAACTTTGCATATGAGATTCCTTAGAATTGTTTGTCCAATTATTCTACTAATTACTGCCAGCCAAGCGACCTTGACTGCCGTGAATCACTCCGAGAACATACCGCTAGATCGACCTTTAACACTTAAAGAATGTATAAACATAGCCTTGCAGAACCACAGCAGCGTCTTGACGGCCGAAAAGGACGTAGAAGCAAGCAAAGCGGGGTTAAAGCAGGCTAAAGCAGGATATCTACCCGACATTACTTTAGGCACCGATTACTCAAAATCGGGATATGAGGGCGGTCAAGTAGGCACAGGATTAAGGCGCATAGGTACATTTACAAACAACCAAACAACGCTCAGCATCACCCAAACATTCTTCGACGGCGGACGTACCAGAACCGCAGTCCGGCAAGCAATCGCTCAAGAACAAGTTGCCGAGGCCGAGATGGAAATGGTCAAACAAGAACGGGTGCTTGCAGTTACACAAGCATACTTCACCGCCCTGCTAACAAAACGTCTTGCAGACATTGCCAATCAAGCGGTCAAGGAAGCAGAACAGCAGCGAGAGATGATTCAAGCTAGGATTGAAGCCGGAGATGCCGCACGCGTGGATTTGTATCCGGTGGAGGTGCAGGTCGCAAATGCAAAGCTGAGCAAGCTCCAAGCGGATAATAACGCACGAATTGCGGCTAACACCCTCAGAAATGTTATGGGTTTAGGAAAAGGCCCAGAGCTCCAGTTGGCAGAAGTTGAGGCGCCCGATTTCGACATCCCACCGCTGGAAGAATGTCTGGCACGTGCGCTCAAAGACCACCCAGAGATAGCACGCTCGAACGCACAGATAGACTCAGCTAAGGCGGCGCTCTCGCTTGCAAAGCAGCAGTTGTTGCCTGTTCCAAGCGCAAACTTAAACTATGACCGCGGACTGGCTGGCGGAGGATATGACAGTCAATGGTCTATCGGCGCCCGATTAAGTTTGAACGTATTCGACGGCGGCGCAGCAAGGGCCGCTGTTGAAACCTACAAGGCAAGAGTCGAATCTTTAAGGCTAACCTATGAACAGTTAAATAAAGACATTGCGACCGAGGTTGAGGAAGCACACCTCAACCTAACCAATGCTCTCGAGCGGCTGGCAGCAAGCAAAGCCAACGTCGAGCTCGCACGTACAAATCTTGAGGTAGCACGTGAAAAATACAACCAAGGCCTTGCCATTCCGCTTGAAATAGTTAGCGCTCAGATTTCCTATGCGGATGCCTTAGCCAGCAATGCTCAGGCTCTTTATGACTGCTACATTGCGCATGCGCAACTCGAAAAAGCTATGGGGAAAAGGAGTTATTAGAGTGAAGCGTCATTCAAAAATAACCATTGCAGGATTAGCAATGTTGTCGATTGTCACCTGGGTTGTAGTTGGAAAGATCCGAGCCGCCCAGGCGAACAAACCAATAATCGAAACTGCGCGGGTGGAAAGGGGCACGGTCGTTAGCTCGGTTTCCGCCAGTGGCATTTTGCAACCGCTAACGACAGTTGATGTAAAATCAAATGCAGCCGGTCGCGTGGACGTCCTAGCTGTTGATGTCGGCAGCTTCGTGCGCAAAGGTCAACTGATAGCTAAGATTGACCCAACCGACAGCCTTACTGCCCTAGACCAGGCCGAAGCCGACCTCGCTGCCGCAAAAGCCCGCCTTTCACAGTCAAGAGAATCCTTGCTCCTACAAATAGAACAAAACTCATCGCAGATCAAGCAGGCGGAGGAGGCATACCTAGCAGCGAAGGCGCGGCTAGCCCAGGCGGAAGCACAGGCAAAAGCTCAGCCTGCCATTACCAAATCTGCCATCCAGCAAGCCGAGGCAAACTACAAGTCCGCAGTGGAGTCGCTGCGGCAATTGAAAGCGGCTGGTATTCCCCAAGGCACTGCCCAAGCCAAAGCATCTTACGACCAAGCCAAAGCGTCGCTAGACAAAGCCAAGCGCAATCTGGACCGCCAGGAAACACTTTATTCAAAGGGGTTCATTTCTCAAAATCAGCTCGAATCTGCAAGGCTTGAATATGAAACCGCAAAAGCACAGTTTGATTCAGCAAGCGAGCGAATGAATACCCTCAAGGAAGAATATGATGCCGAATTGAAAGCTGCTGAGGCGCGAGTGGAGCAAGCCCATGCGGCTCTGGAGAATGCAAAGGCAAGTGCAATTCAAGATGAAATTAGACGAAAGGAAGTTATAGCAGCACGCTCTGCACTTAAACAAGCAGAAGCAGCTCTTGCCGCGGCAAAGGCAAACCAACGCCAAGTTCCCATAAGGGCAGGTGATATCCACGCCGCCGAAGCCCAAGTCATTCGAAGCAAGGCACAGGTTAAGAACGCCCAGACCCAACTCGACTATACGGTAATCAGAGCACCAAGGGATGGCATCATCTTGAAAAAATACGTTGAGGTGGGCACGATTATAACCTCAGGACGTTCTTCGTTCGCAGGAACAGGTCAGGGCACGAGCATAGTTCAGCTTGGTGACTGCAGCCGAATGTTTGTGCTAGCCTCGGTTGATGAAACCGATATCGCCCAAGTAGAGGTAGGACAAACAGTAGACATAACGCTTGATGCCTACCCTGATGAACTGTTTGAGGGGAAGGTAACAAAGATAGACCCTCAGACTGTAGTTGAGCAAAATGTAACCACCATACCTGTGACCGTTGAGATAGAAAATCCCGACGCACGCCTAAAGCCCGGTATGAATGCTACTTGTGAGTTCATAGTCGAGCGAAAAGAGAACGTACTAGTTGTTCCAACAGAAGCTGTGAAAGACCAAGACGGTAAGTACACTGTCACCGTCATTAAAAATGGAAAACAGACCGAGCGCAAGGTTGAAATAGGCATAGCCGGCGATGAATTAACCGAAATTGTCTCCGGGCTAAAGGAAGGTGAAGAAGTCGTGACCTCCATAATCGAACGACAGGCAACTGCTCAGCAGACAGGAGGAGGAAGCAGAGGCAGGTTTGGAGGACCAATGGGTTTTGGCGGAGGACGACTGCGCTAAACAAGGCTACCGATATGATAGAAGTAAGCAATCTCAGCAAAGACTATCGGTTGGGCAACACTTGCGTTCATGCCCTCCGTGGAATCTCACTCAGGGTCGAGACCGGCGAGTTCGTGGCAATAATGGGGCCCTCGGGCTCAGGCAAATCCACATTCATGAATATAATAGGCTGCCTGGACACTCCGGATAGCGGTTCGTATTATTTGGACAGAGCCGACGTCAGCCGCCTGACAAGTGACGAACTTGCCAATATTCGAAATACGCGGATTGGCTTCGTCTTTCAATCGTTCAACTTGCTTCCCAGAATGCCTGCGGTTAACCAAGTTGAGCTACCCCTGCTTTATAACGGCACCCGCGACAGACGTGAACGCGCACTTCGGGCGCTCGAACGCGTTGGCTTAAGAGACCGCGCCAACCATAAACCAAACGAACTTTCTGGTGGTCAGCAGCAAAGAGTAGCAATCGCACGTGCATTGGTCAACAACCCAGCGATTATTCTCGGCGATGAACCCACAGGGAACCTCGACACTCGCACAGGAGAAGAGATATTAGCGATTTTGCAAGAACTCAACCGAGAGGGCAAAACCGTTTTAATTGTCACGCACGAGCTAGATGTCGCGATGCATACAAAAAGAATAATTAGGTTCAGAGATGGCAGGATAGTGAGCGATGAAAAAGTTGACAAGCAGCGTGACGCTCGCGAGATACTTGCCTCAATGCCTCCGGAGGTAGAGGAATGAACCTTTCAGAAAGCATAAAGGTTGCGCTCGATGGACTGTCAGCAAATAAGGTGCGCTCGGGGCTGACAATGCTCGGGGTGATTATCGGCGTAGCCGCTGTCATCGCAATGATTGCAATCGGCCAAGGTGCGCGCCAGAGAACCATGAGCATGATTCAATCCATGGGTACCAACGTCCTAACGGTGATATCCGGACAAGCTAGGTTCGGGATGGTTAGAGGCGGCATGGGCTCCGTGCAAACGCTTACCTATGACGACGCTCTTGCAATTGAAAAAAGCTGCCCAGCCGTCGACAAGATAGCACCCGAACTTCGAATGCAAGCCCAGGTAAAATACAAAAACATGAACACCATGACCTCCATTATCGGCACAACCCCAGATTACCCATCTATCCGTAACTATAGATTAGAAAAAGGGCGGTTTTTCACCGAAAAAGATTTACGCTCAATGCGAAGGGTCGGCGTCATTGGCCCCACAGCCGCTTACAACTTGTTCGGGCAAAACTCGGCTTTGAATAAGATAGTGCGAATAAACGGTATAAACTTCAAGATAATCGGCATCACCGCAGCAAAAGGCACTGGAGGCTGGATGGACCAAGATGATGTCATATTCATTCCTTTGACGACTGCGATGAAGCGCGTTTTCGGAGTTGATTTTATTAGGTCAATCAGTGTCCAGGCGAAAAGTTTAGACAGGATGACAGAGGCATCTACCCAAATAGAAGAACTACTCAGGAAAAGACATAAGATTGGGCCTGCCAGCGAATCGGACTTTATGATTCGCAACCAAGCCGAATTTTTGGAAACCGCCGAACAAACAAGCCGCACGTTTACCATGCTTCTTGCAGGTATAGCTGCAGTATCCCTGCTGGTGGGCGGCATCGGCATAATGAACATAATGCTTGTTTCAGTTACAGAACGTACCCGCGAAATTGGAATCCGCAAAGCCGTGGGGGCAAAGGGACGTGATATTCTCCTCCAATTCCTCATAGAATCCATGGTTTTGTCAGTTTTCGGAGGGTTCATAGGTATTCTAGCTGGAATAGGAGGGGCAAAGTTACTTGGGAAAATGGCAGGCTGGGATACACTGATTTCTATGCCTTCAATTATACTAGCATTTGGATTCTCAGCCGCAGTAGGGATATTTTTTGGCATCTACCCTGCACAAAAAGCATCTTCGCTTAAGCCGATAGATGCATTGAGATATGAATAGCTAATTACGTTGTTAGACAACTCAAACACCAACGCAAATCAGTCATTCAACCTAAGAAAGGAGAGGAAAAATGAGGAGATTCATAGTACTTATTGGAATTTGCTTGCTCGTGGTGTTCACTGCAGTCGTGGTTTGGGCCCAGCAACAGCCCTCTGGCGCAAACCAATTCCAGGCATTTCGGGAAAAACACAAATATACGTTCCAGCTAATGCAGATGGTTCGGCACATTGGAGAGATAAACAAAGACAAGAAATACACCTTGACGCCTGAACAGGCGAAGAAGGTTCTAGCCGTCTTGAAACCACTCCGTTCCAAGCCAAAGCTAACGCAAGATGAAGCAAAAAAGGCTTTGAAAGATCTCAAACCAATCTTCACAGCGGCACAACTAAACGCCATGGCGCGTATCAAGCCAAAGTTTGAACAGCGCCGTAGCCCCGGTGGACCCCCGGGTGGCCCCGGCGAACAACAACGCAGGCCGCCACAAAACGCTGAAAGACGAAGGCCCAATCTGAATGCAATGAAAGACTTCAATCCATTCTATTCCAAGGTACCAAAAGGCGATGAGCGTGCCGCCGAACGTGTGAAACGCATGAATGAATTTTTCACAACTTTAGAGAAGAAGGCAAACAGCAAGAAGACAAAATAAAATAGCAATCACCGATATATCATCAATAAATTTTAGCGCTTGCTTCTAAAGAAAAATAAACGTTTCCTTAATATTGACAAGTCAGCCTCGGCGTGGTATTATATCCAGGCTTGCCAGAACTTTAAACGGCGTTGGCATCCTTTACTAAGAGGGGACCTACAGATGTACGCAGTTTTGAAAACGGGCGGAAAGCAATACACCGTTCACGAAAACGAAACTATCAAAGTAGAGAAGCTGGATGTACCGGTTGGCGAGGAAGTGGTATTTGACGATATTCTTTTCGTCAATACAGATAAGGCCCAAATCATCGGAACACCGATTGTATCCGGTGCGAAGGTGATTGGGAGAGTCTTACGCCATGGACTTGGAAAAAAAATAATTGGGTTTACGTATAAACCCAAGAAGCGCGAACGCCGAAGATTTGGTCACAGGCAACCATTTACAGAAGTTTCAATCGAGAAAATCGAATACAAAACTAGAACAACACGTAAGGCCGAGGCACCCGAAGCCCCAAAGGCTGAGGAAGCAGGCGAGACAGCCGAATAGACTTGCCCACGGCCCGTTTGGAGGTGAAAAGAATTGGCGCATAAAAAAGGAGTAGGTAGCTCACGGAACGGACGAGACAGCAAGTCGAAGAGGCTGGGCGTCAAAGAGTTTGCTGGAGAATATGTAAAAGCTGGAAGCATTCTTATTCGGCAGCGTGGCACAAAGATCCATCCCGGCTTGAACGTCGGTCGCGGTGGGGATGACACCCTATTCGCCCTGGTGGATGGCTACGTGAAATTCGAAGGCAAGAAGACGCGCAAAGTAAGCATATATCCTTCCGTAGCGTAGAAAAGCAGGAGCAATATTATTTCTCCCGTCAGATCATGGGAGGAATAATATTCTTCTATACAAAGTTCTTGCGACTCGATTATCGTTCCGATGATCGAGTCGTTTTATTATGGCGCCTTCGCAAGGAGGGCAGCAATGTTTGTTGACGAAGCAACAATAAGCGTAAAAGCCGGCGACGGCGGCGACGGCATGGTTGCCTTCCGCCGTGAAAAGTTTGTGCCTCGAGGTGGTCCTGCAGGCGGCGACGGCGGCAGAGGTGGCAATGTTATCCTAGTCGCAGATGGCCGGCTCACAACCCTAATTGACTTCCATTACAAGCGAAATTACAAGGCACCCAGAGGCGGCGACGGCGGGCCTAATAACATGACTGGGAAAGACGGCGAGGATCTTTATATTCACCTGCCAGTTGGAACCCAGATCTACGATGCCGACTCTGGCGAACTACTAGTTGACCTGGACACAGAAGGCCAAATGTTTATCATTGCGCGAGGAGGACGAGGCGGCCGTGGAAATGCACGATTTGCCACACCTACACAGCGTACGCCAAGATTTGCCGAGCCCGGAGAACCAGGAGAGGAACGAAATCTTCGGCTCGAACTCAAACTACTTGCAGATGTCGGACTGATTGGTTTCCCAAATGTTGGCAAATCCACGCTAATAGCAAAAGTCTCGGCAGCCAAGCCCAAAATTGCAAATTATCCCTTCACTACCCTTACGCCAAACCTTGGCGTTGTGCGCGTTGATGAAGAAAACTCTTTCGTCATGGCGGACATTCCCGGACTGATTGAAGGTGCTCATGCGGGAGCAGGACTCGGAGATAGGTTCCTTCGCCACATAGAGCGAACTCGACTTCTCGTGCATATCCTCGACATATCTGGCTTGACGGGAAGAAACCCTTTGAATGACTTTGACGTCATAAACCGCGAACTTCGTCTTTATAACCCTGAATTGGCCAAGCTTCCCCAAGTCGTCGCATTGAACAAAGTTGACATAACCGGAGCCATGGAAACAGCAAGAGAGCTTGCACCCATATTCGAATCAAGAGGATTCAAAACATTCGCAATCTCAGCGGCCACCGGCTTTGGAGTCCAAGAATTAATCTACTTCCTTGCAGAAGAGCTTCGCAAATTAGACAAAATTGTGCCAACCCCCGCTGAAACACATGAAATAGTCCATATCGCACCAGAAAAAAGAGATCTCAAGCGCTGGGAAGCCAAGAAAGTCGGCGACCACGAGTTTGTCGTCGAAGGAAAACGCCTGGAAAGTGAGGTAGCAATGACTAACATAAATAATGAAGTGGCAATTCGCCGACTGCACCGCAAGCTCGATCGCTTAGGTGTACTGAAGACTCTCAAGGAGCTTGGAATAGAAAACGGCGACACCGTCAGAATCGGGGCAATCGAGTTTGACTACATAGAAGAAGAAGAAGTAGAATAGGGCGGTAGGTACTAAAGTGGACAAGAAGGCTAAAAGGGTTATTATAAAAGTCGGCACAAGCACCCTGACAAATAACTCAGGCAAAATAGACCGCCCGTATTTGACTTCGCTAGCCAGTCAAATTGCGAACCTTAGATCGAAATCAATCGACGTCGTGCTCGTCACGTCCGGAGCAATTCGAGCCGGGATAGAGCGAATGGGGTTGCCTGAGCGCCCGATGACAATGCCTGAAAAGCAAGCTGCTGCCGCCGTTGGGCAGGGTCTACTTATGCAAATGTATTCCGAGATATTTGAATGGCACGGCCTCACTACTGGCCAAATACTCCTCACCCGCGAGGACTTTGGCGATCGGCGGCGCTATCTCAACGCTCGTAACACCATGCTAGCGCTCCTTCGCCATGGCGTAATACCAATAGTTAATGAAAATGACACCGTTGCGGTAGATGAAATACGGGTGGGCGATAACGACAATCTAGCCGCTCTCGTTGCTTCAAGCCTCGGGGCAGATTTGCTTATTCTGCTTTCTGATGTACCTGGACTATGCAAGACAGACCCAGCAAAATCTGCGCCGTCCGAAGTTATCCCGCTAGTTACAAAAATTGACGACAATATTTGGGCAATCGCTGGCAAAGCTCGAAGCGGCACTGGCGGCATGCGCACAAAAATTGAAGCTGCAAAAATTGCAACAAAATCAGGCGTCGCAATGATTATTGCCGATGGGAGGCTGCCAAACGTTATCGTTGATATCGTTTCTGACAAACAAATCGGTACGAAATTCGTTCCTCAGAGATCAAGCTTAAGTGGTCGGAAACGATGGATTGCATTCGGAGCCCATGTTCGCGGCGAGATAATTATAAACGAAGGTGCAAAACGCATGATCCTAGAAGGAGGTAAAAGCCTGCTTGCCGCCGGAATAATAGGAGTGCAGGGAAGCTTCTCCACAGGCGACTTAGTAAGAATCGTAGACGAAGAAGGAAACCAAATTGCTCGAGGATTCGTCAATTATAGTGCAAGTGAAATTGAAAAAATCAAGGGACGGCAAAGCTCAGAGATCGAAGATATACTTGGATACAAGGACTTCGACGAAGTAATCCATCGCGACAATATGGCATTGGGAGTATAGCGCTCTTTTCCCACTAACCCCAAGCTAATGCAGGCAAAAACCTGTAAAAGCAGGATAAAGATATGTCTCGAATTGGCATAATGGGCGGCACGTTTGATCCTCTGCATTGGGCGCACCTGATTATAGCAGAGGAATCGCGGGAAAAATTTAATTTGGGGAAAGTGATTTTCATCCCGGCCGGCCAACCCCCGCATAAGATCACATATCCGGTTTCCGATGCCGAGCACAGATACGCTATGACGCTACTCGGAACGGCGTCCAACCCATATTTTGAGGCTTCCAGGCTTGAAATCGAACGTTCCGGCCCTTCATATTCAGTCGATACTATCCGCGAAATAAAAGGAATTTATGGGCAGAAAACGGAAATATATTTTATAGTGGGCGCAGACGAAATACTTGAAATCGAGAGCTGGCATGAAGCAGACCGGCTTCCCGAATTGACACGATTCATCGTAGCACCTAGACCTGGCTTTGACCTAACGGCGCTTGAGCAGCATCTGCCGCTCAAGTTCTTGAAAAGCATTGAGATACTTCCCATAGCACCTGTGGACATCTCGGCAACTAATCTAAGAGCAAGAATCGCTACGGGTAAAACTATTCGATATCTGGTGCCTGAGAAAGTTGAGCGGTATATTCGCAAGCATGGCTTGTATTTGGAGTGAGGGCACAATGGCACGCAGGCTCCCTCATTTAATAAATAATAATCGTGGTGTAGCACCAATACTGCTTGTTCTGCTTATTATCCTCTGCTTTGCAGCAGCAGTTGGCTTAGGAACACTCCTTGGCTACTACACCACTCACAGTGGATTCTCGCATAAGGTCAAAGAAATTATCGAGCCGCCCTTCGATGGCAAGAAAACCGTCCGCATACTCGTCATTGGCGAAGACGATACAGGAAAAAGAAACGAAACAAAACGCGGACTCTCTGACTCAATCATAATTGCCTCCATTGATTTTGATAAACAACAAGTGGCAGCTCTCTCTATTCCTCGAGATACAAGGGTAGACCTTAACGGATATGGAGGCATGCAAAAAATAAACGCAGCGCATGTGTTTGGCGGACCCATGCTCACCCGCTTAGCCGTTGCTCAACTTACCGGCATCGAGGCAGACTACTACATAAAAACAAACACCAAAGGGTTCAAGAAATGTGTGGATATTCTTGGCGGTGTGGAAATTGACGTTGAAAAAAATATGCGCTACATAGACAAATGGGGTGGCCTATATATAAACCTGGAGAAAGGCCGTCAGGTTCTTGACGGCGAACACGCAATGCAGTATGTGCGCTTCCGCCACGATGCCCTAGGCGACATCAGCCGCATCCAACGGCAACAGAAATTCCTTCGCGCCCTAGTAAAAAAAGCAGTCTCACCAATCAACCTGCCAAAGCTACCCCGATTGATTTCTACCATGCTTGAAAATGTCGAAACAGATATGACTCCGCGTGATTTAGTTGCGCTGGCAAAGCTAGCATCCAAGCTGGACCTAAGTCAAGTAGAGATGGAAACACTTCCCGGCGCACCACAGAACATCAATGGAATCAGTTACTGGATTGCAGACTCGCAAAAAACCGCCGAGGTCGTGGCTAAGCTTTTCTTCAGACAAGATACAACGCCAATCCCAGCAAAAATTGAGGTGCTGAACGGAAGTGGAGTACAGGGTGTGGCAAAAAAAGTTGCCGAGAGTTTAAAGCAAAGCGGCTATGAGATAACATCAGTCGGCAATGCTCCCAGCTTCAACTATACCACCAGTGAGATAGTATGTCGGATGAGAACCGACAAGGCAGCACGCCATGTTGCCGAAGTCACGGGAATCAGCGTCATCAGACGCGAAACAGATGAATCCGTTGGAGCCGACCTTACGATAATCATCGGGAAGGACCGAGCATTAGCATTTCAAGGGACTTAGAGGAAGCATTGTCACCCAAAGCTAGTCTCACTTCGGAGAAAAAAGCAAAGCTTGCACTATTAGCGGCTGAGGACAAAAAGGCTGTCGACCCAGTTGTGCTCGATGTCCGCGACAGAACAATCATGACCGACTTCTTTCTCATTGCTACCGGCACATCCGACGTCCACGTAAAAGCAATTGCTGACAATATCATAGAAAAGTTTGCAGACAAAGGCATAAAAAACAAGCGAGTGGAAGGTTATGAAGAAGCAGTTTGGGTGCTACTGGATTATGGTGACGTAATCATTCATATCTTTGCACCACGCGAACGGCAATATTACAATCTCGAGTCGTTTTGGACGGGCGCTGAAAGTAGTAGCCCTCCACCTCTGAGCCCAGAAGAGAGGCATGGTGAAACTTATGTCGCAGGAACTGAGCTATGAACAAGAACGTGAGATTGAACGGTTAATTGCACTTGCAACCCTCCAACGTATGAGAGGTCAGTTGACAGATGCCGAAACTTCCGCCCGAAAGGCTCTCGATATCAGCCCAAAGGACGTAACAATCCGTGAACTTCTAGCCGATATCCTCCACGAAAGCGGCAAACTTGAAACAGCATTGAGCGAATACCGGTCGGCTCTCGACCTTGCGCCGGGAAAGAAGTCGCTCGAGATAAAATTTGCCAA
Source organism: Armatimonadota bacterium (assembly GCA_023511795.1). Lineage (NCBI taxonomy): Bacteria > Bacillati > Armatimonadota > Armatimonadota bacterium. The sequence goes on along the minus strand of JAIMAU010000002.1, from coordinate 215,827 downwards.
AGTAACCCTCGAAATCGCTCAGCGGGAACGCGAACGGGCATTAGCAAAAGACATGCTTGAAAATCCGCACAAATACGCACAGCCCGAAAGAAGCCCTCTTTTTGCCCTGATTCTTGCGATCGTGCCGGGTTGCGGACAGTTCTACAACCGCGACTATTTCAAAGGCTCGATTATCCTAGGAATTTTTATGGCGTTTCTTTTTACTGTCGCCTTTCTATCTCACTCATACAGCGGGGTACGTGACATCCCGACGCTTATTCAGAATACGCACCCAGCCGCAATCTTCATGGGCGTTGCGACACTTGCCTCATATATATACGGCCTCTTCGATGCTGCATTCTCTGCAAGCAAGACAAGCCGTAGTGAGAACATCGAAACTTGAGCCAGCATATCAATAGCTGCTTCAACTTTTAGGAGGAATCACTCTTTGTCTAGCTATCATACACCTCTAAAACGACCTCATGGAGCGTCTTTTGTCCTTCCGGGAACTTTGATAGACTTCCAACCTATACAAAAATTTGAACTGCCCAAATCAGGCTTATCGCTGACGCGCGCCTGCAAGCATGGGCAGTTCTATGCAGTAATAGGACATAGGTGCGCCCTTCTTGGCAAGGAAGCAGGACCTTTCGAGGTGTGGGGACACCCATTCAAGTATGCCTTCAATTGCAAGCTAACATTCGAGAAAGGCGGAAAAACGTTCCAAACAAGCGACTTATGCAATAAAATTGATGTTACCCCCGAAGCGACGTTTTTTAATTATGAAGGCAAGGGCATCAAGATTAGAGAAATCATCATTACTCCGATTAAGCAACCTGGAGTAGCTATTCTATTAGATATTCAGGAAGGTGCGCCGCTTAAGATAATATTCTCATTCCAGTCGGACCTTAAGCTTATGTGGCCAGCGGATTGGCAGGCGCGCCAGCCCGATTACGCGCTTGATGAAGCAACGGGGGCGTGGGTAATAATCTCCGGCGCAGAAGAACACACCGTCTTAATTGGCGCACCAGGAGCAAAAGCATGCAGCCTTGGCATTCATGACGAAAACCGCTATGTTGCAATCGATGTTTCTGCAGAAGAAGCACCTACTTCGTTTGTGCCACTCGTCATATCAGGCGACGTAGGCGGAGTCAATCAAGCTAGAGAAACCTTCATCGGAATTGGACAAAACATACCAAAAATCGCCGCTGAAAACGCTGCATACTACCGCAATCTCATCGAGACCACCTTGACCATTGAGACGCCAGATGCCGAAATTAATGAAGCATTTACGTGGGCAAAGGTTGGCCTCGACAAATGTTTCATGGAAACACCCTCAATCGGTGCAGGTTATGTCGCAGGATGGAATACATCAAATGACAGCGGTAGACCAGGCTTTGGATGGTACTTCGGCCGCGACTCAGCATGGGAATCGCTTGCCGCATGCCTTTACGGCCAGTATGAGAAAGTTAGACGCAACCTTGACCTCCTAGCAAAGCATCAAATTCTCTTTGGCGAAAACCGAGGCAAGGTGTACCACGAGCTAAGTGCCGCCCATGACTTCTGCTTCGACAAGAACTATGCTTACGTTGCCGGCGACTCAACCCCACTTTTCGTCATATGTATGGCTGCTTATCTCCGCTGGACCGGCGACCTCGACTACATTAAGATGAACTGGGGCCGAATCCGATATGCCATGGATTGGTGCTACCGTATGGACATAGACCGTGACCTACTTATAGACAACCCACCCGCAGGCCATCAATGGTACGACTACGGCGAGAAAAACATGGTAGATCTTGTCGCAATTTGGGCACATGCTCTTGACCAAGCCGCCTGGATGGGCCGAATGTTGAATGATTCCGATGCCGAACGGTGGGCTGCAGACGCCTCAAAAGTGCGATTAATACTTAACTCAGATTTCTGGAACACTAAAAGGGGATATATCTATGATCGCAAGCTTCCAGACGAGACCTTCTGCCACCTTACCACCGCCAACCCAGCAGTCCCACTCCTTTGGGGGCTTGTTCAACCCGAGAAAGCACAACGGGCAATCAATGTGCTTTTCGGCCCTGCCATGTATACTCCTTGGGGGACAAGAACAAACTCAAACCAGGACGACATCTACAATCCGTGGGGATATCACGAGGGAACCGTATGGCCGTTGGTAACCGGCTGGGCGTCCCTAGCGGCTTACAAGAATCATCGGCCTGAAGAAGGTCTCCGTGCACTAAAGGCAAACGCAGACCTTACAAAGGACTTCTCCTTGGGTTATATCCCAGAGATACTCTGTGGCGACGAACGAATTGCAGGTGGATGCCCACACCAAGGCTGGTCGGAAGCAATGATAATAATGCCACTCGCCAAAGGAATGCTAGGACTCGATGCAAATATCCTCGAAGGAACAATTCACTTGGGCCCACACTTGCCTCAGGAATGGGATAAAGTTCGAGTCCGCAACTTCCGCGCGGGGAATAATACTTTTGATATCAGCTTTGAAAAAACTGAGAATTTAATCTCCACTGTTATCCGCCGCACCTCCGGTTTCAGACATTTGAGCCTTCACTTTAACCCAGCAATTCAAAAAGATGCCAACGTCAAACTCGTTACAGTTAACGGAACGGCATTACAGGAAGGTGAATGGAATACACGGACAACAGCAACCGACAAGCACATAGAGCTAGTACTGCCAATTGGGGACATGTTGGAAATAGTAATAACCTTGCTAATATCAAACCAGCAAGAGGTTACCAGCTTAAAACTAGAAGGAAATACCCCATATTAGACCTTCGCTTGATATTTTAAAGCATTTTGGTTAAACTTGCCTAAAAAGCATTCCAGGAGGTAGAAGTATGAAACAACTGATTCCTCTCCTAACTTTTATATTACTGGCAACTATAAACGCAACGCGGGCCCAAGATGCGGCAAACCCCGCAGACGCATCAGCCACCGGCACATCTAAACCCACAATGATTGGCGATAATAATTCAAAAGACGCCAGCAATCCAGCCGAGTCGCAATACGAAATCGAAAAGGTGAGAAGGCGGTCCGTTCCGTTTGCTGTTACAATCGGCGCATATTACCCAACCAGTAAGAAAGTGAGAGACATTTTCGGCAGCAAATGGACAAGGTACGGTCTAAGGCCCCTCCCTATGGCAGAACCGAGAATCTGGCGACCAACATTTGATATTTGTTATTACAGGATGTCGCGCACCATCAATTCAGCCGAAAATTCCGTAACCCTTATTCCGGTAACCGTAGGGTTAATTCGTGGATTTGGAACGCCCGAAAATGTGCGCGGCTATGCCGCCGCTAACGCTGGATTGTATTTCTGCAATCTGGATGCACCTACCGCGGGTGTGAGTAAAGATGGCATTGGGCTAACCACAAATGTTTCACTGGGCTTGCTTCTAGGAAAAAGATTTTCCGCAGAGGGCAGATATGAGTTCATGAATAAATTTGCTGGGTTCGACTTCAGCGCGTTCACACTATCCGCGGCCTTTACAGTCTTTACAGCCAAATTCTAGAGGCCTTTAGATCGCCCAGAGAGACCCCCAAATAATTATCCACATCGCGGGCTGAGCTACTTTGCTAAGGTTAGCTATCAATTGTATGTTTAGAAAAACTTCGCTTTAAGCTTTAAAAGGACAACTTTCTTATTTTATAGAATCATCTATTACCGCATTTTTGCTCGTTTCTATTCAAAGGACGGGTGACTATGGCAACATTACTTATTGGTTATGATGTTGAGTGCGAGAGCAAACCAGAGATTACAAGGCATTTCTTGCATACGGTGGCGGAAGTCCACGCTAAGCATCCGTGCACTTTGTTCCTACTCGGCCTGGTCATCGAAAAGAATGCTGACTATTTAAAGAAAGTTGCAAACAATCGGATGTTTGACTTTCAGCAGCACACTTATTCACACAAGCTTTTGAAAACCATCTGTATCGATAGAAGAAATGGAACAATCGAAGTCCACAAAGGGGTATCACTTCAGGAGATTGAAGAAGAAGTTGCAAAAACCTCAGAACTCATAAGACAAGAGTTCGGCAAAGAATGTATTGGCTTAACCGGACCATGGGGATATTATCGAGGGCTAGCAGACCGCCCGGATATCCTCGAAGTGCTCCATCGGCTCGGAATACGCTTCACGCGGACGTATGGCCGTGACCAATTTGATTTTCAACCAGTAGCTTTCGAGATTCAACCCTTCTGGTATGATGCCCAGGGCTTCCCTGATATATTGGAAATCCCAATCCACGACTGGCAAGACGTTTACTGGCGCGGAATGCACGGCTGGGACGACATCAAAGGCTATTCTGACCACCTTCTATGGTGTCTTGATTACGTTGCACAGAGAAACCTCATCTGGAGCTACGCTTCCCACGACTGGTCCAGCATTCTAAAGGATTCCGACATGACCATTATCCGCACGCTCCTTGAAGCCGCAGATGAGCGAGGGGTTAAGGTTCAGTCATACCTAGATTATTACATAGAGCAAAAGGAGAAAAGAAATGCACAACAAACTGGCAATTGAAGGAGGCACGCCTGCGAAAACCACTCCAGAACCGCCAATGCTTCCAGGCGCATGGGAAATAGGAGAGGCAGAAAAGAAAGCCATTCTAGAGGTGCTCGATGAAAAAATTCTCTTCCGCTACTACGGGTCGCCGAACCGAAAGTCTAGAGTGCAAGAGTTTGAAGAAAGATTTTCAGCTCATATTGGCGCAAAACATGCCTTAGCAGTTAATTCAGGAACAAGCTCTCTCATTGCAGGCCTCGTGGGAGCGGGAATTGGGCCAGGCGATGAGGTTATAGTGCCAGCATATACGTTCGTTGCGTCGCCTGCTGCAGTAATTGCAGCGAAAGCTATCCCAGTCATCGCTGAAGTTGATAGTTCACTTACGCTCGACCCGAATGATTTCGAACGCAAGATTACAAAATACACGAAAGCTGTAATGCCAGTCCATATGCGTGGAACTCCCTGCGACATGGACCGAATAACAAACATTGCAAAAAAGCATGGCATAAAAATAATTGAGGACGTAGCCCAATCGTGTGGTGCAAGCTACAAAGGCAAGCCGCTTGGTACTTTTGGCGATGTCGGCTGTTTTAGCTTGCAAATGTACAAGGTTATTACCTCGGGTGAAGGCGGAGTCGTTGTTACTGATAATTCGGATATATACGACAAAGCACGCATGTATCATGACGCTGCCGTTCGCTTCTGGGGCAAAGACACAGGCATGGCCATCTTCCCAGGCGTAAACTTCCGCATGAGCGAGCTTGCTGGTGCTCTAGCCCTCGTTCAGCTTTCAAAGCTGGAAGATTTACTTGCACGGATGCGAGAAAACAAGCGTCGGATTAAGAGCCAAATTGAACCTAAGAAAGGTTTGGAATTTCGCAAGATTTACGATGAAAAAGGTGAGGCAGGTCTTAGCTTGGTTATGTTTATGCCGAACTCCGAGATAGCAAAACAAGTTGCGGCCGCACTCCAAAAAGAAGGTATTGGCGCCGGGACAATCTACAATCAAGGTATTCCAGACCGCCATATTTACACTAGTTGGGTTGAAATTTTATCAAAGACCCCTGATGTGCAAAAAGGATGTCCCTTCACCTGCGCTTTTTACAAGGGAAATGTCGAGTATTCACCAGATATGTGTCCACAGACACTAGATTATCTTGGCAGGGCAATACACTTAAACGTTAGCCCACTTCTTAGCCCAGAGGATTGTGATGCAATTGCCTTCGGTATAAACAAAGTAATGACAGCAATGCTGTAAAAAGAAAGGAAGGATTAATTATGGGACGCAAAACAGTGAGAATTCTCATTATTTTTGGGATAGCGACAATATGTGCATGGGCCCTTACAGGTTGCGGTGGATCAAGCAGAAACGGGCATATTCAAATATCCTTGACGGATGCCCCATTCGATGCCGACCAGATCAACATTAGTATAAAGAGCATAGATGTACATAAGGCAGGCGGCAGCTGGACCAACGTTAAAACGTACGACATACCACTAAAAGTGAACCTTCTAGACCATGCTTCTGGTAATCCTCCGCTCCTGCTTGTCGATGCACCACTTTCAAGTGGCCATTATACTCAAATCCGTCTTATGCTCGATTCGGCTGAGATAGTAAAAGGAGCCGACAGGTACGATGTTAATCTTAGAAATGTTGAGCAAACCGGTGTTAAGTGTGTTGGCGAGTTCACAGTTGAGCCTGGCCAGCTGTGTGCCATAATCCTCGACTTCAATGCCGGCAGGTCCTTTGTAAATAACCCACCTGGGAGCTCTAACTTCATGCTCATACCCAAGCTAACAATGTCGCCTTTGAACATTGCAACCAAAGTATTCGGCAAAGTTGAGGTGAAAGACCAAAGTGGCACACCCCAACCGATACCTGACGACGCCGTCATCAATGTCTATGCCGCTGGCCATATTGGTGAGGCAGAGTTCCTAATCTCCACTGCTGATATTGAACCCTCGGACGCCAATCCACTGATAGGATTATTCACAATCTCAGTCCTTCCGCAAGGAAACTATGATTTCCAAATCATCTTCAATGGCACGGTTGTAAAAGAAATTACAGGCCAAGCAATCACACCACCCGAAATCGATCTTGGTACAATTCTTGTAACGCTTCAGTAGTGCCAACCATAGGAGCGTTCGGCCAAGCTGAACGCTCCGCAACCCCTATATATTTAAGAAACCAGTATTTTTGCGAGTACTAATCGCCTCCAAACCCTCAGTTGGTTTTCCGATAATCCCAAATGAGTGCAAAGTAACGGCTGTGTCCGTTACTATCTATCGAGGGAGGTTCTGATGTCCGAGTGCCATTTCTGGTGGAGAGCCGGTGAGGTCCAATGGTGTGATATGACTGGCGAGTCCTGCAAATGTGGTGGCTGGGAAGAGAACTGCGATATGAGAAAGAAAAAGCGCTCAAAAGAAAAAGCCCGGCTAGTTGCAAAAGCCCATGCTTTAGCAGATGAAGATTTTTACGAAGACTATTAGGCAAAGTTTCTGAATTAACTTAAAGGCGACTCGCTTGCAATGTTGACAATGTAAATCCCTTATGCAAACGCCCACAGCTTCACGGCAGAAGTGTGGGCGTTTGCCAATACTTTACTATAGATTCCAATCAAAGTAATTCTTCTAATGAGCCTAACCGTACATCCAAAGGAACTTCCTCTTTTCGACCCTTGAGATACCAAAGCCAATCCTCAATAATGCGAGCTACTTTTGGGCCATCACACTTGCTTCCATCCAAAATATGGAGCATAAGGTCGAGCCTTACCTCGTCATGCGGCGGTATCGGCTTTTGAAAGAACTCATAGCCAATGATTATTCGCGCACCAAGCCTTTCGTAAAAGCGCAGGCGTTTAACTGGGTCCCCATATATTGGATGTGGCGGCGTCGAAATCGGATCAACCTCGAAAATCATGCTCGTGGCACCATCTTGTGCAAGCAGTTCCAGAGTTCTCTGATAGAGACGAGAGCCCAAACCCAACCTCCTTGCTGAAGGTGCAACACACAAATACCAAAGGTAACCGAGTCGAGCCTCTGGCGCAAACTGAAAAATACTTAAGCCAACGACTTCATCGTTGTCCAATGCTACAATCATGCGAGTCCGCCTTGGAACTTCTTCTTTCTCAAGCAAAGTGCGTAATTTGTTAAACGGATGTCGTTCTGGCGGTGGAAACGATTCCTCATAGAGCCACTCCACCTTTTCCATCAACTTGTCGAACCCTTCGGCCGAAGGAAAAACCTCTTTCAAAACTATCTTCATTTTCACTACACCAAAAATCTATTATACGAACAAGTAGTTCCTTTCCTCCCAATAGGTGGTAGAACGCCTCGTGCAAAACCTTTGGAATTTCCCGGTCTGGTTAAAAGCTTAAGGATGACCAATGAACCTAGAGCAAAAATATCTTGGCAAGACATTTTGGTGAAACTTATCATTACTCTGGGTATATAACGTAAAATTTCTTAGTAAAGTTGGCATAAAAACAGTCATTGAAATGGGAATGCCTTTGCCAGATTTTTTGCAAACATAATTTTTTATAAGTCAACTGCCTAATATCTTAATAAAGGAACGCCTTTTTGATCGGAGTAAACCTCACAAACTTGCATGGTATAAAAAATGCGGAAAATTTAGGTATTTTTACCTGTTGCCTGGAGCGTTTAGAAGTGCTAAATTGAATAAGAAGAATATTATTAATTTTAAGCTTATCACCGACGAACAAAGCTCAAGCTCAGTGGAAGCTAAGCAAAGTATTGACAAAGCATAAGGGCAGTCATATAATCTGCCAATGGGAGGCTGAGGCCAATGAAAAAGTTTTTGATTTTAGCGCTAGCAATAATGACAATTGCAGTCCCTGCTACTGCTGGCATCACAACGTTCACCTCTCCAATAGAAGGGAGTCCAGATGCGATTTGGCCAGGATGGAACCTAATTGCCTTACCAGGAATCCCACTTAATCCAGACCCACCCTCAGTCTTTGGAAGTGTTCCCATCACTCCAGTCAAACTCTACCGCTTTGATGCGGCTACGAAATCTTTCGTCCTCTATGACGAGTGGGCGCCATACGAATTCGGCGGCATGCTCTTAACCGATGGGTACTGGCTGAATTCGGATACATCCTGCAGATTCTCTTATGAAGGGCTAAATGACAATGAATCAATGGATATATGGGTTAGCCTGCCGAAGACAGGATGGACTTTGATGGGAAATCCTTTCAACCGCGAATTCACGTGGGCAGACGCAAAAGTCACAGACGGCAATATAACTGTAAACCTTGAAACCGCAGGTCGCACACACGGATGGCTTTCAACTGTAGCGTGGTGGTGGGATGCACAATCCCAGAGCCTAAGGACGCTCGGGCTTCCAGACGATTTCCCTTCGGCAGAGAGCATGGCTGCCTGGCATGGGTATTGGGTCGAAAGCTTTGTAGACAAGATTGCTCTAATATTCGAGACCCCATAGTTACAAGCACTTAAGCCAATCCAAATTTTAACGTTTGCGGAGCAATCGGATTGAATTGGAAATTTACCGGCCACGGATATGTTCTAGTCCAAATTGCATATCCAGCGGCCGGATTGCTTTTACTTATCCGAGCCGTTATCTGCCGTTGTGAGATGGGCAACACGGGCATTCAGCGCATCTGCCGCGCCTGGATTGTTTAGGATTCCCACCAACATGTCAAACAATTGCATCCGGACTTCTAGCTTTGGCCTGAGGTATGAGCATACATTATTAATTGCTATTTGCCTAAGCTTAGAATCCGCCACCCGTATTTTAGTCAACAGCTGACTAATTTCAGTTTCCATCTGCTTGACATCGGTTTCTTTCTGCTTCTCAAGCTCCTTGCGCGCGTTTTCACGCTCCTCGCCAGTCAAACCTTTTAGCTTTTCCTTCTCAGCTTTGTCCCATTCTACCTTTTTATCCACCTTGCCGATTTCAACTAACTCGGCGGTCAGCTCCGATAGCTTCTGGGGCCACCTTTCCTCAGGAGTAGATCGAACTTCCGCAACGATTTCAGCCGCCCGCTTTTGAGCCTCCGGGTTTCTTGTAAGAATGCGTATTTGCTTCTCGGTCATTAATTGGTTCACAGCACCAGCCGCAGACATAAGCTCCTTTTGATAACTCATCCTAAGCTCTTGAAGTTCCTTTAGCTTTGCCTCGGCAACACTCGAAACCGACGAAGGTACAGGTTGGCCTGCTGCAAGCTTATCTCTCATTTGGCGAAGAGGTTCTTTGATTGAGGCGAGAATTTCATCCTCGCGCTTTTGAAGCTCCTCTCGCTTCTGCTTAAGCGCCATAGCTTTCGAGGCAAGCACCTTGATTTGGTTCTCATCCAACTGCAAATCTGAAACCATCTGAAGCACATCCACCTGCTGTCCAAGTTGACGAGGACTTAACTCAGGTGATGCCTCCTCGGCGCAGAACGATATTATCGACAATGAAGCCAAAATTAATGCCATCAGAACGATTAAGCTGACTCGAACAAAGCGCATTATTATTCGCCACCTTCCAAGCTATATAGGAGGGCTACTCCAAAGGCGTTACATCTTCGCCCGCCGGTTTTTTTGAGCTCAGGATTTTAAAGATGCAATAGGCGCACAATACTGTAATAACTACCCATGATGTAATCATAAACACCCAGCCAGCGGTAGTCATGTTAACCATTTCCTGATTCACCATTTTCCACCTCTCCCCTTAAACGCTTGGAAAACCTGACAAGTATTATCATTGCAATAATCAGTCCAAATACAAGCGCCCGTGCACCCCACTTCCATGGGATTTGTTCCGGTGGGGTGCCGCTAAGGGTTATCACGTCAAATCCCTGCTGAATTATGAACCCTGCGAGCACTCCAATCAAGTACAAAGGGGTCACATACTTGAGGACATAGTAAAATATCCTCGGAACTCTTATGTCGGCTCCAGAAGTTATCTCCTCCCAACCCCTTTCCATTCCAAATATCCATGCGAATATGATTACTTCAATTGCAGCAAAAAGCACAATTCCAGCTGTTCCGGAAAGAAAATCAAGCTCGTCCAAGAATCCCTTTCCAAATATTACGCATTGACATGCTATAAAAACTAGCACAAATAGACTGATACTTGACCTTTTTCTCGACCAGCCAAGCTCATCCTCAAGAAATGCCACCGCAGGTTGAGCCAAAGATACAGAGGATGTAATACCCGCGAAGAAAAGCAAGCCAAACCAAAGTGCCCCCAGCAACCACCCTAATGGCAAATGTCCAAAAACAATGGGCATTGACATAAAACCCAAGTCAAAGGCACCCGCTTTTGCTATCTCACTCATCGCAACGGGGCCGAAAAATGCAAATGCAAGGGGTATCGCAAGCGAGCCGCCGAGAACCACCTCTGCAAACTCATTTGTGGCAGTAGTCGCCAGACCACTTAATGCAATGTCGTCATTCTTCCTAACATAAGAAGCATATGTTTGGATTACACCATACCCAAGGCTCAGCGTGAAGAATACTTGTCCAGCAGCCGCAAGCCATATCCTTAAGTCGCCAAGCTTTTCAAATCTAGGATTCCACAAGAACGCCAAGCCGTTGACAACATTCCAATCTGGATGTTCAGGTGTTACTCCACGAAGAGTAAAAACTCTTATGACGAGAATGACTGCAAAGAGGAAAAGGATTGGCATGGCAATCTTCGCTAGCGCCTCAATACCTCGGGTGATTCCACGATAGATGACAACAAAATTGAGTAAAATTGTGATTATAAAGAAAATATACGCAGTCGCATATCCGCCGCCGCCTAGAAAATTGCTTAGAAATTGCGCCATTCTTTCACGCGTCTCAATTCCTGCATATGCACCGGTAAGCGAAAAATAACTGTATGCTAACGTCCATGACTCAACGTAGGTATACCAAATAAGAACTGTAAGTGGAAAAGCAATTCCAAGAACACCCAAATATTTAGATATGCGCCCAGGCCACAAAAGCTTAAAAATGCCCGGTGTTGTCCCATGACCGCGAACTCCTCCAAATCGGCCCATTGCCCACTCTGCCCACATTAGAGGCACCGCCAATAGAATTAATGCGGCAAAATAAGGAATCATGAAGGCCCCACCGCCATTCCCAGCGGCTTGAACAGGAAACCTTAAAAAGTTGCCGAGTCCAACAGCGCTCCCGGCCATTGCAAGCACTAATCCAATCCTGCTTGCCCAATGCTCTCTTTGGTTCATCGCAAACTCCCTCAAAAGACCGGAATTTTATAAAAAACCATGCTCAATCTGCGAAAATTATAGCATATTCGTTCTCTTTACTGCCACAGCCCGATAGATTAATTGCCATCATACAGGTTTAGTAGCATCACTTATTGAAATTGTTATTTAACCAACTCGCCGCTTTTTGGATTGCAAATTAAAAAGGAGGCTTCTGAATGAGAAACGTGAAGATAGTCCTGATTGGCGTCGGTAGCGCTTCCTTTGGACTCGGCGCTCTAAGCGATCTTGTCAATATACCATGTCTTAAAGGTAGCACGGTTTGTCTTGTTGACATAGACAGTGCCGCACTTGAGGCAATGGGTACCATCGCCCGAAAGATGAACGACCAAGCTGACGCTGGCTTGAATATTGAACAAACAACAGACCGCACAAGAGCACTGCCAGACGCAGACTTTGTCGTCATCTCAATTGCGGTTCGACGGAATGAACTTTGGAAACTTGACTTCGAAATCCCGCTTAAGTATGGGGTCAAGCAAGTGCTTGGAGAAAATGGCGGACCAGGCGGACTTTTCCATGCGATGCGAAATATCCCAATAATTCTTGATATCTGCCATGATATTGAAAGGTTATGCCCGAACGCTCTTGTGTTTAACTTTACCAACCCCGTGCCCCGCATCTCAATGGCGGTAAACCGATATACCAACGTTTCCTTCGTTGGCTTATGTCATGGAATTGCCGGCGAACTTTGGCGACTTTCCAAGGTTATGGAAGTTGACCAAGAAAACCTTGACGCTAAGGCAGCCGGATTGAACCACTTTACATGGATTCTGGACCTCCGCTTCAAGGACACCGGGGAAGATGCATACCCGCTCCTTCGCGAAAAGCTAGAGGACTACGATCCAAGCTTCCAACCGCTATCGAGGAAGATGTTCGATACTTTTGGCTATTATCCATCACCTGGCGACGACCACATTGGCGAATACTTGCCATTCGCTTGGGAGTATTGTGGTCTAAAAGGTTTTGACTTTGCTGGCTCGGAAAGGTACAAGGCAGACATTAGTGAGCGCATTGCGAGAATTCTGCGGAATGATGAACCTGTTACACCTCTAATTGAGCACCGCTCCGGCGAACGCGCATTTAGCATTATCGAGGGGATTATTACTAATAGCAACCACGTCGAACTTGCAGTGAATATCCCAAACGACGGCCTTATCCCAAACCTGCCAATGGATGCCATTGTTGAAGTACCAGCAGTCATAAGTGGCGCCGGCATCTCTGGAATCTCGGTTGGCGCTTTGCCGGCGGGGATAGCCGCTATGTGCAACACACAAATCGGAGTTCAGGAGCTGGTAGTTGACGCAGCAGTTACAGGCTCACGACAGATTGCACTCCAAGCTCTGCTTGCTGACCCAGTCGTAAATTCGGTTGACTCAGCGGAGAAAATTCTAGACGAACTTCTTGCGCTAGAAGCGGCATATTTGCCGCAATTCCAAAAATAAGAAGGAATCAACTACTGGGCAACCGCATCAGCCTTGTGCAAAATCTTTTCTCGATAGGCTTTGAAGTCAAAGTTCGGGCTGTTCTTTGCATCATGACACTGCGTGCATGATGACTGAAGCACTGCTCCAAAACCTTTTGCCGGCCTGCGAGTGTGGATAACGCCTGCGCCATGGCAGGCCTCACATTGAACACCCTGAAGCTGTGGAGTAGCATATTCACTTGTGAAACCGCCCTTTGACTTGTAGCCGGTGGTGTGGCAGCTTACACACTCGGGGTCTGTAGTGCGATTGTCCTTCCTCAAACTTTGAAACGCTTTAGCATGTGCCGTTTTCAACCAGGAATCATATTCCGAGCGGTGGCACTCACGACATTTCAGCGCTCCCACAAACGGCCTTGGCTGTGATTGACCAACCTCTCCTGTCGAGACCGACGCAGGAGATGCATATTGCGCCCGGAGACTAGCTATATAAGCTTCCCACTGCCTATCATGTTCTTCAATGACCTTAACCATCTTTGGGTCATCAGCTAGGTCAGCTGTCATAGGAACATACTCACCCGCCGCATTTGCAATCTTCTTCTCTTGGTTAATATCAAGAACAAGCTTGCCAATGTGAGTTCCAGTGCTTTTGGCTTGCATTAAAACCGTAGAGCCGATATTTTCAACCGGAGCGGCAGGCGATGAAGCTGTTTGGTGGCCAACCAGAATAACATCGATTCCAGGAATCTCAGTTGCAATGCGCTTGGCAAGGTCATAACCCGTGTGGCTTAGAAGAACTACGAGGTCAACCTTCTTGCGTAGTTCGCCAACCTGTTTGCGCACAGCTTCCAAAGCATCGGTTATTTTCAGCTTTTCATTGCCAGGCAACGCTCGAAATATGAGATTGTCGCCAACTACCGCCGTGATGCCTACCTTCAGACCCTCTTGAGTCTTCTTGATAATATAAGCCTTATCAGCAAGCGGCTTGTTGCTACCTGCATCGAACGCGTTTACTGCTAACAAAGGAACACTCTTCCCATAAAGTTGCTTATTACCACACTCGGCAACATACCTGGCCTCCGTCTCACCCATTGCAACGGCGTCGTAGCCCATATATGCCAGCGCCTCAGCATATGCGGCAGTCTTAATTTCAGCTTGCTTGCCTACTCCGACTATCGCGTCACCAGTATCCACTAGGATGAAAGAGCTACCAGACTTCCGAAAATTTTCTAACCACGTTGCTCGTTTTGGAACCCCACCGAGGCTCTCTTTGTTGTGTCACCCACATGGGGCTTTAATATTCCCCTGGTCGTCGCCCGTGAATAGAATTGTTAGCTGATGTGGGTTAAATTTCTTCTCCGCAAAGGTAACAGAAGAAAATAACGCCAATCCTATAAACAAGACAGCAAAAAGCAACAAGATTCTCGGTTTTGCGATTTCTCGTTTCATGACCGCCAACCCACCTTGCAAACAGAAAGCATAAGAACCATATCCAGTATAGCATTATTCCGCCTAAAAAACTACTTCTCAAATCCTTGAGGCGGAGAGGATAAGTGAAAGTAATTCCTTGCCAAAGAAAGCGCAAACACCCAAAACCGATACTTGAGGACAAAATAAAATCTTGGCCGGAGAAGGGCCCAGCATACCCTCTCCGGCCGTTGGCAAGACTGATTTCTCAGACCTACCAAAAATACCCACAATCCACTCCTTGCCTAGGTAGTAAGAAAACTTTCTGTTCCTGATTTAGCTATAACCTATTTTCGCAGATTTTTCTAATTTTTGCAATACCTTTCCAAAAATATTCCTTCTTTTGGCAAGAATATTTACTCGCCAGCTTCTTTTGCCACCATTCTAATCGGGACAAATTCTAGCTTGGCAACTATTCTCTGCCCAGCGTCACTAAGTACGAAATCTATGAAATCCTTGACGTTTCCAGTGGGCTTGTTCGGCGTATAAAAGTAAAGCTGCCTGGCAATCGGATATGAACCGTTCAAGACATTTTCAACAGTAGGCTCGACATAAGGGTATCCTATTGCCTTGGCAACAGCAATCGTCTTGTGCTTAGACCTATTCACATAACCCATCCCAACATAGCCTATCGCATTCTCATTCTGAGCCACTTCTTCGGCAATTGCCTGAGACGAGACCTGCATCAGAACGGACCTTCCATACTCTTCCGTACCTTTTGGGTTGCCCCTTCGAACTACATGCTCAAGGAAGAACACATGGGTCCCACTGCTTTTGTCACGGGAAAGCACAACGATGGGAGCATTCTTGCCGCCAACTTGCTTCCAGTTCGTGATTTTACCAGTATAAATATCCGAAAGCTGTGCTATGGTCAATTTGCTCACAGGGTTTTTTGGATTTACGATGACCGAGAGGCCATCCTGCGCGACTACAAATCGGTGGGGGTTCAACCCCTTCTTCTTAGCCAGATTCATTTCCTCAGGGGTCATTTCCCGAGACGCTTGAGCTATATCGGTGTCCCCATTTATTAACGCTGCGATACCAATGCCTGAGCCACCCCCAGTTACCGCAATACTCGTACCTGGATGTTCTTTCATATAGGCTTCCGCCCATGCTTGGCCCAGATTGACCATTGTATCTGAACCTTTGATTTGCATTGCCACCCTGCGACTGCATCCTTGAATCATTGCCAATGCCAAAGTAACTAGCATTAAAATTTGCAAAAACTTTTGCATAACTTGCTCCTTTTTGTTGAAGTTTGCTAAACATTCTAGTGCCTGACCCATAGCTACTATGATATAAGCAATCCTAAATAATTCTCACCTCCCCCCCAAACTTCAAAAATAATTTGCATAATCAGCAAGCATCTCTAACGGCATAAGATTATACGAAAGCCATATAATCGCTACTTTCAACCAAGTGCCACCCAGGCTAATTAATTATAAAAAATTCAGGAGACCTTCTCTAGCCCTAAGAAGACAAAATGCACCTCAAAATTTACTTTGAGCGAAGATTCCCCGTTGGCAACCTTGATCATCATATTCCAGCTTCTCCTCCCCTAATTTTCCCGCATAATTCAGCTCCAATAAAATATCAACGGACCCTATCCGGCAGTTTAGCACTGCGCGGCGTTTGGGTAGACAAAAACAAAATTACAAAATTCGGGGGGTGAAGAAAATGCGCGAAAAAATTGGAATTATACCGCAGGAAGTTGACAAGCTACTCGAGCTTCCAGACCTCGACGAACTTCCACTCCCTGTGGTTTCGGACTGGGATTCCCTAGTATCTAAAGCAAACGATATGGCAAAAGTGATTGACCGTCATCTCGATTACGAGTCAATATACCAAGGACACGATTTGAATCCAGCTAGCCTGTGCCCTCAACAAAGGGTTAATCTTGTGTCCGACCTTGCAGCGGTTGTGTAAACCTGAACCTTAGTGGAGATTTGGGATGCGGAAAATTTTCCAGTTTGCACCTGATGTTCCTCAGTCGGTTGCCAACAAAGCAATCGAGATAATTGAACGCCAATTCTCCGCTTATGGAGTAAAGCGTGCCGAGGACCTTCCAGAGGAAAGCAAGGTGCGGCTGTTGAGAGAACTCCAAGCATTTTTTGCCGATGAGTTTCCGCCTGACATCCGAGATAAGAAGGCTGCTCGTCACTCACAGGGCATCTTTAGCCACCTTTTGAACTGGTTGCGTAGCCTGTTTTCCAATGGCGATTCGAGAACCTAAGCATATCTTTAAAAGTTTTAGCAAGGAGGAAAATAATAGGCCGGTCTAAGCTTCCAAGACCGGCCTTTGGTTTTTTACTACATTTTGCCACTCAAAACCTATCCTTTAGACTCCAAGCTGAAGCTTCTTGCGTAATAAATCAACAATACTATCTTGCGTCACCATTCCTTTCAGCTTCCCGTCGCTCATTACTAAGAGCCGCCGGACGTGCCCCTCAGCCATATGCATTAGTGCATCGAAAGCATCATCATTTTCATTGATTTTCTTTTCATCATCCGGCTGCTTCGCCACAGCTCTGACTGGTGTAACGTGCCACTGCTCACGCGGCACATGTCTGACCTCACCAACACCCACAACGCCAATGAGGTCATCATCCTCTGTAACTGGATAAGCCTGATAGTCGTATCTCAAAAGATAGTCATGCACAAACTCATCAAGTGGCATGTTGGGGTTGATATGTGGGAAATCCTGCGTCATTACTCGATGCACATCCACTCCTGAAAGGGCCCTGCGAATCACGAGTTGCTGGTAGCTCTGCTGTGCAGCATTGCTTAGAAACCAGCCGATAAAGACAAGCCAGAGACCACTCAAGAGGCCTCCGAAAAGCATTATCCAAAAGCCACCAATTATAAATAGGTAGCCGAGCCCTTGCCCCACAGAAGAAGCGTATCTCGTCGCCTTGTCTAGACTATCTAAGCCTGCCCAAAGGATTGCCCGTAGCACTCGCCCGCCATCAAGCGGAAACCCTGGCAACAAGTTAAAAATGCCGAGAAAAAGATTAATTACCGCCAAATACTCTACTATTCTTACTCCAATGTCGCCCAAAAGAGGCTGACCACCCAGTAATGCCAGTAGCCAAAATGCGCCTGCCAAAAAGAAGCTCGTCGCCGGCCCTGCAAGTGCCATTGCCAGCTCTGATGCTGGGGTCTGAGGTTCATCTTTCAGCTTCGATACCCCACCGAAAATGAAAAGGGTAATCCCCCCAATCTCAATGCCATTCTTTTTAGCTACATAACTGTGCATGAGTTCGTGAAGCAATACGCTTGCAAAAAGTAGCAGAGCCGCAATTAACCCTGCCAACCAGTTCATTGCCTTTGTAAATTCGGGATTTGTCCTTGGAAAATAATATTCCGCAAGGGTATATACAATTAGCGCAAAGATTACAAACCAACTAATGTCTATGCTAATCGGAATGCCGAGAAGCCTTCCAAGCTTTATATTCATGTGACTCGCCACCTTTTCAACTAATGAGCTTTCTCGTTTGCTTGTTACCCACCATAGGTGCTTGTCAAACCTACTTGCAAAAGCAACAACCTCTTGCTATCTTGAGGCTCACTCGTCTACTCTATTAAAGTGTTTTCCCATGCTCACTTTCCATAATTCGCAGACCTACTTTTGCTCATCTTTCACTAGTACGAATCGGTCAATATAGATTGCCTTCAAAGAATTTAAATCACCAAGCGACGAAACCCAAAGGTACATCCCAGGTCGGAGGGCATGAATCCCAAGATAATAGGTCTTGTAGTGAGACTCATCCACCTTTGCAGCAAATGGTCGAAATAGAGCCACATGTCCGCGGTTAGCATCGTATATGCCACACTGGAATAAGCCGCCCTTATCCCCTGTTTCACAGCGAATCACGACATAGCAACGCCATTCCCCCTGAAGCTTTTTTGCCAAAGTATCAGTAATGTGAAGCTGGGTTGCCCATTGAGCATGGCCGCCTGGCATCCTCGCCGCTGAGCCATTCGACGCAGATGGATCGCTCACTGCTTGAACCCAACCTTCATTTACGCCAATAAGCTGCATTGCACTTTCTTGGAACTCAATTTTGTCATCCGATGGGAGGTTAGTCAGCTCTTCTGGTGTGGGCGGAGTGATGAACCTCGCCTCAAGCGCAGGAACATATGATTCAAATGATTGACCCTCAGTGGCATTTCGGTTTCCATATTCTCGTGCCAATTGAATGAACTCCCTGCATAGCTTCATGGGGTCATCTGGACCCTCAAACGGAATGCCGTTTGCCACAGCTTCCTGCTTGAGTTCGTGATACCTTATAAGCCATACATGGTCAAGCACAAGTCGCTCCCGCCTGACTCGGGCTGATAGCACAGGGTCACTCTTTACCGCCTCCTGTGCCTTGTTGAACAAACGCATTGCCTCATTCATTACCGAAAGTGGAAGAAACCTAAGGTCTGTGTTATAGCAACTTAGGTGCATCCCTGTATTCTCAGCCGAATTATGTATCAAATCAAGATACCGCCGAAGATATGGTCCAGCTGCTCCATAATAACCATTCAAAAATTCCCTAACTAGAGCTTTATCATCAGCATCTGGGTTCCAAAGCGCATGCGCGATAACCCACACACGGAGTTTATCAAAGTCGCCGATTGTACAACCTGGATTGCCTTGTTCGAAAACGCCAATGGCATTGTTCGCGGCGAAAAAGCGAATATCGGGCACAAGAGACCGCATATTTGGGTGCGGCTGTATATAAGCCGCGAAGTTAGTAACGTAATTCCAAATATAAAGATTCGGTGCAATCGCCGCCCACTTGCGCACGTCATCTCTAAAAGAAGCATTGTAGTCGCTGTCTAATGGACAAAGGAAATTGCACTCAATTGAGCAAAGACGGACGACCACATTTTTTCTCGGCTTCACGTGCAGCGGCGGCTTCCGAGTATACTGGTATGCAAGCGTTTCAACTAGCATATTGGGAAACTCTTTTTCAATATCTTCTGCCACCTTGTTTATGAATCGAATAAGCGAACCCGATGGCGAGCCTTCTTCCTGGTCCACCGCCTTGCACTTTGCACACTGGCAATATCCATGCCAGTCATTTTGGCTGATAGAGATGATTCCAGCATCAGGATTCTTGCGTATCCAATCGAGCGCCTTCCGTGTAAGCTCCTCGCGCATTTCTTCATTGGAAAGACAAAGTTGCGCCCAGTCTGCAGTTCTTTTGCCGTTTATTTCGCTATACCATTCCGGGTGTTTTGGGAAATAGATTTGGGGAGGCAACAATGAATAAAAGGTATGACACCAACCGAGTATTGAATAATGCCCGCCATACTCCTTTGGAATCGGCGTAAAATGCCCATTCAGCCTAAGCTTTACAGCAAACAACGGATTAGCGTTTGTATCTTCATAAAATGCCTCGCGATAGAGAATTTTAGGCTTATAAACTATATCAAGCTTGGGTATGATGAGGGTTTTCTTTATTGGGATGTAACTTTCAGTGCTAGTCCACCAGCGAACACCTACGATATCCTCGAGGAAAGTGTATACAGCGTACAAAGTTCCTCTTGGCTTCCCACCGGCGAGGATAAGGGAATCGCCCACGGTCCGAATGATAATACCGTCATGCCCCAGCGCGTCCCAATCCACATCCACCAAAAGGCGCCTTACAGTTCGGCTCTGGCCTATAAGAATTTTGCCGCCATTTGCCTTTGCAACCTGCTCACTAACTATGGAAAAGTATGCTCCGGTCACCTGCCCAAGGTACTTCTGCAGTTCTCTTGCAGCCGTCATCTCCGGAGCCGATGCAGGCAAACCCCTTGGAACGACAATTGAGTAGTCAGTCTGACTATTCCGCGCAAGTATCAGCTCTCCCGTTAAATCCCCATGCTGATTCGGAACAGCATGCAAACCGAATCGCGCGGGATTAAGAATTCCAACACCCACGCCTCCTGCCAATGAAAATTGGCTAGGATAAGGGTTCACCCGCTTGATTCCCACAATCAACGCAAGCACCATAATTGAAAAACACAACAGCCGTTTGTTTGAGTAATTTAACATCTTTTACATCCTCATCTCTTAGAATTATTTTAATTAAAATCAAATGACCAGCCGCCAATTCTAAGCAAAGGAACAGCTAGCCATGGGGTAGCCAAAATTACAGCCTAATCAGCCGAACTTCCTAGATTCCTAACCATGCCCAAAAAACAAAAAATTCCTCTTTTGAAATGCAGACCAATGCAAATTACTTACAGTCTGCCTAGATAACGTATGGTCTGCGGAATAAACACAAATCCTTGCATGCAGATTCTATAAAATGTTATCGAATTCCTTGTAACTCAGTTTTCGAACAAGGAATTCCCTTTGAGTACGACATAATATCAAAATAGAGGAGGTTAAAGAAATGCGTCTGAATAGAATCAATTTTTGTTATACAGGGGTCCTCCTTTTATTGGTTGCAATCCATGCTTTTGGATTAACAATCACCGGCAAAGTATTCGTGGATGTAGACGGCGATGGATTGGCCGGGGCAAGAGATATCCCCCTTGACAAGGTAGCCGTCTCCGATGGATGGGAAGTAGTACTAACCGATGGTTCGGGCAATTACTCTCTGGAAACCGAAGGCGGCCGCATTGTTTTTGTGTCTCTACCAAAAGGCTATCGACCTGCGAAGAGTTTTTTTAGCAAGGTTGGGGAGGTAAAGCGCATCGATTTCCCTATGGTTCCCTGGCCAGAATCCCTCTCAAAGACCTTGCGTTTCGTCCAAATTACCGACATTCATGTGAATAATGAAGAAACCGTCAAGACGTTTAGCGAAGACATAGATGAGATCAACGCACTTACCCCAAAACCTGCTTTTGTAATCCTTACTGGGGATTTGGTTAATGTGGGTTCAAATATTGAGGAATACGAAAACTACGTACGCGCTATCTCACGATTTAAAATCCCCTTTTTTAACGTCTTTGGAAATCACGATGCATGCAGAGGAGAAGACCGCCTGGCGAATTATCACAAATTCCTTGGGCCAGATTACTATTCGTTTAATGTTGGGGACTATCATATATTAGTCATAAATTGCCTAGACTTCGATGCAAATAATGTACAGAAAGAGTGGATTGCAAAAGACTTGGCGGCTTCTCCCAAAGGAACGCGGCTAATCTTTGCACAACATTTCTGGCCCGGCCGTGAGCAACTAAAATATTTCGCAAGCCTCGGAGGACTCCTTATTGTTTCAGGACACTGGCACGGAAATCGAGTAAGCAATGGAAATGGGATACTCGACCTGAACACCCCACCACTCAGGTTTGGAGGGATTGACCGCAATGCCCGCGGTTTCAGAATAGTAGAGATTTCTGGCGAAGAGGCATCAAGCGAACTAAGGCTCGCAGGTTTTCACGAGAATGTTACCGTAGTAAGTCCGGCCGGATATTCCTTTGCTCCAAAAGGCAACCTAAAGCTATTAGTAAATGCATATGACACGCGCTCAAAAATTACAAAAGTCGAATGCGAAGTAGGCAAACGAAAAACTTCGCTAAAACCAGCTGGCAGTTGGAGCTGGATAGGCGAGATTAAAGTAGATTCTCAATCCAGCGACGCCCAAAAGCTTATCGCCACCGTAACTGACATAAGCGGCCGGACGTGGAAAACTGAATCCGCATTTCAAGCAATAGATAATATGCCCTCCATCATAACAGGAACAGATTGGCCTCAATTCCATGGCGACCACCACCATCTTGGTAGTTCTTCCGGCCGCGTTTGTCCACCTTTGAGATTAGCATGGGCCGCGCATGCGGGAGGATTCATTGGAATATCATCTCCCGTAGTTGGAGAGGGTCTAGTTTTTGTGGGCACCAACGATCTTGGCAATTTAAAAGACTGCGGTGTTTATGCATTCGACGCTAAAAGTGGAAAGCTTAGATGGCGCTTTAAAACCGATAGCGCAGTCAAGAATTCGGTTGCATTCTCCAAAGGCCGAGTATTTGCCATAAGCGTAACAGGTTACCTATACTCTCTTGATGCACAAAATGGACGGCTTCTGTGGAAGCAAGGTTTGAGAGCTGAAAACGAACGATGGGAAATCGCCGCTCCTGTGGTGTTTGCAAATGTCGTCTATGCGGGTGGAACAACTTACTTGGCGGCATTCAAAGCTGACAGTGGGGAGCGGCTTTGGGAGGTGGACCTAGGCGGCCTTGATTGGTGGCCAAGTTGTCCACTTACGCCAATGATTTCAGGTAGCCAACTAATTATTACATCGCGTACTGGAGCATTTGGAATAGACCGAAAGACGGGCAAAAAAATCTGGGAACTGGACGGCAATTTTCGGGGTTGCTCAGCAGTCGGCGAATTCATCTACGCCATACGAAATGGATTTCCTGTCGCAATCAATCCCATAGATGGAAAAATCGTTTGGGAAAGCACTGAAAAACTCGGCGACAGTGCATCAACACCTGCAATCTCAGGAGAAACAATGGTCGTCGGTGATGCAGATGGACGCATATGTGCTTTCTCTACAAAGGATGGAAAGCTCCTTTGGACCTTCCAAACGGGTCCAAGTGTCTCTTCCCTCCAGCCATACAAGCGGGGCGGCAGCGATGTCAATTCTTCACCTGCCATTTCTGGCAACACAGTGTACATTGGCGCAAGTGACGGCAAATTGTATGCCCTATCGCTTACAAGCGGTGAGGAACTTTGGAGCCACAACCTTGGTGTTCCAATTGCATCCTCGCCAGCTATTTCGGGAAATGCGGTCTATATCGGCGCCTATGATGGAAATGTCTACGCATTCATAGGGCAATAAACCATTTCTAAGCAACTCTTACCATTGAAAAGGTGCGGATTACAACCTCTTCCGCACCTTTTCCGCTGTATTTCGAATCCCTGCTATCATATCCTCAATCTCACGCTCGGTCAGTCGAGGATGCATTGGTATGTTAAACTCTCGCCGATAGAAAAAGTTCTCATGCACAGGGCAAAGGTGGTCGCCATATCCGAGTTTCTTCAAGCCATCAAAATGATATGTCGGCTGGTAGTGAAGAATACCCTGAATCCCTTCCTCCCGGTAGAGAACACGCATAAAGTCATCCCGGCTGGCACCTAGCTCTTCTTCCTCAATACAAACAGTATAGAGGTGATAAACATGCGTGCAATTCGGGTCTTCATAAACCGGAGTTACTCCCTTTATTCCCTTGATTCCTTCGGTAATCCTTCGTCCAATCTCCCTGCGCTTCTCATTTAGCATTGGAAGCTTTTTGAGCTGAACTCGCCCTACCGCCGCCTGAACTTCATTCATACGATAATTGCAACCCCATTTGCCGTTTACGTCCACGACATTGAAATGAGATGGAATCCAATAATCGGTTTGATTCTCCCAAGGCTGAAGATTCATGCAACGAAGTTTTTCGATGGCATCTACCATATCATCGCGATTGGTGGTTATCATGCCACCCTCCCCGCATGCGGTCATGTTTTTTAGGGAGTGAAAACTGAAACATCCAAAGTCGCCAATGCTACCAGCCTTGCGCCCTTTATATTCAGCACCAGGAGCGTGCGCACAATCCTCGAGCACTGCAAGATTATATTTCCGCGCAATCCCCATAATTGGATCCATGTCGCACATCTGTCCCCCATAATGAACAACGTAAATAGCCCTAGTTCGACTTGTAATCTTGTCCTCAATCTGATTTGGGTCAATATTGAAAGTCCTTGGATCGATGTCTGCGAAAACTGGCCGCGCACCTTCTTTCAATAAAACAAGCGAAGTAGCAATAAAGGTGTTCGGTGTGACAATAACCTCATCGCCGGGGCCAATCCCCAAAGCCTGGGTGCAAACATGCATAGCTGTCGTACAGTTTGAAGTAGCGAAGGCATATTTCACTCCGCACATTTCCGCAAACTCTTTTTGGAATGCGGCTACCTGTGGTCCCATCGTCAATGTGTCTTGCTGCATTGCCGCCCATGCTGCATTTCGCTCTTCTTCGTCATATATTGAGCCAAAAAACGAATATGGAACCTTCAAAACGACTCCGTCATCAACGCTGTAACTGCTGGTGATACCGCCTTCGGTATCGGCCCCCGTGTATTTCTTCTTTTCTTCCATCTCATACCTCCCAAATTCTTTTCAATTGGATTGTATGCCGCAAAATCTAAGCGTTTGGCTTTTTCATGTGCAATAATTGGAGCTTTGCTCTTCCCAATAGCCTCTAGGATGCCGCTTTAATACATAACGCCGTCTTGGAAGAGGCAAAGAATCCTGTACGCGAAGCCGCCATTTCAACATCTCCCCAATCAATTCCCTTTCCACCCGATACAGCATCGCAACCGAATTTTTTTCATTATGACAAAGTCTTCTTGCCAACTCTTTCCCTCGCACGCTTCCACAACGAACGAGGACCTCCTCAAAATCGTTCTTTCGTGCAGTCATGTTATTAGACATGCCTTGAGCGAGGACAATGGAAAAATTACATAGCTCCAAGGGATCGTCAATAATGTTGTAGAGCTGTTCACGCCCATCCATATCAAAAATAAGCTTCCAATCTTCCTTACGCACCATTGCCATCGTGCCACTTTGCGTCCACGAGTTCAGGCAGTCAAAAGCTCCCCAATTAGCCTTATCTAAAGTACAAGACCCATCAAAAGTACTTACCGTTAGTCCATCGGTAGTTGGATCAAGATCTTCGTCCCCCGTATAATGAAGCCCACCAAAACCATGCTCCACATAGGCGCTGTTAAATTCTCCCTCTGGATAACCTTCGCCTGTTAACAATGGCCACAGACTCCTTCCTTGAACTCCATCTGGAAGTTGGATGCCAACCGCCTCGCAAAGCGTCGGCATGATGTCAACAATTGAGACATGGGCTGGGTGTGGATTCTCAATACGCCGAACCCCAGGCCCAACAAACTGCACTGGTATTCTCACAAGCACCTCCGCCAGCCCCGGGCCTTTGCGAAGAAGCCCATACTCGCCAACAAAATCACCGTGGTCGGAAAGAAAAACTATAATTGTATCCTCAAGCAATCTCTGAGCATCTAGGAACTCAACAAAGCGTCTAATTTGATCATCAAGTAAGCGAAGCATCCCTAAATAGCTAGCCCTAGCCCGTGGTATTTGTTCTTTAAAGCCTGGGAACGCTAGCTCGAAACACGCGCGGCACCAGCAGTACTTAAATCCTTTTACCTCCAAAGTACTCTCATCCGCCCGGGGCAATGGCAGAATCTCAGGCGGGAACATTGACCAATACGGCTCAGGAACTTGATAAGGATTGTGCGGCTCGGGAAAGCTAAGCCACAGGAGGAATGGCCGCCTTCCAATTGACTTGACCCATTCCTCAGCCTTTGAAACTAAACGATAAGGAATCTGGCACTCAAGTGGAAATGGCGTTGGTTCAAGGGACATGTGGAAATGGGTTTCCTCCATCCACTTGTTGAAGGCTCTCTCCTGCTGAGAGAGACCATTTCCATGAATTCCCAGGTGGCCGCACTCAAACCAAAAGTCGCATTTTTCAGGCGAAAGGTGCGAATGGTTCTTGCCAATAAGGGCAGTAGAGTATCCATGCCTTCTAAAGACATCGAAAAGGTCCTCGGTATAGTATGCATCCTCTATGTTGTGGTTTGTCCTGACCCGATGGGCACTTGGCCACCTTCCAGTAAGCATGCTTACCCTTGCCGGCGCACATACGGGCATAGAAGTATACGCCTTGTTGAACCAAACCCCACGCCGTGCAAGCAAATCAAGGAATGGGGTAGTGTCAAGTGGAAAACCTTCCCTTTTACACAAGTCTGCTCGCTGTTGATCTGTCATGATAATAACAACATTGGGCTTGCTCACAAATTACCTCCAATTTGATTGCAGACCAATTATCCACTCGGGCCTGACTTCAACTGATTTCTTCTCAGAACCTTGGTCAAGAATGATTTCCCCAAAGACACTTTTTGGGGGAACTTTAACATAGTTATCTTCATATCTAACGGGCGTTCGATTCTTCAAGTTTCTAATGAGACATTTATGGAACTCTATTCCGCCAATTGGCTCCTTTGAGCTTTTTTCGACCTTCAAAAGTATTGGCGGCCCATTCTCTGGGTCAAGTATGGAGCAATCTACAAATCGAACTTTGCACGCACTCTCCGGCTTGTTCACAATGAACAGTCCGCCGTTTCGTCCGCCGCGGAAATTACAATTCACAAATTCGACTTTTCCCTTGACAGCATCTTCCTTTGAGTTACCTGTGGCAAGAAATACTGAATGATTATTGCCGATTGACGTGCAGTTCTCAATTCGAATCGACACTGGCTCTGACATCGCTTTTAATGGTGAAAGATAGAACTCGTAACCATCTCCTTGATTATCACGCGCAACACAATCGCGCATCACAATATTTACAAGCCGTTCGCTCGGTAGGTTTGGCTCAAAATCAATTCCTGCCTGGGGCGGAGTCCCCGCAGTGCCGCACATTATTGTTTTCTCGATTAAAAGATTCTCTGCATTTATGACACTAATGCCTTGCCGATAATTCCTAATGCATTTCACGTCCTTAATGCTTATATTCTTATTCGCTTCACCATTTCGCCCCGAACCAAGGTAGATTCCATCACCGCCGCTGTCGGCAAGCGTCAAGCCATATACCTTAACATTAGTGCAACCACAAAGGGAAAGTACGTGACGCCATTCCGCTTTCTCATAACCAGGTCCATCATAATCGGCACGACGCATGCGCAAAACTGCACCGTAGCCAATGAGTGTAATATTCTCCTTGCCGTTCGCGCGAAAAAGGCAGTCGCCTTTCCCCTTAAATTCCCCTCGTTTCGCAATGACTTCGACTCCTGGCTCAAATACAATAATTTGGTTACTGACCAACGTAATTGGCTTAATAATCCACGGGGACCCAACGTTATCAATGACCAGCTTTCGGACGCCAGAATTTATCGCATCCTGTATTGCATTGGTTGAATCCGCCGCATCGAATCCCCACCACGATGCTCGAGCAACCTTCACTTTCCCAGTCTTTACGAGGTCAATCATAGATTGGTTTCTTTGGGCTCCAGCCCCAGAAACAAAAAGCAAGCTAATTAGGCACATAATGATAATTCTGTACATACCTCACCCCTCAAAAAGCCATTAAAAGCATCTGAAGAATTGGCAAGTCTTTTGTAGTCAGCCCTTGTTTTTCCAATAACAATGCACAGGCATCATTCAATTGGTAAGATATCATCTTAGACTTCAAGCGCCACTACAGTTGCCACCGGGTCGGGCGCAACAAATGGAACAACGATGCCAATGCCATTCTCAATCTTTATTGTTATCAACGGCCTTTCAGGCTGCGCAAGTAGGTATGCCTTCTTTACTTCTCCCCTCATTGGCACGCGTAGCATTTTATCCTTGGGCCAGTCGAAGACATGTAGATAAAGAGTCTTACCTTTTTTGGTACAACGCCCCCAAGGAAGATTCTTGAACGGACTTGCCGTCGTTCCGTAGATCGCCTCGCCATTTACCTTCATCCACTTACCTATTTCACGTAAGCGGTCTACGCTTGGCTGTGGGATTACCCCCTCCGCTGTTGGACCAACATTGAGCAGATAGTTTCCACCCTTGCTTGCTATATCAATTAGGTTGCGAATAAGCGTCTCCGTTGACTTCCAGTTATTGTCATAGGATTTATAGCCCCATGTGTCGTTCATCGTCATGCAAGTCTCCCAGTCGCGGTTGGCATAACCATTCTCTGGAATGTGTTGTTCAGGGGTTTCCGTGTCGCCCGGGTAAATTCCAAGGCGGTTATTGGTTATGATTCCCGGTTGAAGTTTGGTAAGAGGCAGAAGCATGTCAGCCATTTCTTTTGTCATGCCGCACGGTGTGTCCCACCAAAGTATTGAGACGCGCCCATAATTAGATAGAAGCTCACGGACTTGGGGCACGGCAATGTTTCGAATATAATCCATCATATCGCCTTCCTGCGCCTCGTCCCAATGCCCTCGGCATGCGCTCCCACCTCGATGGTGCCAATCCTGCGCCTGAGAATAGTAGAAGCCTAGTCTTATGCCGTGCCTTCGACAGGCATCGGCCAATTCCAACAGGGGATCACGTTTAAAAGGCGTGGCGTCGTAGATATTGAATGCGCTTGCTTTTGACCGGAACATAGCAAAACCGTCATGGTGTTTTGCGGTGATGACGATATATTTCATCCCTGCCTCCTTCGCCAAGCGAACCCACTCATCGGCGTTGAACTTTACAGGGTTGAACTGCTTTGCCAGCTCAACGTATTCGGCTACAGGGATTTTTGCAGTGCACATTATCCATTCGCCAATACCTGGGATTTGCTGTCCCTTCCATGTACCGGCAGGGACTGAGTAAATTCCCCAATGGATAAACATACCGAACTTTGCCTCGCGCCACCATTTCATTCGAGCATTTCTTTGCTCCGGAGATTCCTCGGCTACTGTGGTCCCAATCAGTACAATACTTGCAAGAAAACAAGCAAAGAGAACCCTTAAAGTATAATTCATAATTGCTTTCCCTCCTCTAAAAAGTAAAAAATTACCTCCTTTTCCCTTTCGGTGTGCGAATCTGGTTTCCCTCTTCAGAGGAGATACTTAATCGAATATCAAAGGCTGGACTTCTTAGAATAAGCCAGAAGAGGAAGCTTTCTAGTGAAAGCTTTTTGTATTGGAAAATTCTTAAGAATTTTCCAATACAACTGCCACCGAAACATGCTCGCCTGGCAGGCGGATGTCAAGCTTACCATTAACCAATGTTGCAGCTCCGTTGACCCACTCACCGGTTTTCGTATCGTAGCACCTATACCTTGCGCTTTTTGGGCCGTTTGGCCAAGATAAGCAGATATTCATCCGCTCTGCTTTCGGTGCAGCAACCCACACAAGTGCACATTCCTTTGTGCCGATTGAACACGATACCCAGCCTTCCGGGACCGGCACTTCAACCACGACTCGATTGCCGACCAACTTTCTCCACGGAACTTCCTTAGCAAAATGACTCATAAGCGCGAGCGTTCGATACATGCCGTCGGATAGATGGTGAGGATTTCGGTAGGGCCACCTAAGGCCGCTCCCTGCGCCACCAGATGCTAGATGTGCCCATGACATATTATGAAAGACTTCGTTATCCAAGTTCACATCAGCAATCCAGCGGTTAATCGGACCATTCTCGCCGTCAATATATGGCCGATTGTCTTTGATTTGAGAAATTGCATACTCCACACCCTGCTTTTCAGTAAACGCAGGACCTATTGGTTCATCCGGGGCATTCGAGACACCAATATAAAGGTGAGTTGTAGCAAAACCCATCCCTGGTAAATGATATGCAAGCTCATCCCAGCCTTCTTTCGGCATTGGCCGGCCTGTTGAGATGCAAATGAGATGGTTTCTACCCCACTTACTTTTCTCATAATCGCGGACAAACTCGCCAATTTCCTTTGCCCACGCAACGACTTGCTCCGGAGACGCCCCCCACCAATAGTCCGCTTCATTAAGCAACTCCCAGGCGAAGACTACGCCAGTATTGCCCCAGCGGTCGATGATGTACTTCCAACGTCGTTTTTGCGCCTCAATTACTTCTCGCTTAGTGATGAAATCCACTTTCTTTTCTACCAGTCCGCCATTCTTCACATTGTAAGGATTCTCATCCCACCTGTGGTTCATCCAAAATGTATCCCATGGCGTTATCATCAGCTTGATATCATGCTTTCGCGCTAGCTTTACTATTTCATCAATCCACAAAACGTGTTCTGGCACAAAGATGCCAATGGGTTTCTCTATAAGAGAACTTAGCGGAAGGTCAATCATCATCCTCAGCAGATTTACCCCAGAATCCTTAAGACGCTTGAAAAACTCCTCCGCAACTGCCAAATCATACTCTGGCCTGCCAGGTGCACACCTATTGAGCGGCGTCCACTCAGGATTATGATTATAGCCTATTGGGGTAAAGAATCGGCCATCGGAATGTACAAAGTACCGGCCGCCAGGGGCAACCCGAATATAGTCTTCTTTCGCAGGGTCAACGTCAAGAAGAGCACGGGGAGCCTGAATATAGCAATGAAAATTGTCCCACGCCGCATTGAACCGCTTCTCAAGATCAAAAGCCGCCTCACCGAGCATGGCAGAGAGCACATCGGCATTTGGAAGAGGTACTGAGAGCCTCTTTCTCCACGTAGTCAAGGACGTTTGAAGAGGCAGGGCATTATCCTTAATTTCAGAAAGCCAGGGTGTCCAAAAATTGGACTTCGCCTCCCACTTAATGTATTGGTTGAGTGCGTCCACATCCAAGCTACCCTGCTTGCCAACTGCCGTACGGAGAAACACAAGGGCCAGACTTTCTTTTTTAGCCGGCTTTGAGTTAACGTCTAAAACTTCCTTTAGATGGGCAATCGGTAAACCGTTAGTGCCTACGATTCGAGCAATTAGTCCCCAACCCCCAAAATGCTGGTCAACCTTGAAAAGAAGGTGATTGACACCCTCATTAAGCCGAATTACCAACCGCTCCTCATCACGCTTGACGCCTCGTGTTCGATGGCTTACGTGCAGTAGTTCTCCATTAACCCAAACTTTAACGCCATCATCGCTCCCCACCAGGAGATGCGCAGTTATATCTGATTTACTGAAAATCCCTGCATAAAGATAGCCAACTGCGGCCCTTGAATTCGGGAAAACTGAGAGCAAATCTATTCCATCCTCTTTTGTGCCTACAGCAAGCCGCCAGGAGAGGGAAAACAACTCTTTGCGACCTTCGGTAGGCCGGGCTTTAATCTCTTTGCGAAGGTAATCGGTTTCGAATCCTCTGCAAGCTTTAAAATCCTTGTCATGCGGGTTCGGAAATGGACCAGCAACTAGCCACGCTAGTATTTCACCCTCTGGCCCAAGGCGAAGATTGACTACCCCGGCTTGAGCGTATCCGACCAATAATAAGGTTAACAACATGAACGCAAATCTTTTCATTTAAGCACCTTTCAGATTACTTAAAGGCTTCCCCCTGTGCGCATATTTTGGCAACCAATATGCAGTTCTGTCAAGAGAGCAAACTGCTTCGGAAAGGAAGTCTTCAGGAAATTTCGGGATTCAGAAAAGCTAGATGTTTTAAACCTCTTCTTCTTTCGGTACTTCCACATTATACAAGCAATTAACATGAGAGGAGAGACTACAAATGGTGGTTCATGAAAAGTCCATTGTAATAAACGCACCTGTTCACAAGGTATTCCAAATGTGGCAAAATTTCGAAAATTTCCCCACTTTTATGTCGCACATTAAAGATGTTGTGATGCTTGATGGTAGAAGATCGCATTGGAAAGCTAAGGTTGCAGGCCTCGACGAAGAATGGGAAGCAGAAACAACCAAGGTCGAAGAAGACAAAGTAATCGGCTGGAGGTCGGTATCTGGACTACAAAACAGCGGCGAAGTAAGGTTCGAGCCGGTGGATGGAAAAACCCAGCTCACCGTCCACATCGAGTATGAGCCGCCAGCAGGCTTTCTGGGAGATGTGGCTGAGGCACTATACGTAGGCAGCCGCTTCGATTCCGAACTTGAGGAAGATCTCCGACGATTCAAGGCGAAAGTTGAGGGTTGATAACCTTATCCTTATCGGTAGCCTTAGACCAAAACCAGTAAATCTACGGGTACTCGAGCCGCAATTATATGGCATAAGTAAAATGGAAGACAATTTGGTCAAGGCTTACCGAAAAAGGCAAATCCGACCGAAAGGCGGAGACGCAAAGCTATGGGTCTAAACCGAATGTGGCGCCGGAAACTGCCGGAGGATGAGTGAAGAATTGAGCTGGCTGCTGCGTTCGGATGACTGCCAGGCTGCCGAAGCAAGCGAAGATTGATTAAAGAGCGCTAGGAATTTCGGCAGCCTGGTTTGCGTTTGGGGATTTTCGGATAAACGATATGGGGGCTCAAAGGCCATTAGCCAAGGAGGATAAAATGGCCAATGTATGTAGCAACTACGACGTGAGAGGATGTCCCGCGAGCTTTTATCTGAACTGCCCCGCGTACTTAAACGACTGCAACTGCTGGGATGTTGAAAAAAGCCCCTGCTGTCCTAAAAGACATTCTTCCGAATATCAAACTTGTCGGGTATACCAAACTGCGTTGAAATATTTAAACCAAGAAACAAAAACATAACTACGCAAAGCATTATATAGCAAGTTAAGCCTAAAGAAAAAAGGCTACTAAACCGACGCTAAGAATGGGAGAAAAAATTACTAGGCTTATATAAGCCAGCCGACCTTATGACAAAAGATGAAGAACGAACGACTTGCTACTATCACGTTTGCATTACTTTGGGTTACTATACTGACAGTTTTTTCCTTTGGGTCCCACTACGCCAATGCGCTTGTAGTCCACGCTCTGCTGGCGATTCTTACAAGCATTAAGGGATGTTACCTGTTTCAGCAAGACGGAGGCCGTTCGTCAGCCGGCACACTTACTTATGCCGCAGCAATTAACTTTGGAATTCCCGGTGGACTATTAATTGGAGCTATAACCGCTACGTGCCATGCTCGACCTGATGGTAAAACCGTTATTGCTCCAAGAAATAAGTTCGTAGCAAGATTCATGGGTGGCGCAGTTGCTGGAGTGCTGTCAGCCATCACTTATGCAAAACTTGATGATCTCATTTGTCCCGCTAATTTCATTTCGGAAGCAGTCGTGCTACTTTCGCCTGCAATTATATGCTTTGCCATACTCACGTTTGCAGAAGCGATGACAACAAAATTGTTGGCAGGAAATTCACTCCGCGAACGACTAGAGCTTAACGCACCCCCGATGGTTGAATTGGCTTCGGGAATCGCTCTCGCGTTGACTGTTCGCGTGCTCTATGAACTTTACTCATGGGACCCAATGCTCCTTGTCCTACCAATCGTCTATCTAGCAAAGCAGACATATATGGAGTTTTTACCACCCAAAAAATCCGTCCCTAGCAATGCGCTTCCGAATAAACTCGCGGACGTCTACCTGTCAACCCTTCAGTCAATAGTCACCGCCATCGATGCAAAAGACCGCTTTGCAAGGTCTCATACGGCAAACGTGGAGTCAATCTCCGTGGCAATCGCACAAGAAATGGACCTGTTCCCAACCGAAGTCGAAGGAGTTCGGACTGCGGCGCTCCTCCACGACGTTGGGAAGCTCGGTGTCCCCGAGCATGTTTTGCTGAAGCCAGGAAAATTTGACTCCCATGACATGACAACCATCCAGACACATTCAGCTCTTGGCCAAAAGATACTCGACAGTGTAAGTTTCCCATGGCCTGTCGGTGCAATGATACGTAGCCACCATGAGCGGTGGGATGGTACAGGATATCCTGATGGGCTCAAAGGTGAAGAGATTCCTTTAGGTGCAAGGATCTTGGCTATTGCGGATGTCTACGACGCAATGACTTCCAAGCGTTCTTATCGTCCAAGCTACAGCCCCCAGCAAGCCTTGGACTACATTAGAAAAGCTAATGGAACGCAGTTCGATCCAGCAGTTGTCCGTGCCTTCGAACGGGCGATTGCAAAGGGAAATATCCCCGGCCTAAATAACGAGGAAATCGCCGAGATTTCTGCAAGCCTCGATACAAAAAAACCTGGGAAAGCTGATAAACCCAAGGCACCACAAACAAGTGTTGCAGAAGAGCTTTCCAGGGCAAGCCACGAATTCCTAGCAATGTTTGAGATAGCGCAGACAGCAAGTACAAGTCTCAATCTCGACGAGGTATTAAACCTAATAGCTAACAAGATAAGCAATATGATTGCATGCTCAACGTGTGTCATATTCCTCAAAGATGAAGAGTCAAACAAGCTTTTTGCACGGATTGCCGTTGGAGTAAACGCTGATTACTTTGAGGGAGGACGCACAATTATAGGCCAAGGTCTTACCGGCGTAGTCGCTGAAACTGGTGAGGGTCTTATAGCCGTATATGACAGAAACGATGTAATGCTCAGACAGCTCTTTGGACGCTGGATTGAACTAAAAAGCGTGATGATAGTACCAATTACACATGGAGACAAAGTAATCGGCACAATAAACCTTTATGATACTAAGGACCAAGCCTTCAGCGAAGAAGACTTCCACATCCTTTGCACGGTTGCGCCACAGGTAGGTAAGGCAATCCAAAATGCCCTACTCTTTGAGCGAACGAAAGAGTCCGCCCTTACCGATGCGTTGACTGGCTTACACAATGCAAGATATCTTTTTATGCACCTTGAGCAAGAATTAAGCCGAGCAAAGCGCACTTTTAAGCCAGTATCTGTTCTTGGCCTTGACCTTGACAACTTCAAGCCCATAAATGACACCTTTGGGCATCAGCAAGGAGATATCGTGCTTTCGGAGATTGGTAAAGTCTTCCTTTCTCAAGTGAGGGACTATGATCTAGTATGCCGGTGCGCTGGGGACGAATTCATTATCGTTCTCCCAGAAACTGAAAAGCATGAAGCAATTGAAACCGCCGAAAGAATAAAAGCCGCAGTTGAAGAGTACGTCCCTAACCTTCCTCATGATAAGCCGTTCCGCCTTGGAGTTAGTATAGGTGTCGCAACTTATCCTGAAGATGGTTCGGATGTGCGCACGCTCATTGCAAAAGCTGACGAGGCAATGTATGCAGACAAAAGACGCCGAAAAAATATGTGTGCAGCCTAAATAATCTATCATGAAATCTATGACCGATAAAAGATACATGAAAATTGATGCGCAATCTATGGAAGAGTTTAAGCGTCTCCAGCCTGCGAAGGAAAGCTATATCCTGCTAGCCATTTGCCTAATAGATCTTATGCTGACAATCTGGCTTGTCTCCACACGGCGAGCTACAGAAGGAAATCCCCTAATGGCATTCTACCTTAAAAAGGGCTGGGATTCTCTTATAATTGCTAAAACCCTCTTAGTAGTACTCCCACTCTTTATCGCTGAGTGGGGAAAAATACACCGACCAATATTTGTAAAACATGTCCTTAGGTTCACAATCATCGCATACCTAGTTACTCTTTCCATTGCTTTTATAAACAAAGACATGCTGGCCTTAGAAAGAAAACATGCCCAACATCTAACTGCTCCGACTAGGTCGTTCTCCGCCGAATTGCCCTCCCCGAACCATCACCAGTAACAATTCAATAGCCCGCAAAACAAAGGTAATAATCCGTCTGCTCAGCCGCTCAGAAAAAATAGCCGCATAATCATACAACTAGCTTTGGTCTAGCAAGCAAAACTTTCGGTGCCTTCTTAACAACTTTGCTGGCTTTGGGAGTTCGCTAGTGTAAGGTTGTTATACCCAACCGCAAGTAGTAATTGACCGAGTGCATAAGAGAAGAAAATGCCTAGACAACAAGCAAAAACGCCAACTGAACCTATGACTAGCACAAACAATTGGAACAACATTGCTTGCCAAAAATTCATAGTGACGAGGCTGAAACCTCTAGATAGAGCCTGCCTATAG
The DNA here is from genome assembly GCA_023511795.1 of Armatimonadota bacterium. Lineage (NCBI taxonomy): Bacteria > Bacillati > Armatimonadota > Armatimonadota bacterium. Next base: position 179,833 of record JAIMAU010000002.1, on the reverse strand, counting down.
CTAACATCTTCCTCGCATAAACCAAGCGCTGTGAAGTTAATCCACAAACCTAACAGAAGCTCAATTGGAAACAACAATAAACTGTAGAACCAGGACAACCAACCAAATATTCCACTTATGGCACTGGGCCATAGGCCGAGCATAAAGCAGTCGCCCCATTTACGGAACCCTTTACCCAGCGGTTTCCAGCCAAACAATCCCGTACGCACATAGTTGAGCATCACTGCAAATGCTCCAACAGCTAAGGGCATTACGAAAACAGCGGACAACAATAGATAAATAAGTTTAAATTCTGCCCTTTGAACAATTAACTTCGAATGAGAAAGAAAAAAATACGTTGGTAAAAAAACTACCAAAAACTGAACAAGCATGACGGCTGCCAACATAAAAGGTTTTGCCTTGAAAAGCCTCCAAGCCTGGCCAAACCAAAGGACTATGTCATACCGCGGCCGCCCCGAATGCACGATTTGGTTATGCTGAGGCAATGCGGACCTATGATTGCTACTTTCGATATCTTGCATAAAAGTTCTCCTTTGCAAAGGAATTATTCGAAGTGCAATTCCAGATAAATCCGAAAAATTCCTTTTTGTTGCATATTTATTTTCAACCATGACCCCGGTTTAGGCATAGTGACAAATTTGCGCTGGTTGTATAGTTACAAAAGCCGTGCTATACTAGCTCTACAGCTACCTACTACCACTACTATTACTGAAGGGAGATGTGGAGTTGGTCAGAGCGCTAGTTTTAATGAATGTCCAGAGAGGACAAGTTCCTAAGACCGCCAAACAGCTTGCAGACATGGATGAAGTTGTGGATGTATATTCCGTCGCAGGCGAATACGACCTTGTGGCAATCATCCAGACCGAGGAATATGAACGGCTGGCTGAGGTAGTCACGGAGAAGCTCCAATCGCTAGATACGATTCTCCGCACGACCACACTAATGGCTTTCAGAAGCTACAAGTTTTCGAGTTAATGGGGGGCTAGGCATGATCCAAACGGCTTTGAGAAAGCTAACCGTTGGTGAACATCTTTCTGAAGAAGAGATATTTGAAATAATCGGAGGCATAAGAAGCGGCGACATCACAGATGTGCAAATCGCTGGGTTCCTCGTTGCGCTGCTAATGAAAGGCCCAACAATCAGGGAAGTAGCGTCAATTGCACGGGCAATGCGGGCAAATTGCGAGCAGATTTCACCAAAAGTAGACGGTGACCTAATTGACACATGCGGCACGGGTGGCGGGCGAACAACGTTCAACTGCTCAACCGCTGTTGCCATAGTAGCTGCGTCATCTGGTTTGTACGTCGCCAAACATGGAAGCCGCTCCCTGTCATCGCTTTCTGGAAGTGCGGATGTACTCGAAAAGCTAGGGGTGGCGATTGACCTTACACCAAAACAAGCAGAAAAGCTGATAGAAAAAGCAGGGATTTCCTTCCTCTACGCTCCTAATTTTCACCCAGTTATGCATAAGGTGCTTCCTCCTGAGGCCGCTCTAGGAATTAAGACAATCTTTTACACCATAATCGGACCGCTTATCAATCCTGCAGATGCAAAGCGCCACATCTTAGGCGTGTATCGGTTAGACCTTGTTGAAATGGTGGCGGACATTCTTGTCGAGCTTAAGTTTAAGCATGCTCTCGTTGTGCATGGCCTCGACAATCTCGATGAGATTTCAGTAATTGGCAAGACGTCAGTAGCTGAGGTAAAGGACGGCTGGGCAAGAAAGTATGAAATCAAGCCAGAAGACCTCGGTCTTCCCAGATACACTTACGAAGACCTAGCAGGCGGCACTCCGGAAGAAAACGCAGCAATCCTTAAGGCTATTCTCCGCGGCGAGGAGAAAGGTGCAAGGCGTGACATGGTAGTCGCCAATGCCGCGGCCGCTTTAATGGTTGGCGGCAAAGTTGACAACCTTCGCGACGGCGTCAAGCTTGCCCAACAATTGATTGATAGTGGGGAGGCTTGGAAAAAGTTCGAACAGTTTGTAGCCGAATCGAACCAAATAGCTTCATCATGAAGTTCACGGAAGCGCTTGCGGCGGCTCGAAAAGCCGGCCGCGCACCACTGGTTGCCGAAATTAAAAGCAGAAGCCCAAAAGAAGGCGATCTCCTCAAAGGCAGAGATCCCTCAACCCTTGCTCGTTCCTATGAAGCAGCCGGTGCATCATGCATTTCGGTGGTAACCGAGCCCACCCATTGGGGCGGAAGCATGGACCTATTGAGGACAGTCGCAAGCGCTGTCACAATTCCGGTGCTTCGGAAAGACTTTATTAGCTCTCCCGCAGACGTCCATGCAACAAAGGAGGCAGGCGCATCATGCTTGCTTCTCACAATATCAAAACTCGATTGGCATCTCCTCGTCGAATTGCATGAAGAAGCCCATAGGGTAGGACTTGAAACGCTTGTCGAGGCGCACGACGAAGCACAGGTTCGAATGGCTTTGACTTTGGACCTTGACTTACTCGGTATCAACAATCGTGATATAAATGTCTTGGAAAAGGATGGCGGCACATTCAGCAGAACACTGGACCTGATACGCCATGTCCCGCGCAACGTTCGCGTGCTCAGCGAGAGCTCTATTTCATCTCGCAGTGAGGTTCGCGCAGTAATTGAAGCTGGCGCCCTTGGCGTCCTTGTTGGAACCTCTATCCTCAAAGCGGCAGACCCAGCAGCCGCTGTGAAGAATCTTGTCTCTGCCCTGGAAACTTAACACATGGTTCGCGTGAAAATTTGCGGCAATACCGACGCCGAACAAATAAAAATTTGCGTAGAAGCCGGCGCAGATTGCGTGGGTTTCGTGGTGGAATACCCTGTCTCGGTGCCATGGAATCTAACGCGAGATGAGGCGGCTGACCTTCTCCCACTTGTTCCCCCATTTGTGACCAGAGCCGTCGTTACAGGGGGCTCTGCTGAGTTCGTCCTGGGCATTGCTGACCACCTCCGTCCTGAAATAATCCAACTGCATACAGACAACCCCATCCATGAGACAACAGAAATTGCAAAAAAGCTGACCGAGCATGGCATCCGCCTAATACGTGCCCTTCGGATTGACGTGGCGACTGGGAAAGCAGGCGGAGAGATTGAAGACCCCATTTCGGCAGCTCGTGCCCTCGAAAATACAGGCATTTCTGCATTATTGTTGGACGCACATACGGCAGATATGCCCGCCGGCACTGGCATCACCGTGAGCTGGGAGATCGCAAAACTAATCCGCGAATCAGTGACTGTCCCTATTATCCTGGCGGGGGGACTAAACTCAAACAACATCAGAGACGCTATTAGAGCAGTTAGACCTTATGCGGTAGACGTCATCACCGGTGTTGAAGCATCACGTCGAGTAAAGGACCCCGTGCTCGTTCGTGAATTCATTCGCTGTGCGAAGATTACAGAATGAGGAGCAAGCTATGCCAAGGGAAACGATGAGTCCGCGAGAACGATGGCTCGCAGTTCTAACTCGACAAACTCCAGATCGCATTCCAATGGACTATTGGGCGACCCCTGAGGCGACTGATAGATTGCTTAAATACCTTAACTGCGATTACGAAGAAATGCTCCGTCGCCTCCACATTGACAAACCCGTCCACGTTGGCGGCAGATATGTCGGTCCACCACCAAAGGAAGGCGAAGATATTTGGGGACTTCGAACCAAGCCTGTAGATTACGGCTTAGGAGTCTATCATGAGACAATCAACGCCCCATTAGCTCATTTTACCTCCGTCGAAGAAATCGAGGCTTGCTACAACTGGCCAAAACCAGATTATTGGGATTTCTCAGATTTGCCAGAGCAGATTAAAGGAAAGGAACATTTGCCTATACAAGGCGGCGGATCAGAGCCATTCTTGCTCTACAAAAAGCTTCGGGGCGAGGAACAGGCGTTCATTGACCTAATCGAGAACCCAGATATCGTACACTACTGCCTCGATAAGCTATTTGACCTTGCTTATGAGAATACTCGCAGAATATACGAATCAATCCCAGGGAAAGTGCTTATTACTTACATCGCCGAAGACCTAGGCAGCCAGACAGGACTAATGTATTCACCAAACCAAATCCGAGAATTTCTACTGCCGAGGATGAAGCGAATGATGGAACTAGCAAGGCAGAACGGAGCTTTTGTCTTCCATCATTCCGATGGGGCAATCCGCCCCATTCTTCCGGATTTGATTGAGGCAGGAATCCAAGTACTTAACCCTGTGCAGTGGCGCTGCCCAGGGATGGATCGCGAAGGTCTCAAACGCGACTTCGGCGATAAACTGATATTCCATGGTGCGATGGACAACCAATTTACCCTACCGTTCGGCACTGTGGAGGAAATTCGACAGGAGGTCCTCGATAACTACCGCATTCTAGGTGACGGCGGAGGCTACATCTTGGCTCCTTGCCATAACATCCAGTCAATCACACCGCCAGAAAATATTGTAGAGATGTATGAAACAGGCTACGAATATGGCTGGCGCTAAGGTTTAACTCGAATGCCAACTTCGACCAAAGTCGCATACCGCTAAAATAATCGGTTAGGCTCTCAACAGCAACCTCTTCCTAATTTCCAATTGTCATCTTGATAGTCTTATTCGTCGAATCCCATGCTACAGACCCACCTAGAAACCTCACTACTTCAACAATTGGAACAATCAACCTGCCTTCATAGACATATGGTGCGCAAGAAAGCTTTACATTCTTAACTTCATCAAGTAATGCATCCTTCGAGCCAATCTTCATGAGAAGTTTATGGTCGCCCACGGCAATTGTGCACTCCCGGGTTTCGGGCTTCCACAACAACGCTGCCGGTATTTGAAGCGCCGCAGCCATGAAAACCCCTGTGCGCTGAAAATTAGCTGGGTCCGAGAGGAAAACAGACGCGTTATTAAGAGTTGCCTTCACCTTTGGCTCCAGTCTGATTAATATGTTCTCGCACGGCTCAAAATTATTAAACTCCCATGTCACCTTTCCTCCTCGCCGGGCATACCCTGCTGGCGATGGAATAATTTTGTAGAACTGAGCGGGCGTCGAAACATCAACTGTAATTTTTGCATTGCTAATCTTGCCCTTCCAATTCTTTCCACTAGTGAGGATATAAGTAAAAAATTTGCCGCCCATCGAATCCACACCCAAAGGTGCCTCGTATTCGTTTATTACTACCCTTTTCTGCCCAGCTGAAAATGACAGGTCCTTCACATGCCAAGCCCTGTAAATAAAATCGCCGTTCTGCTCGCCTGTTGAAGGAAAAAACTTTGTTTTTATTGGTTTACCATCAACCCAAGCTTTAAAGCTTTTAAACGCAGGATGTTTTATTGGGCCAACATCACCGCTTGCCTCCTCTGGAAAGCCCATTTTGACAGAAATAGTTCCACCCTCATTTTTGAATACGAAATGGCAGTGGACAGCCGCCGTATCCCAGCCAATCTTTGCGCTCACCTCTTCAGAAACCATGCAAACTGACGAATGTTGGTCTATCGGAGCAATCATCCCGCTTATGCCGCGCACAGCGGCATCATTTGCCCATACATAATGTGCAAGGATAAATCCGAAAATTGTGAAAACCAGTCGCTTCATTGAATCTCCTTTACCTCATTACTACCAAGGCCCCACACTAGGGTCACTTTGCCGGCGGATACTCATGGCAAAGTAGTGCGATTGGCGGCTCGTCCTCCACGATTGGTGGGAAGCGCACGAAATCTTCAAGGAAATAGTTATCCGTTTTGTCATCACAGACGCTCGAGACCTCCCCGCTAATTGAGGGTCCAGTGTTTTCCTCGCCCCAGAACTGGTGGAACGTGCCTGGCGGAAGGCATATACTCTCCCCAGGTCTGAGGCGCACCATCTCGCCAGGTTCAAGCTCACGGAGAATTCCATTTATTGAAAGGGCGAACTTATCATTTGAGGGTCTATTGTCCTCACCAGCCTTCCAAACGACGATAACTATGTTTCCGCCACCACGGTTAATGATGTCCTCCATCTTCGAACGGTGGAAGTGAAGAGGCGCTCGCTGCCCCTCGGGATTGAAAATCACCTTCTCACCGTAAACCTTTGGATATCTTGGGTCGCCATGCTTTCCATTGCGAAGAGTAAAAAGCGTTCGCCCTATACGTGCAAAGTTGCCACTTCCGAAGTCAGTTACATCCCAGCCAAGCATGCACTCGCGTATTTCATCGGCTTCATGGCCAATGTTCTTCCATGTGCTGGGCGTCCAAAATGCATAAGGTGGCAGGCGGAAACCCATTTTGTCAAAAAATTCTGCAGCCCGCCGGATAGCAAGGTTGATCTCAGAACGCTTCATATCGCTTACCTCTTCTTAAACTAAAATTGGCTGGCCAAAGAAAGGCACCACTTAAAATCAAAATAAGGAAAAACTAACTGTACCACCCATATTTCTTGACTGCTCTTATCATAGCCACGAAATTATCAGGCTTGACCGAGCTATGAATGCTATTTGAGCTCGAGAGAATGAACCCTCCTCCACCTCCTGCATCTTCGATTGCCTGTTTTACAGCCCTTTCTACCTCTTCAGGCGTACCATGGGGAAGCAAGCGACCACAGTCGATATTCCCAACAAGACATACCCTATCGCCCACTAGCTGTTTCACTGTCCTCAAATCCATGCCTGCCGCGGGCTCGATGGGATTGATTCCATCACAACCAGTTGAGACTATGTCCTCAAGGATGGCATATATATTGCCATCTGAGTGCTTGATGCAAAAGGCGCCTTCACTTTTGATAAGGTCCACCATCTTAGCAAGTCGTGGCAGAATGAATTCTCGGAATAGTTTAGGGCTCATCATTAAGCCCTGATTGTGCGCATAGTCATCGCCCAGAACAATAATCTCCGCACCTGCTCTGATGGCATTACGCACTGTTTGCATGTTTACCTCGAGCACTTTGTCCATAACAAGGTTAGCTAACTTGGGCTCTTCGAGAAATGCGGCGAGTAGATTATCAAGCCCCATTAGATACGCCGACCACATAAACGCCGCTCGGTGGTGGAAACAAATCGCGCGCTTGCCCTTATAGCGCTCAACAACTTCGGGAAGTTTCCCAAGACGGTGTGGAGCATTAGGGTCAGGCGGAGTATACGCCCTAGCATCCTCAATCGTTTTTATAGGTCCATAAAGCGGATGGGCAACCGCCTCCGTACCACCCAACTTATATGTTACTCCCCACTCATCAACATAAGTACCGTCTGGATTCATCGCGACCGTTCGAAAAAATGCCCCACAACCAACCGCATCCATATCCATCCGGTCCATAAAGTCTTGGGCATCCAGAATATCTGGGATAATTGCTCGGGCAACCTTCTCGTCAATTATGAACTCAACCACGGGAACCCTATCTGGCTGTTCAAGCCTCAACGCAGCATGTACCCGCTCAACTGAGTTCATAGCCCTTCGTGCCCTCCATTTCAGCAAAGATGTGCGTCATCATAAAAATCCAGACTTTCAGTCTTTCGAACGTTAGAAAAGGACCCTCAAACATTGACCAAGGAATATAACATATTCCACCATCAACACGGGAAACAACGGTACATGTGAATCCCAAGAATAGACCCCGCGAGTGCCCAGAGGCTTGATGTTATGTAGTCACCGAGCACAAGGCCCAGGAAAAATGGAAGCGTAATCCGATAGCCCTTGATCCCGCCATACCGTATGATTAGCACTTTACACAACCAAGCCAATAGAAAAGGACACCAGAGCCAATACATTGTACCCGTATTCGCAAGCACATATCCCGCTGGGTGAAATGGCCACCAAAAGAATTTCGTCCGTAAATAGCTCAAAAGAAAGGTAAATCCTGCACCGAACGCCATAGCCATAATCCCAGAGACATCGGCTTTAGTGGGGTTGTTGATGTAAGCTGTAACTCGATCAAACGGCACACGGCCCATATGCGTTCGCCAAGGCTCGACTTTGGCCGTCCCAGCACCAAACTTATACCACACAGCCAAACATGCCCAGAAGCCAACCGCAATTCCTGCGACAATTGCAATTAGAACTATAATCGTCATTATCCCCTGCCGCTGTCTGACTGATTGCGCCATTTTCATTGATTCAAGCTGCACAGGCATCGGACAGCACCTCATCTCAATGCTGAACCAATGAAAATATGCCAGTGATACTAGATTCCGCTGGCTAAATAAGCCTGTTCCTAGGGGCTGAACAAGTGTGTCCATTGCATCTAGACCCGGACCCATCGTCCATGCTGGTCCTGCCTCGGCGCGCAAGCGGGTTATGGTTGTTGCAAACATTAGGTAAATAGCAAGGTATGCCACCGCCACAAGTGGCGACATGCCGACATACATGCAAAACGCAACCATAACCGCAAATCCAGCAAGCAATCCTCCTACTGCCATTTTGTAACTCATCGGCTCTTGAGAGCTATCAAGGTCTGAATCGGACCGAAATGCCTTTGTGAAGACCTCTCGCAAATGTTTTCTGGCAAGGTAAACCACCATTACAACTATTCCAAAAAATGCCCCAGCCGATTGTTGAGCTAGATATGGCGGCGCGCTTAGAACATTGCCAGGTCCCGCTTTCCACCCAATTGCCGCCGCAAATACAAACTCCAGCTTTGTCAGTATATAAAAGAACCAGCAGGAGAAGCTCACATCCGCCGCAAGCACAAATCCAAGACCTATTGCCAAAGGATAGAATGTCGTCGGAAAGTAGCCGATTGCATTCCAAGGATGCGTGGTGAAATACGGTTGTAGGTCCCTTGCCTTTAGTTGAATATACGGGACACTTGGAAAGAGGAAATTCAAGCTGTTCATAGTCTCCAACGACATTGCAATTAGAAAACCCATCCACATTAGTTTGTTCTTAAAAAATCCAGTCCTCGGCTCCGTCATCTCCAGCGGCAGTTGAACTATTGGAAAAGTCAACCTTTCGCGCTCAACCCACTGCCGCCGCAGAATCGTATTAATACACAGCATGCAGAAGAGCATCGAGAATAGAAAGCCACTCCAAAGCAAAATTGGCGAAGTCCATGCCGACCAAGGAATTGGTGAATTGCCTTTATAAAAGCCATCAATCGCCGAGAGTTTTGGCAAAATTGTGGGCGGCACCATGTTAAGGTAATTTTCCCAACCAAGACTTTTGTAGTGGGGCACAGCACCCAGCGTTGTGCAAAGAAATTGAAGCATCCCCATGCCGGAGAGAATTACAGAAACCGTGAGCATTGCGTAAATGGTGATAAGCTCCGTCCGGCTGAGCACCCAAAGAGGCTTTATCTTTCTCAAAAGGCTATTTATTAGCAGAAGTGTTATTAGGATAAGTACCGGCGGCATCATGAGCGACATTGATGTCAAGTCAGTCTGCGATACGACATCGCCATATACACCCCAAAAAACTCCAGGAATAATAGCAATTAAACCGATGACAACGGCACGCACGGTAATGCCATTGTCCGGCATGGTATCTTGCCCAATATCCTTTTCCCTGATGCGCAAATTCTCAAGTTGTTCTAGAGACATTTTTGAACCAATTCGAAGCTAAATTGTGATTTTAGTCTGCGGCATCCCCAGCCAAATGAAACCTTCTGTTTTACTTTTCATCTTCCGCCCATACGTATCCTTTATGGTCCGTGCATAATACTTTGTACTTTAAATGGTATCAAAGCAAACACCGTGAGAATCTGTCTGCAGGGGAAACTGCAACTGTATCTAATGATAGCACTATTCCAAAGAGGAAACTTTTACCTACCTTAAGAAATGTTCTAACTAAGGGCCGCGATGCGAATACTAAGAGGAGAATTAAAATGACTAAAGAAAGGAAAGAAATTTCTCGACGTGAGTTTATAACCAGAAGTGCTAGTGTCGCTGGGGCAGCGCTCCTAGGGACGTTCCCAAGCATTGCTTCGTGTGCAAAAACCGATGGTCGAAAACCGAATGTTATCTTCCTATTCGCAGACCAAATGAGAAATGCATCTTTAGGATGCATGGGCAATACTGAGGTCCACACTCCAAATATGGACAAACTTGCAAGGCAGGGCCTCCTATTCAAAAATGCCATTAGCGGCTACCCCCTTTGCTCGCCTTACCGTGCTATGCTACTTACTGGACGCTATGGCACTTCAACAGGAGTTGTTGGCAATTCAGTTGAGCTTCCTAATACCGAGATTACAATTGCAAAGGTTCTCAAAGAGCATGGATATAAGACCGGTTTTATCGGAAAATGGCACCTCGAAAAGAATCATAATCCATTTGTACCAAAAGAACGCCGGCTCGGTTTTGACTACTGGGCTTCACGCAATCTTGGCGGCTCAGTATTTGATGACTTCTACTGCACGGATACACCCGATGAAATCCACTACAAAGGATTCGAGACAGATATTCAAACTAACCTAGCCATCAATTTCATCAAGAAGAATGCAAAGTCAGCATTCTGCCTTTTTGTAGCTTGGAGACCACCTCACCCACCCAGGGAAGTTCCCCAAAAGTACCTCGACATGTTTGACCCAAAGAAACTGACCCAGCGCCCGAACGTTCCAAAAGGCACCGACGACCGCGAGAATTTACGAATCTACTATGCACAGATTGCAGCTTTGGATTACAACATAGGCAGGATCACAAAGGTACTAGACGATCTCGGCATCGCGGACGATACCATTGTTTGCTTCTCAAGCGACCACGGCGACATGCTTGCCAGCCACGGCCTGCAGGGGAAAAATGTGCCATATGAAGAAAGCATAAATATCCCCTTTATTATGCGGTATCCCCGAAAGATAAAAGCAGGACAGAAAACCGATATCCTCTTAAACTCCGTTGACGTAATGCCGACACTTTTAGGCCTATGCGAAGTACCTATTCCAAAGAGCGTGCAAGGATTGAACCTTTCACAAACAATTCTCGGCAAGAGCAGTAAAAAGCCGGAATCGGTATTCCTACAGCGAATAGTCTCAGTTGGCGGAAGGAAAACAACCGGCGAATGGCGCGGTGTAAGAACCTCCCGCTACACTTATGCTAGATTCCGAGACAAGGGTTACGTTCTTTTTGATAACATAAAAGACCCCTGTCAGATGAATAATCTAATTGACAAACCCGAGGCAAAGGGTCTTCGCGAACAAATGGAGGCTGAGCTCCAAAAGTGGCTAAAGCAGGTTGGCGACGATTTCGCACCAACGGCGACCTATGTTAAGCGATTTAAAGCACAAATGAACAAGCGCATGCTGCGCGGCCTCACTGATGCAGATGAATAAGCGGCAAAGGAAGACTCAATGGCTAAAGCACTCCTTCTTATTTTGCTAGCCACAATGGCGCTGGCAAGCAGGGCGGGCACCTCTAAGATGGTCGTCTTCGTCCTAGCCGAGCAGTTTCCCCACACCGACGCGGCTTTCATCACGGCTTTAACATCTTCGCTCAAAGCGCAGGGATTTGCAACCAAACTTGTTAGCGCGGATACACTCGCGTCTGAACTATCCAAAAATGACAAACGCAGGCTGTTGATACTCCCAAATTCAGCATACTTCCCTGTTGACGCTAAACAAGCTCTTGTAAACTATGTAACCCACAATGGAAACCTGCTCACCATTGGTGGACCGCCTTTCTCAAAACAGGTTGTACGCCTCGAAGGCAAATGGCTCACCCAGCAAATGCTGGTCGACAAACTTGCAACCATGCGGAGTGGTGAGAAAGTGCTCGACTTCAATAAAGTCAAGTGGTCCAATGAGTTCCGAGATACTGGCACACCTGATACAAAGGTGAAGCACGCACTGTTCCCACCAACATCTCAGAGGCGCCTTTTGCTCTCGAACTAAAGGCACCCAGCGTGAGATTCTGGGAATTTCAAGATATTCCCATCCAAAAAAGCATCCCACCAAACGAAACTGTAACTACATTCTGGGCAAAAGGCAACAAAAACGCTCGTAAATGCATCGTGGCATGGCTTGATTCGGATGGAGCTCGGTGGTACACGAATATTGAACTTACTACCTCGTGGAAGCGTTATGCCCTGACCGCCGATTTATTCGTGCATTGGAAAGGACCGGGTGGACCGGACGACCGATTCCAGCCCCAAAAGGCGGTCAAATTCAAGATTGGTTTCGAAAATCACAACCTCTACGATCGCGAAAAACCAGCAACGCTATGGATTAGCGATGTCCACACAATGCCTAATCCAGCAGGAAATCCCGACTTCACCCAGCCGCTTCTGGAAACGCTCAGCCCATCTTACAAGACCTACCGAACTACTGGAAAAGCGCTCATTCGCACGTTTGGGTCATACTACGACTTACCTTCAGAACCCGCCCTCAAAGGTCCCGTTAGCGTTGTTTGCTCGCTACCAAGATACCGAGGGCTAGGTTTTAACAAAACGGCCCCTCATCGCTGGATACCACAATTGGCAGTGAAAATGGCAGATGGACATATTGGTGGAGCCGCAGCAGCCCTCTACGTTCAGGATAATGAACAATATTGCGGAAGCATTTGGGCAACACTAGGAATCGACGACCCCGATTTTCTAGCATCATATCGCCAAGAAATTGTCAAAGAAGCAGTCAAACTAGTCCAACGAATTGACCAAGGAATATTCTTGCTTGCAGGGGGCACAGACCATGCATCCTACTTTGAGGAAGTGCCCACCGTGGGTGCTGTGGTTCTCAACCTTGGCTCACTGCAACGCCAAGTCAGCGTTGAATGCAAAATCGCAGATGACCCTGAGTATTCCAAAGCCAAGCCTGCTAAACCACCGCTTTATGCCAAGAAGTCGCTATTTTTGAGCGAAAAACGCAATATAGTAGAAGTTGGCTCACTTCCTAACCTCGCACCCGGCTTCTATGTCGTAACAACTTCGTTGTATGTAGATGGAAAGCTTATCGACGAGATACGCCAACCATTTTCGATTGTCGAATCTAAACCAGTTGATAAGAATGAAATCGTTACTATTAAGGGCGACCAGTTCATTTACAAGGGCAAACCGTGGTACTCTCTCGGCATTAACTATCGGCCAATCTACGTTGCCGCAATGGAAAGCGGCCCATTCTGGGAGCATTGGTGTCATCCCAACCAATATGATGCAGAAATCATCGAAATTGAGCTTGATTTAATGAACAAAATTGGGCTGAATACTGTCTCGTTGATTTATGAGAATCCAGTTGAGATCCCCTATGCCTTTGTAGACTTCATGGAGCGAGCACATAAGCATGGAATCAAATGCCACGTCTATATTGCCGGCCTCGAACCGTTGTGGCCAAAGCCTGAAAAAGCACTAGAGCTGATAAAGAAAGCTAGACTTTGGGAACGTCCGGCAATGTTTGCCTACGACACAGGTTGGGAAGTTCGCATCGGCCGCGAAGAAAGGCGGCGGCTTTTTGACGCCGAATGGAAGCGTTGGATTGAAGACCAATATGGTAGTGTGGAGAACGCAGAGAAAGATTGGCAGTTTACCCTCCGCAAGAAGCCTGACGGCGGAGTACATGGACCGACAGACGAACAAGTCTCCAGCGACGGTCCTTGGAGGCGAATGGTAGCCGCATATCGGCGATTCTGGGACGATCGCCTCAGCCGACAATACATGAAAACCGCACAAGTCATACGTAGCATTGATCCCTACCATCCAATCAGCGTTCGGAGCGGCTTTGGTGGCACTGGAACAATGGCTACGTATGCACTTCCCCAAATGCCGGTTGACCTCTGTTCAGGCGCAAAACACCTTGACTTCATATCACCGGAGGGCTACAATTTCGCCGGCGACATGCAAAGCTTTCGAGAAGGCGGGTTTACCACCCTCTATGGCAAGTTCGTAAGCGGCGGGAAGCCGATCTATTGGGCTGAGCTTGGATATTCTGCATCCCCAAACCCTACTCCTGAGACCCTCGAAGCACAACGCGAATATTATGAGAAAATCTACCAAGTGTTCTATGAAACCCGTTCGGCTGGCTCAGCAGCCTGGTGGTGGCCAGGATACCTAATTTGGGAAAAAAGCGACTTTGCAGTTATAAATCCCGATTTTACTCTTCGCCCAGCCGCGTTCGAATTCACAAAGATGGCAAAAATGGCTGCAAAACCATACCCCCTAAAGGAGCCTGACTACTGGATAGAAATTGACCGTGACCTCTACACCGTCGGATATGCAGGCATTCTTGCCGCTAAGCGTGCAGAATATGGCATGGCAGTGAGCAAAGGAAAGACTGTCGGCTTGAGAACCAAAGGCACGGGCACTGATTCCTCTAACTTCCCGAGGATTGCTGTTGGCGGAACACCCCTTAACGGCAATAATCCACCAAAGTTCTTAAATGCAGAGTTTAATTCGCTTGAAATCCAAGATACGTCGCGCGAATGGATTAAAGTTGAGGATGGTGACAAAATTCCTATCAAATCGAATACGCCAATATTCGCCCGTGCATCTCTTGGAAATACAAATGAGGCGAAATGGCTAGCGCAAGGGGAGTCGACAGTATACCTCCGCGCAATTATCGGCGAATCGAAGGTCCTAGCGCCCATCTCACAGGATACTCCCTTCCTATGCGACGCCGAAGTTCGGGCTTTCAAGTTATCAGATGGAATCACGACTGAGACCTTGGTGAGCTTTCAAATGGTAACTGGCAATATTGCTTTTGGGGAGAAAAGGTACGTGAGTCTATTGCCAAATTGACATTCCTTTGAATGCGCAACCTCGCAAATTACGCGCCCTGTAAGGAAATCGTACGCCCCACGAAAGCAGACTAAAGCAAAATTCTACGGCTATCCACGCTGGTTAGCCTTTGCGGGATCATAATCTGGGTTTGGAATTGGCATTGTCGCACCTACGGACTTCCGCCAATCCGCAAGCATTGTTCTCAACTCCGCAGCTTTCTCGGGCATTTTGGCAGCAAGGTCGGTAGTCTCGCCTATATCATCCTTTAAATTGTAAAGTTCGATGCGTCCATCTTCGAAATACTCGATTAGCTTCCAATCGCCATATCGAATTGCACCTGCTGGGCTGGTTCCGCCTGGATGATAGTGTGGATAGTGCCAGTATACAGCCTTTCGATTGATGCTACCTGTTTGCTTTAATAGCGAGACAATGCTCACACCATCAATTGGCTGATTTTCCGGCGGCTTGACCCCTGCTATTTCGCAAATCGTGCGGTAGTAATCGGTACTCGTCACAACCTCATTGCATATACTTCCTTCTTTGACCTTGCCAGGCCAGCGGACGATTAGCGGATCCCTAATGCCTCCCTCATAGAGAGTACCCTTGCCAGCACGGAGAGGAGCATTGGATGTAGCTTTGACGTAGCCACCATTATCCGAATTGAAGATGACAACTGTGTTGTCAGCAATGCCCAATTCGTCAAGTTTGGCTATGATTCTACCCACGCTTTCGTCAGCGCTCTGGATCATTGCGGCATAAACAGGGTTATATTGGCCATCATTTGGTTTCGGCTTTGCCTCGTATTTGCCTACATATTCCTTCTTCGCCTGGAGAGGTGTGTGCACTGCGAAGTGCGGCATATAAAGAAAGAAAGGCTTATCCTTGTTCTTTTCAATAAACTTTTTTGCCTCATCAGTAAGTCGGTCGGTAAGGTATTCACCCTCTTTGCCAAAAGGTATTGTTGGAATATTATATGGATAGAAATAGCTCGGTGGACTGCCTTTATTCGTACCCCCAAAGTTTAAGTCAAAGCCATGTCTCTCAGGGTAGTATCCCTCCTTGCCGAGATGCCATTTGCCTATGTTTGCAGTTGCATAACCAGCTCTTTTTAGTGTCTCGGCGATTGTGATTTCTTCAAGTGGCAGCTCCTGGTGGAATGCTGGCGGCTTCAATTTTGCCCATGGGAAATTATGACCCGGTATCCAATCAGTTAAACCAATCCTGGCAGGATATTTCCCCGTGAGAATGCTTGCACGTGTCGGCGAGCAGACAGGACACGCCGAATAAGCGTTCGTAAACTTCATCCCTTGGCTGGCTAGCCTATCTATGTTCGGCGTCTCATGGAACGTGTTCCCGTAGCACCCCAAATCTGCCCATCCCATATCGTCCATAAGAATAAAGATAAAATTCGGCTTTCTCTCGCGAGCAAAAACAATATTTGAACCCACTATACTCATCGCACTTGCTCCTACCGCTCCCCAGCTTATTTTGGATAAGAATGTTCTTCTGCTTATTTGGCTCATCCTTTACACCGCCTAATCATTAATCAATCATTCTAGGTTATTCTGCATGCATCACTATTCATCCTCTCCTGACCCTTCACCGCCGAAGTTATCACCCCAATGGTGCATATAATAGCTGCCACTAAGAATACATCCCTGAATGCGTTAACCCGTGCGGCAATATCATCTAGCCTTGTTTGGTAATACATCAGCCTGCTTGAATATACCGCTTGCGAAATTGCCACGCCCGTTACCATTCCCAGATTGCGCATAGTCGCAAGCATTCCACCGGCAACACCAAGCATTCCCCGTGGAACCGAACTCATCAGTGCATTGTTATTTGGCGATTGAAAGATAGCAGTACCTAGCCCCACAACCACCAACGCAACAACTACGCGAATGTGTGAAGGCGAAGCCCCAAGGCAGCCGATAAACACCAAGCCAATGCTAGCTAACCCAAGCCCAATCGATCCTAAAACTCTCGAGCCTATTCGGTCAGATAGATTCCCACTCAGAGGAGCAACCAAAGCCACCGTAATCGGTGTAGCGGTTAATGTCAACCCCATGCGCCGAGGTTCATACCCAAGCACTTGTGACAGATAGAATGGCATAAGAAAAGCAACGGAGAATGTCGAGGAAAAATTAATGAAAGCGCTTGCACATGCTGCGGCAAATAGTCGCTGTCGAAAAAGTGTAAGAGTGAGTATTGAATGAGGCGTCCTCCTCTCGTGCAATATAAACAAAGCTCCGAAGACAACGCATGTAATCAATAAAGCAACAATCTCATGTGAATTCCACCCTTTTTGAGGACCCTGGCTGAGCGCCATCGTCAGGGACACTAGGCTTACGAGAAGAAGAGCGGCGCCAAAAATGTCAAAATTTTGTTCCAACCGCGGCTGTTCGCATTTGAGCATTCTTTGAACAAATATCATGCCAAAGACGCCAAGGGGCAAGTTAACAAAGAAAATCCAGGGCCATCCGGCGGCTTCAACTATGAACCCTCCCAACACCGGCCCAATCGTGAGCCCGCTAGCAACCACCATAGCAAACATCCCCAATGCCTTTCCCCGTTCACCAGGTGGAAAGGCATCGGTGATAACGGCAGGACCATTTGCCATGATCATTGCTGCACCAACTGCCTGAATACCCCTGGACGCAATGAGTAGGAATGGACTTCTAGACAATCCACAGAGGAGTGAACCAATTGTGAAAACTGCGTATCCCCAGACTAAAACTAGTTTGCGGCCTGCTAAATCAGCAAGGCGACCCAGCGTCAAAAGTAAGCCGGTGATTACCAACAGGTATATTGCAATAACCCATTGAATCGTAGGCAGGTTAGTCCTCAAAGAGGCCATAATAATGGGAAGCGAGACATTTACAATGCTCGAATCCACAGTCGCCATAAAAGTGCCAATGGACACCGCAAGCATTGCAAGCCACTTGTACTCAATTCTTCCCACGTACGACCCTCTTGCAAGAGAATATTTTTTAAGAATATTCTCTTGTGATTCAGAAATCTTGTCAAACAATAGCAAGCTGATGCAGAATTGTCTGAATTGTCTAACGAGGTGACATCAGGGCCATCAGAGTTTCGGCAAAAAACTCATGGCCTAGGTCATTTGGGTGGTTTATGCCATTGGCTTGAAGAATCATGTACGGAATGCCGATATCTCGAAGATGCGCCCATATATTTGTTGTATCACC
This sequence comes from Armatimonadota bacterium, assembly GCA_023511795.1. Lineage (NCBI taxonomy): Bacteria > Bacillati > Armatimonadota > Armatimonadota bacterium. The sequence continues at coordinate 162,067 of JAIMAU010000002.1, read as the reverse complement.
CAAGGCTACCTTATTTTCAAAGGCAGCCTTGCGCATTGCAGGAACGGACTTGCTGAAGTTACCCATCCAATCTGGCATTACAAAATGAGGAGTTAGAATTATAAACTCAATAATAGGATTTTTCGCCCTAGCCCTGGCAATGAACCAAGCGTAATTCGATGCTATGTGCTCAGGGGTCATGACGACATCATTCACATACTCAACAGTGATGAGGTCTGGATTATGCGAAAGAACTTCTTGGTCGAACCCCGCTCGGCGAGAATCGGTGTTTGAGCCGCCTACTCCCGCATTAATAACTATAATTTCAGCCCTTGGATAGGCAGCCTTTAACTGTGCACGAAAGAGCTCGACATAGCATTTATCATGGGAGCTGGGAGAACCTCCCGCTGTAACGCTGTCGCCCCAACATACAATTGTCACCCTTTTGCCTTTGGCAAGAAGTTCTAGCGTATGCGCTAGATACTCGCGCCCAGAAACCTTGATGAAATCTCGCCAGGTAATATCATTGCTAGGCAGAGGGTAAATGTTTTCACTTGTAATTGCAATAGTGCGGTAAGGGATATAAATGTGTGCAAGAGGAGTCATCCCGGGATGAGGCTCAGGAATCTCGGCATTTACAGCCATTGAGCGTCCTTTTCGTACCACTACAGCCCCAAGAGGAGAAACCTCTATCAAATCCACACGCTGTAGGTAAACCTCATAATCTATGTAGACTGGCTTATCCTTCGGAATGCTGCCAGTCCCTAAGCGCGAAATCCCACCCCAAACATCATCGAGGAAGTAGTCCTTCCCCTCTTGATATATTGTGCCACCATTAGGAGATGAATGAACTCTTACCGAGTCTGGAACAATGGCATATGGAAGGCGTGTGCCTGTATCCACAGCACCAAGGGTCTTTTTAAGTGCAGTGCCAGAGTGCCAGGCGATTGGCTTTTGGTCGCTCAATACATGCTCTTCGTTTACCACTTTGATTTTGTCAGGAGGCTCGATAGCTAAGTCGGTAGTCTTACTGACCTCTACCACATGTCCGCGCACCACATATTTCCCAGCCTCCACACGAATCCCCATTCCGGGTTTTTCGAGAGGTAGGATAGCAGAGTAAGCAGCGGCGCAGTAAAGCATCAAGAAGACGGCTATTATGCAATAATATGGCGACATTGCTACTTTCTCCTAATAAACAAACTTACAATTCGTTCAAAACTATGAATACGAAAAGCCAAGGCTAGAAGACCTGTTCCATCAAGCGCATGATTCAATAGTTTTTCAAAGCTATCCTGTTAGTAAAATAACCTAAATTGAAACCGAGTATATCAAAGAGGTAGGGCGACAGTCAACAAATATCGAATGGAATAAGCTTAAGTTGGATGATATAATCTAATAACATCTATGCGAAAGAGCAATTCCATGAAATATTCACATCGCAGTGTGTTCACACCAAGACTCGTGTTTTGGGAGCTTACCACAGCATGCAATCTTAATTGCATCCACTGTCGAGCCGTTCCCGCTGAGAAGCGGTCGTCAGACGAGCTTTCGACAGCGGAAGCAAGGGTTCTAATTGACCAAATCGCATCTTTCGCCAAGCCAGTTATCGTGCTTAGCGGCGGCGAACCACTTGTGCGTGCTGACGTCTTCGAAATCGCATCCTATGCTAAGTCAAAAGAACTGCCAGTCGCACTGGCAACCAATGGCACGCTAATCACACCAGAAGTCGCTCAAGCAATCAAAGAATCAGGGATTCGGCGTGTAAGTGTGAGCATCGACGGCTCCAATGCCGCCTCCCACGACAGATTTCGACAAGCTTACGGCTCATTTGACGCCGCTTTGCGGGGAATCGAATATCTGAAAAGGGATGGCATACCCTTTCAAATCAACACGACAGTTACGAAGCAAAACGTAGACCAAATCCCAGCAATCCTCGAACTCGCGGCCAGCCGAGGGGCAGCGGCACTGCATATCTTCCTTCTTGTCCCAACGGGCTGTGGAAAAGAAATAGCCGACGATGAGATGATCGAACCAGCGGAATATGAGCGCGTGCTTAACTGGCTATATGATCGGTCGAAAGATTCTAAGATCAATTTGAAGGCTACCTGCGCTCCCCATTACTTTCGAATTATTCACCAACGCGCCCGAGCAGAGGGCGCCAAGATCACCTCGGAAACACATGGCTTTGAGGCAATGACAAAAGGATGTCTTGCTGGCTCTGGAGTCTGCTTTGTTTCGAGCAAAGGCGAAGTGTATCCCTGCGGTTATCTGCCAATCTCGGCCGGGAACATACGCCAGACCCACTTCAAGGACATATGGGATAATGCCGAAGTTTTCCATCGCCTTCGTGATGAAGACAGTCTCCACGGAAAATGCGGTTATTGTGAATTTCGGCGAATATGCATGGGATGCCGCGCCCGTGCCTACGCTCTTACCGGCGACTACCTTGCCCCAGAACCATATTGCATATACGAACCCAGGAAAAGGTGATTCTCCAAAGTGGGAAGAATAATAATTGCGTGAAAGGTGGTGATTCCCGTGGCTGAAAGCAAAATACGATTGACCTTGCTAACCCACGGCGGTGGGTGAGCGTGCAAGGTCAGCCCAGCCGACCTGGCGCAGGTTCTGCGCCGTCTACCGCCAATCACAGATCCAAATGTCCTTGTTGGTTTGAATACTGCAGACGATGCGGCGGTCTACAAAGTCAGCGATGACCTAGCTATAGCCGCTACGGTGGATTATTTCACGCCGGTGGTTGATGACCCCTACGACTTCGGGCAGATCGCCGTCGCAAATGCACTCAGTGACTGCTATGCAATGGGTGTCCAACCCTCAATTGCGCTTAATATCGTCGGCTTTCCAGTAAGGACCCTCCCGCTATTTGTTCTTGATCAAATTCTAGCTGGCGGAAGTGACAAAGCAAAGGAAGCAGGGGTAACCATCGTAGGCGGCCATACAATTGACGACCCTGAACCAAAGTATGGCATGGCAGTCATCGGGTTCACCACACCGGAAGCACCTGTCACGAATGCCGGGGCGCGGAGAGGTGATGCCCTTGTTCTAACCAAACCACTTGGAATTGGAATAATTACCACTGGCATCAAAGCTGACGAAACTACACCTCAAGCCGCACACCAGGCTATTGACATTATGAAAACCCTCAACCGGAATGCTTCCTTAGTAATGACTGAAATTGGAGTCAACGCATGCACTGACGTAACAGGCTTTGGATTGTTAGGCCACCTCTGGGAAATGACTTTAGCAAGTAAAGTTGGGGCCGAAATATTTCTTTCTAGAATTCCTGTACTAGCTGAAGCATGGCGGCTGGTGGAGGAAGGAGTCATACCGGGCGGCGCTTATTCAAATCGCGAATATGTGGCGGCAAATGTTACGTTCACACCCGAGATAAAGGAAGACGCACAGCTTGTACTGAGCGACCCGCAAACCTCAGGCGGCCTTCTCATGGCAGTTGCGCCGGAGAAGGTCGATAATCTCGTCGCGAAACTCAAATCGGCAGGCGTTTTTACCGCGGCTGTCATAGGTTCGATAACCTCGGACATCCCAGGACGAATCAAAGTCTTTCCGTAAAATCCGCTGCATTCTTCTTGGAGCAATCTCAGGCCAGATTTTCACTTCTAATAATTAGTCTTATCCAGCTATTTGTAATTCTATTAGCACTGGTATCTTCTTGTTAACCGACAATTACTTAGGTGATATAGCTGTTGTTCAAACGTCGCTACCGATTGAGAATTAATTATCTCCTTGCTTTCTATTTTTCAAATGATGTAATGCAAACTTAAAAACCTATGAGAAAAGTGTTATAGGTACCAAAAATCAGCTTAAGCAAAACTTGTACACGTGTACGTCGTTTGGGCCAAAGGAATCCGTGAACGAGCCACCCCTGGCTTTGATTGCGCGATTTTCAAACAAGACTTCGATATCACCATCCAAGAAATCGCCCAAGAATGTAACCGGCACCTCAGCGCTCTCACGCTTGGCAGCAAAGATGTATACGTTCGGTCCTACCTTTCTAGTAGTAAACTCAATGTCGGGTGCACCTGTTGCGCTTAAAGGTAGGTTCGAAGGAGGAGCAACAAGCGCTGAATACAATTCTGTTCCTTTTTTAAACTCACTAAGGAGCGGCCGCAAGACCTCTTCCCAAAATGTCCAATTATAGCCTAGCTCTGCATTCTTGCCCTGCAATGCAACCGGCATACCAAAGAAAACAAGGCCACGCGCACCTTTAATGATAGCCTGGTATGCCATATAGCGCTCCTGGTGAAAAGTTGGCATTACAAGAATCCTTTTTGGAGGCGTAACCCCGCTCCAACAAACCTGGAGGACCATAAAGAAAGGCTTCTTTCCGCGCACAGCACTATTGATGAAGTCAGCATAATCACCTACAACGCTGATATTTTTGTTTGGCAGATGACTGTGAAGGCCCATCGGCACGGAAATTGGGTAGATGTCAATGCCCGCTATATCACACGCCTTGCAATATTTAGTCAACAGCTCGACAGTATCCCTAGGGGCGTGAACCATCCATGCAGGGTGATCGGGGTCAATTTGCTTGAGATACCTATAAGCTGCCAGCATTCCAGGGATTGAGTGCTTACCCCAAGCCGGCTCGTCCATGGTCTTGTAAATTGCCAGCGCTGGATGCTCTCTAAAGCGCTCGACGAACTGTCGAAGCCGTTCCTTCCTTTCAGGATGTTTCGGGTCAAAAACTGTCATATCGGCAATGTACGGCCACCCATAAACCCCATACTCAGCAAACCAGTCGAGATATTTCTGGCATTCCTCGTCCTCGCTAGGGTCGTTGTGTCCTCTACCAATGCGAAAGGAGTCCACGCCCCCCTCCGCCAAAACCTCAATCGCGTCTCTACCCGTCGGATCTTTCGCTCCAAGAGGCGGCGCAAACGGAGTAAAGCAAATGGGAAACCACGGCTCGCCATTAAGAAAAATGCGTCTGTATTCGTCAATGGTAACTTTGTTGGGCATTTTTTCCTCCACTCACCCTCATTATATTTATCGATAATGAAGCAATCATCAATCAATCTCCCATGGCTTAACGCCACCGGTAGTGAAGGCAAAAGCATCAAGAAACTTGCAATATTTATCGCCTTTCTTGCGCTTAGCAATCACACGGATTTCAAGGGTATTATCACCTTCTCTCAGCTGGGCTTTCCCATAATTACGCCAAGCAAACATTATTCTTGAATCATCGTAGAGCGCCCACGGCCCGCAGAACTGCTTGCCATGCTCCCCCAGCTTGTCCGAAGCGAGGGTCCACCTGCCTCCATTCACCACCCAATGGCAAGGCGATTTCCCAACCCATTCTCTAACCCAAAGGTCAAACTCGCCAGCTTGCTGGGATTTGAACGTATATTTCGCATAGTAACCAGTCTCAGGGGAAGGGTCAACGAACGTGTCGAGTGCCCACAATGCGCCATTCGAGAGCCTAGTCATTCCGCCATATTTGCCTAGATTGAAGTTGCTGTCAATGAAATCCTCCGCTTCAATCCAAATATTTGGAGCGCAATTCGGCGCTTGATAGGCTGGAAGTATCTCGTCCGGTTTGGCAATGTCCTCGGGAGCTAAACCATCTATTATAAGTGCCTCCTCCCATTTCTCGGTAGGACAGTGCTTACCACGAATATATGGCACGTCACCCTCAACAATTTCAGGCTGTTTCTTCAATGGAATACGCAAGTTGAGCGAGCCGTCTTTCGCCTTGCCGCCAGCTTTCTCGGAATTCGCATATCGTGCCTTGACCTTATCAGCCTTTTCAGGCGAAATCCGGATGCTCGATGTCATTTTTTCCGACCAAAGATACGTAATAGGTCGGCCAGCTAGAGTAAAGCTAAAGCCACGTATGTCAGGGTCGAGACGAAACTCTCGCACACCAAGAACCTCGGCTATGAAACGCTCTGGCTGGTGTATCTGGTCTACAAGGGGAATGCGAAGGCCCTCCGGCTGCCAGCCTTCCTTGTCCTCAACTTCCTTGCTAATGATTTGAAGGTTGCCTTCAATCATGTTCCACACATGACCATCGGGGGTCTTAGAAAGCACCTCGCTCTTAGGTCCTGGGTTAAGAACTTGAATTCTTCGACCATCGGCGTCAGTAGCAAACTTGCTGGTGAAGTATTTGTCGAGCGACGGAATGGTACCTAGATCCAGTCGGAAGCCAATATATGTAAGCAGTGGTTTGCCCGCCTCGATAATCTTTTCTAACTCTGCACCATATCTCAAGCTTGCCGGCGAATCATTTAGATTCGCAATGATAAGCGGCGTGTCCACCAAAGTTGTCCACGTTGGGAGGATCCATGTACCGTCTGGCCCTCGCATGATTGCGCGTGAATTGCTGCCGCTGTATCCCACCCAACCACCATCAATGCCAACAAAATCACTTAGCGGTAGGCTAAACGCTCGAGCCTCCACATGCCGTGCAGGGAACCTATAATAATACGTAGGCCGATAGTCTGCGAGCTTTGTACTACTCTCTATAATTCGGCGAAAGGTAGCTATCCACTCTAGCTGTCGAGGATCGCGGAAAAACTCGCTCTTCCAGAACTGACCGCTATTCCAAGGGCCAAATGCAAGCCCGAAGACGAAAATCCCTTTTGCGCCAGCACCCAGAAGAGCACTCATATCGGCATACATGCTCTCGCGGTCCATATGCCCAATATTTTCTAGCTGATTTTCAAAGGCGGCTTGTGAAAACTCTGTTACCACTAACCACATATTCCGCGCTGACTGTTCTACCTCCGACCAACATACGGCGGCATTCATTGGGATAAGCATTTCACCAACGCCATATGCCTGCATCCCAATTCCGTCAAAACCTGCTTGTTCAGGGTTGATTCTGTAAGTCGCAATTGGTCCAGAATGTTTGAAAATAATCGGAACATCTGCGATTCTCTCTTTGAAAAATTTACACAAGGCATTGCAGTACCTAGCTACCCGTTCACCCGAGAAGTCCATGAAGTCATACCAAGCTTGAGACCGCTTAGCATCAGTCTTGTAAATCTTCCCTGTATTCGGGTCGAAAAACACGCCAATGGCTGAGGGCTTGCAGATGCCAACAACCCTAATGGGCACAAAGCGGCCGGCAGTCTCAAAATCGGGGATCTTGCTTGTCGCCGCCCATGCCTCATTTAACTTTTCAATAGATCCATACCTAGCGACTAGCCATCTTGCAAATTGCCTACCATACTCTTGCGAAGCCGGCAGGAAAGTATGTGAAATATTCATCTCATTTTGAAGAGGATCAACAACAAACCTGAAGCCCTTGCCAAATTTAATCTTATTAAAGTGCTTATGTAACTTCTCCTGATACTTTTCAAGGCCGCCCTCCCAGAAGTAGGGCTGTCCCCCAATCACCTTTGGAGTAAAGCAGAGGCAAAGCGTCCGATTTGGTGGACAGTGTACGTCAACTTCGAGCCCTTTCTTTTTGACCATCTCAGGCTGGCCGTTGCTGAGGTTCTTTCCGGTTGGCTCCTCTCTCTCATAAATCTTTGCCCAACCAGCGTCAATTATCTCGCAAGTCTGCTCATCTCGAAGAATATAGATTCCACCTATTGCGTCTGGACACTCAACTCCATAAGTCCCAGAACTTGCAATGCCATCAACTTTTAAACCTTCATTCTGTACCAAATAGCCCACCCCAGGTCCTGGTCCATCTGCAAGTTCAATGCCATATCTAAAGCCCTTTACCTCTAGGTAATCAATTACCTTTTGGAGACATTCCGGCGGACATGCCATGCAAAAGTGAATATATAGGTCAATTACGCCTTTTTCTTTTAGAATATCAATCTGATTCTTAGTAAGCTGCCAGCCAGCTTCGCTCTGCTCCCATATATAAGGCGGACAATACATACCGCCAACTGGCACGTACGGCCTCCCATCCCATATCAAAGTGTGCGCCTGATTCACATGCCAGAGGTGCTTAACGCCGTCTCGGTCAACATAAACGCCGGAGCATGGGGATTTGGCAATCATCGCAGCTTGCTCGGCATGCACCGGGAGACCAAACAATGCTAGAGAAACACTAACAAGCAAAGCTAGAACAAAAGCCACTTTCTACACCACCCTTCTGGCTTTTGCGAAATGATAATTTCCAACCGCTTAAAGCCCCTTCCTTTGTGTAGAGCTTAAAACAACCGGTAGTTAATCACGTTCTTACACCCAGCAAATCTGCCTTTTTATATAACATACAGTTCTTTCTAGCTGTATTTTAAGTTACAATATTGTGTCTTCCTTCAATTCCCAACTTGGTAATGCAAAGAATTGCTTTAAGCAGACAAAAAAGAAAACCCCCGCACCAACCCGGAGCGGGGGCTTCGCTATCTCTAGCTATTTCAGCAGCGCGAAAAATCAGGCCGGTTCGACGTTCGCCGCCTGGGGTCCCTTCGGCCCTTGGACGATGTCGAACTGGACTTCCTGTCCCTCGAAGAGATTCCTTCTACCGGTTCCGACGATTCCGGTGTAATGGACGAAGATGTCGTTCCCATCGTCCATGGCTATAAATCCATAGCCTTTGGTTTCGCTAAACCATTTGACCTTGCCGGTAGCCATCCCCAAACCTCCTTTTCCAGCCAAGCGTTAAGTTCGCAACTAGGAGGTCTGGCATTACAGCCGCTTTGCCTACGAAGTTGTTACTTAAGCACTTGCGGTATTTCAGGCGTCTTTGCGCCTTTAGTTGCAGTATAGCACTTTTTTTGCAAAATGCAAGGCAATTTTTTAAAAAGCGCTTGAATACGAAATTTTGGCATATAAAACTGCGCCCTTATTTTGTCATCAGCTTGACGGACTTCCAAATTCCCCCTGCACCGGCGGTGTCCAGCACCTTCACTGCAAGGACGTTTCCGCCGGGTTTTAAAGCTTTTGTAATATCTAGCTTAAAAGGAATAAGCCAGCCAATTCCGCCAAGATCGTGTTTGCCAACAAAATTGCCATTCAACCATACCCAGGCTGACTCATCTACCGCCCCAAAAACGAGAAAGACCTGCTTCCCTGTCTCAATTTTCGGCGCGATAAACTTCAAACGATACCACGAAAAACCGTCATAGCTCTCGCCCTGCTCTTCCCAAAACTTTCCAATACTAATCGTCCGCCATTCCGAATCATCAAAAGTCGGCTGAGCCCATCCCTGTTTTTCACCAAAATTAGATTCGTCCCGACTGAACCGCCATCCATCCTTCGGGAGGTCATAAACCTCCTCTAGAGTCTTTCGAAACTCAGCGAAAGTCTGTTCATCTGAGTAGCCAGGCTGTTCTGCGGCATGCGGCACACCTGCTGAAAGCTGACAAGACTGCCAGTTGCCAGCTCCGGGACCGGTTTTCGCAAGAGCAAGGGCCTCGATATATTCGCTCGGCACGTTGAAGTCCCACCACCGCAACCTTTCAGAGTAAATCCACACATAGCCGTCGCTGAATTTTAGAGCAAAATGGGTAGATGCCCTGAGCGCTGAAGGCGAAAAGTAATTTTTGGTAAAATCCTCAGGATGCCACCCAAGTTTTCCGCTCGAATAATCAGCCCAGATGCCGAATCCCACCCTAACATGCTTTGTGAAGGCCTTTGGTGCAGTTGAAATCGTTTTAGCGCCCTCAAGAATTGTGCGTCGCCCTTGTTCAAAAGGTTTTTGCCCAATGAAGCCGTACGACTGCTCATAGCCATCTATAAGAATTGTGCCCGGAGTTGCCGCCTCGCAGATTCCATCATAGAAAGCAGCAAGGAGTGAGTAATCCGCATTTTCGATGCCACCACATGCAACAGATTGCTCGTATGGTAGCGCTGGACCAAACAGAGCTAGGATTGTAATATCTGGGAACTCCTTATTAATTGCACGGATGAACTCCTTACCCCGCTCCTTAACCATTGCCACGTAATCACCATAAGTATGCACCGCTTTTGCCTCGGCAGGCTGTGCCTTGTAGCTCCAAATCTGATGCTCACCATACATCTCGGGATCGAACATTATCCCTTTGCATCCACCGAGCTTGGCTACTTTCGCAAGACAGGCAGCATTATAAGCCACTGCTGACCATTCGGGATCAAACCAATCAACGTCACCGGGCATGGCGATAACCTGAATGAAATTATCCGTCAACTTAGAAGATTTTATATTCGCAAGATCTTTTATTGCGTGAGCATACTCAGATGGCCTAAACTTTACTTTAGAGAATACCCGCCAACCGAGGCTCCACCCGCCTTCTGGGTGAGCAACTTGGATTACCACGCCATCGAAAGGCAGCTTTTCCATTTTCTTGACGTTCTGCTTAAAGAAAGCCGTAGTCGGACAATCCCAACCATACTCAATGAGCTTTTTCTCAGAATTAGCGGCACACCCAAGATGGGTTAGCGTACATAAAGCGAACACAAGAGATAGAATAACCATTCCCATGCAAAACCTCCGGTTCATTTTGAATCCCCGGCTACGACCCTTTTCCTAAACTGGCCTTACTTGCTCAGTCCTTTGGTCAAACTCCGTCACTTTGCCTTCCTTGTAAGAGCGAACGCCCATATGGAGAACGGTCATAACCTGATAGCCAAGAATTTCATGGCTCCTGGGCTTCTGGCGGCTGCGAATACACTCCAGGAAGTCACGGAAATGTTCCTCTAGCGAGAAGTTCCGCGCAGCTTTGATCTCCTCCCTGGATCTTTTCTCGCCTACAACCGCCTTCTGTGGCTCGATGACTGCACCGTTTATGTCGAGGTTGATTGTGCCCTCATAGCCTCGTATTACCCAAGGCAAGCCGGCATTCGTCGCAAGCGAAGCTACCAGAAGCACCGACGGGCCTTCAGGATACTCAGCAGTGATTGTGAATATATCCGGTATCTCGCGCCCATCTTTGTGCTGATATTGGCCTCCCGTGCCGATAACACGTTTCGGGAATCCAAGACCCATCGCTCGAATAAGCGGCGTTAATGAATGAGGGAAGAAGTCGGTGCCAATACCGCCCGAGTAATCCCAAAACGAACGGAATGCAAAGAACCTACCAGGCTCCCACGGCCGTTTTTTTGCTGGACCAAGCCACATTTTCCAATCTAGGTTCTTTGAAGGATCAGCCTGACCATCATTAGCATTTGGGTCGTAAACTCCTATATAGCCATTACGCATATCGCTTGCCTGGGCATGAATTAGCTTGCCGATTGCACCAGCTCTAATACGCTCGTTTACCTCTTCCCATGTGCTTGACGACATATATTGCGTGCCAACCTGCATCACGCGCTTATTTCTAGCGATTGCGTCAACAACATCCTTAGCCTCTTGGAGATCCCGCCAGTGAGTCATTGGCTTTTCGCAGTAGACATCTTTTCCTGCATCCGCAGCGTCCACGGCCATGCGCGAGTGCCAGTGGTCGGGGGTAGCAATGGTGACTGCATCAATATCCTTGCGCTCGAGAAGTTTGCGATAATCCTGATATGCCATGCCACCTGTTCGGCTTGCAGCAGCATTCAATCTGGGCTGGTATACATCACATACGGCAATTATTTCGACCGGATAGCCAGAACCTTTCAAGGCAAGAAGCGCATTTATGTGAGCATTTCCCATGCCGCCACAACCAATTACGCCAACATTTATGCGCTCATTCGGCGAAGTTGACTTACTATTGGCTCCAAGAGCAGATAGGTTGCCACCTAGGAGTGCAATCCCACCTACAACTGCCGACTGCTTTAAAAACTCCCGCCTGCTTACATGCTTATCTGTTTTCACTAAATCCCACCCACCTTAAGAATAATCTCTTCCAATGGCCGCTTGGGGACATGGTGGACATCGTGAGAATCACGGTAGTACTTGATACTCCCATCAGGACCAACGTCCTCAAGAACCACCTTCTCGCTAGGGTAGCCAAGTGCAATGACAAGCAGAATTTCATACCGCTCAGGAAGCCCAAGTACCTCACGAAGCCTCTGCCTATCTATAGCACCAACCATGCATCCGCCAATCCCTTTTTCTGCAGCACCAAGCATTATGCTCTGAGCAGCGATGCCATGGTCGCAACCAAAGTTCTTTGTTATTTCTGTATCGCCGAGAATGATTATGTAAGCAACGGGCCGCTCGCCTTCTGCTGGCCCCATCCAAGGCCGCAAATAACCTGCCCATGCAAGAGTTGGAAATATTCGTTCATTCAAATTACGGTCGGCGGAGATTATGTATTTCAAAGGCTGAAGGTTAGCCGCCGATGGCGAGAGCCTTGCTAAATTGACCAAATATCTGAGAGTGTCCTCGCTTATAGGCTTGTCTTCATGAAACCTTCGATAGCTCCGACTTGCTTTTATGATGTCTTCAATCATCTTTTCATCCTCCGCTTTTATAATTGCTTGGTATGTTAGAATTGAGAATATAGATTGTCAAGAGGCACAAGTGATACTGAGGTCACCGCCAAAAACTACGGTATTCAAACGGAACACTTTAATCTATTCTCGGGCAAGGCCAGGCCAGGCTCTAGCCTGCCAGAAAACGTCACTAAGCGAACAGATAGTTAAGCCAAATGCCATTGCCCCAAAAAGCATGCCAATCGCACCAGCAACTATTACCCAAATCCCCATTCGGTCACCGCGACCATAGGCGACTGAACCCAATATTATCGAAACTGCGCCCAGCAAGAATAAAGGATAGCACATAAAGGATAACGCCGCCAGAATGAAGCCTGCGATAATAAGTCCACTTGTGCCTCCCGAAGGCTGACTAGATGAGTATTGTGGGTGTTGTTGTGCAGGAGGAGGCGCCGCCTGATTCATCTGAGGCTGGGCTGTCGTCGGAGGTGTCTTCGGTTGTTCCAGCTGTCCTTCTTGTGGCGGTAGCGGCCGACCGCAACGCCAGCATATCCCGCTGGAAAGGAAATTGTTCGCTTGACAATATGGGCAAACTTTTCTATTGGTCTGCTCTGACATGCAAATTGCTCCGCTGATAGAGTTAACTTATTTCTTGTTCGACTAATATGGATAATTATCCTGCACCGCTCGTGTTGGCATACTTTTCATGAAACTTCCGAAATTACATCAAAAGTATTCGGAGCATATCCCAAGTAAGAAGTACAACAAACCCCAAGACAACCAAAATATTTAGGTGACGTACAAACCAATCATCAAGCCATGTTCTCCGGCCATAGACCGTCTTGTACACTAGATTACCCCACCATATGCCGAAAGCTGCAATCAGGAAGGGAGCCAGTGCATTATAAGCAAACGCCTCATGGAAATCTAGACGTGTCAGGGCAATAACCGACCTCGTCATGCCACAAGTTGGACAAGGATAGCCAGTTAGTTTATAGAACACGCATATGCCTGGCATGTGCTCGTACGGAAAAAACTTTGCCGCAAAGATGAATACAGGAAACGACGCAACTAATGCAAGCTTTTTTAACACGATTTCAAGTCCTAAAAAGCTTCTCTTTGACGCAAAATGCGCTGTCCAAACCATCAAACTAGTGTTATACGTATGGCAGCTTCCGGACCGGAAGTCGGCGACTTACCTCATGGGCCCCCTTTGCACCCGCCAACTAACGCCGAAACAACAAGTGCTAAAATTACTAGCGCAATAGTCTTGGTTTTCATATCGGCTCACCCCCTATCATCATAAACATTATTGGTGACAATTTCCAAACTGCGTTTTCAATTCGCCTCATTATGCAATAATTTCGTGAACTATCGGTTGGGGAGGCGGCGGTTCTGAGTTAAAAGCATATGCACTAAGTACAATTTCCTCCGCCATTAAGGCGAGCCTCCCGTCCCCAGCATGAATTTCCCCCAAAACTTCGCCAACAGACACTTTATCACCAACCTTCCGATGCAGAACAATCCCAACCGCTGGATCTGGTGATGCTCCTACCTCGCCTCTACAACCTCCAAGTTCTACCTCTGCTCGAGCAACTTTATAGGCATCCAATTGCCAAATATAACCACTAGCAGGCGAAACAACTTCCCGGACCACAGGAGCCTTCGGAAGAAGCGTTGGGTCATCTACAACCGCTGGGTTGCCTCCTTGAGCTTCGATTATCTCTTTGAACTTTGCGGCCCCGTTCCCCGAGCAAAGCGCTTCGCGGACCGCTCTCTCCCCCTCAGCCAGTGTTAAAGCCTTCCGCCCCAGCACCAACGCTATGCATGCAAGACGCACGCAGAGTTCAACCAAATCTGGCGGCCCATTCCCTTTCAGAGTCTCAATGGCTTCCTTTACCTCAAGTGAATTTCCAACAGCACGTCCGAGCGGCTGGTCCATATTGGTTATGGCGGCTACAGTTTCCTTACCCACATTTTTGCCAATACTTACCATAGTTTGTGCCAGTTGCCGAGCCTCAGCGATGGTCTTCATGAATGCTCCCAACCCTGCCTTAACGTCAAGAACAATTGCATCAGCGCCGGCTGCAACCTTCTTGCTCATCACACTTGCCGCAATAAGTGGAATGGATTCCACAGTGGCGGTGAGGTCTCTCAGCGCATAAATCTTCTTGTCAGCAGGAACTAGGTTTTCTGACTGGGCCACAATAGCTGCACCTATTCGTCGCACCTGGTCGACCATTTACTGAGTCGAGAGCTCTGTTCGAAATCCCGGTATTGACTCTATTTTGTCAATTGTGCCACCTGTAAAACCAAGACTTCGACCAGAAATTTTTATCACCGGGAGTCCGACAGCAGCTAAGAGAGGAACCAAAACTATAGTAGTCTTGTCGCCGACACCCCCAGTACTGTGCTTATCAACCTTTCGCCCAGGAATGCAGCTAAGCTCAAGGATGCAGCCACTTCTAACCATGGCCATAGTGAGAGCGGCAGTCTCACTGGCACTCATGCCTCGAAAGTAGACGGCCATTAGCCAGGCGGCCATTTGAAAATCGGATACCTCGCCCCGAATGTATGCTTCCATGAAAAAATTAATCTCCTCAGGAGAATTTTCTTCGCCGTCTCGCTTTTTGCGAATAATATCCAGGGGCCGCACTTTTATCCTCTTTTTCTAAGAAACTCCGTCTTACTATTTTTAAGCTAAGTTTCTCTAACCCTATGACTCTTACCTCCAAACCCATAAGCTATTCTCGTTGCAAATGCAAAGACCTTTACCACGGCAAAAAGCTTTTTAACCAAGAAATATGGTTGACAATTCACCCTTTCCGACATATAGTTAACCCGAGGTGAAAAGTAAATATGATGCCAGCGCCTAAAAAAGTCACAACGTTTGCTTTCCTCTTCGTTTTCACAGTCTGCCTCTTTATGGGCCTCAGCCAATGTGGTCTTTCCGAACTAGCAAAAGACCCTCGGCTAGATCAAAAAGTAAGCGTAAAGGTATCAGGACAGCCTCTCAACGAATTTCTCGCAAATATCTCAAGGCAAACCGGCGTCAAGTTAAGCGCCCATGGAGACGTAGGAGACCTTAGACTGATAGTTATGGCAAAGGATATCCAATTGGGAAATCTCCTTGACTCGGTCGCCCAAGCACTCCACCTTCAAATATCCAGAAAGGGAATGGAGGGACAGTGGGAATATGTATTCTACCAAGACGCCAAGACCGCTCGGGAGGCGAATATCTTAAAGAAGAATGCAGAGCAACAGCTTGCACGCCAGATGGCGCTAGCTGTGGAAACTTTGAAGTTGCCTGAAGCAGAAATTCAAAAGAAAATCAAGGAAGACCGTATTGTTGCTCCTTTTATAGACCAAAAAGAGTTTAGAATGGCCGTTGCACTTTACGGTTGGCTCGATGATGCAAAGAAGTCTAGGCTGTGGAAAAATGGCACACTTCCAATTAAAATTTCTGAGCTACCTGCTGATTTGCGTAAACGCATCATTAGCAATTTTGACGAAAATATCAAGTATCGCGAAAAATCCGAGAACATAAAACTTGGCGATAAACTAGTAGCCATATGCTTTGAAGCTCAGGATGACCCTTTAGGCGGAAGATCTCTCTGGCTGACACTAAAGGGCAGCAACAATAACAACATGAGCCTTGTACTCAACCCATCTCCAGAATCAGGCATTGACATTGCGCAGAATACAGACCTTTTTAAGATAACAACCGAGCCTGACCCAGTATTAGGTGAAGTCTACAAAGTTGTGCCTAAAAAACCTCTTGAAGGCCGCCTTGCAGAAAAAGCAAAGACGCAGTTTCCTAAGTCAGTAGTTCTCCCGCAAGCTCTAGAACTAATGTGCGACGCCGAAGGCATTAACTTTGTCTGCGATTACTTTGTACCCCGCTATCTAACTTCGATGGGAGTCAATGAGTGGATCTTCGTCGGTGGGGACTCGCTCGCACAACTAATCGAGAAAGTCGCCGGTTTGTTCTACTGCCGTTGGAAAATGAATGGCCCAACATGTATCCTATATGGCAAGGAATGGTACTATGACAGAGATAGCAATGTATCCCAAAGCAAGATAGCCCATTGGATGGATGTACTTAAAACATCAGGCAGGCTCGGATTGAAAGAATTAATAGAGATTGCCAACCTAAATGACAGACAAATAAAAGCACTGAGATTCATGGGAGTGACCTATCCGCCATCGCTCTTGGATGCTGTAAAGCCCTTGAAATTTGCATATACTCTCAATAGTGAACAATGGAAGCTAGCCGAGAGCAAACAAGGTTTGCCATCCAAGAAATTATCTCAGCTTCAGAAGGATAGATTAATTGCATGGCTTGAGTCTGCGATGCTTCCCGACCGTGATCCTTCGAAATTTTTCGCGCCGGATGCTGAGGGAGCAACTGTTTGGATTAAAAAGCAAGGGAACGATAATGTTGTATTTAGTGTTAAAACCCGAGACGGCCGCATCAGAACAGATATTTTGAAGCTCAAGTAAACTCACCCAAAAATAAGGAGAAAAACCATGTGCAGACGTCTTGCCCGAGTTTCCCTTTTCTTTGCGATCTCAAAGTGCCTTATATTGTCAACCTATGCAGCTGAAAACCCAAAAGTTAACAATTTCGCGGACGATAGCCGTCTTGCCAACAAGGTGAGCATAAGGGCAATCGGAATACCCCTCACGGAATTTCTTGAAAAGTTGAGTGCAAAAACAGGCGTGAAATTTACCGCCGACAAGGAAGTCTCAGAAAACAAGCTCGCTGTTTTTGTCAAAGACATTCCGATTCTGAAATTGCAGAGCGCCATCGGGGCAGCGCTTCACCTCCAAAGTTCACGAGAGAAAGGGAAAGACGGAAAATGGCAATATACCTTCCAAATGGATTCTGCAGCACGCGCTGAAGCGGCAGCAAATAGGCGGGGCGAGATCAAGAATTTGCGCAAATATGTCCAAGAGCTTGCCGCTGCATCTAAACTCTCGCCAGAGGAACTGAAGAACAAATACCAAGAAATCGACCCAATTTACCTTGACCTCCGGGATGAAATCAACATAATGGTTCTTCGCCTATATGACGCTTTGCCTACTTCCAAAAAGAACATTTTGTGGCAAAGCAGTGAGCTCAGGATAGGCAGCCAACAGATGACGCCAGAGTTCTCGGCTATGTTGCTGGCCGCCCTAAATCGAAGAACAAATGAATGGCAAGAGGCGGTAGAGCAACAGCTCCAGACGGATTCTGAAAATCAGATGTCAAATACCAAAGCCACAAACGCAAAGGCTGCCTTTTGGAAATCTATTGGAAGCATTGTATTCACAATCAAACAAGACGACCTAGATTTTGGTGCAGTTCTGGTATGCACTATTTATGGAGAAAAAGAAAAGACTTCTGAAAAAGTAGGGGATGCGAAAAGCTGCACACACATAATTACTTTTGCCACCTTGCCCAGGGAGGAAACACTAAAAGACAATGAACCAGCTGATGAAAAGGCTGATGGAG
This sequence comes from Armatimonadota bacterium, assembly GCA_023511795.1. Lineage (NCBI taxonomy): Bacteria > Bacillati > Armatimonadota > Armatimonadota bacterium. The sequence goes on along the minus strand of JAIMAU010000002.1, from coordinate 144,306 downwards.
CATGGCCAAAACCAAAGGCGCCAACGCGGCCACCTGTGCAACTCCAACTTAACAAGCCTCTCGCGTTGTACTACCTGCTCGATGAGATTGCTCAACAGACAGGAATTCCAATTATCACCGAATATTTTACATACCTCGCCCAAAACGAATGGGAACCAGAAGAGCTTGACGAACCAGAGCCACCCGAGTCATTCATATACCGAATCGCATTCTTGACTGACTGCGAAGTGGTTGAGTTAGACGGAATCTATGTCATATCAAGTCCAAACTGGTCCAGATACAGACAAAGAGAGATCCCCTGCAAATTGCTAGCACGCTGGAAGCAAATAAAAAAGCAGCGCGGGTTAGGATTGCAGGAGTTATTTGAAATTGCCACATTAAACGACAGACAACTAGATGACCTCAGCTTCTACGGACTAGGCGACGGCAAGGAAATAAAAAACAACAAGCGGCTCCTCTTATTTCTGGGCAGCCTCACCCCACAACAACGCGCAAAAGCCGAAACTAACGATGGCCTTCCATTCGATGAGCTAAGCGAAAACCAAAGAAAGCTTCTCAAAAACTGGGCAACCTCAGACGAATATTCTGCATCAATATGGAAAGATAAAGCCGCTGACGCAAGCAATGAACAAGCCGAATTCGTTATCCTCAAGCTAAAACAAAGTCGCATGCGCATTGGTAATGGACCTTGGATACCCATATGGAGCATTTCAGTTCACCGCAGAAATGGTACTGGCTCCGGAACCTTTATAGATATTGCACAGATGCTCAATCCTGGCACGGAAAACGATATGGATAACCTCGACTCCTGCGGGTGGATGGAGATTGGGACAGCAAATTCCCCCGCCAAGGCAATGGTCAGGTAAGAATACCAGGTTGCAAATTCCACTATCATATGGTATTATCAAAATAGCACCACAGGATTGTCGAGAAACCCTGCTGTGTTCGTGATTTGGCCGAGGAAGTTTTGAGCCGACACTCAAAGTAAAATGGGGCCTGATTCGGTTGTGGCGTGGCAGCCCCGCTCAAAATTTCTTTTGGGGAATCGCAAAGCAATCGTGAGGGCACCCGCCCGTGCTCTACGGGTTCAAAAACTTGTTAGGCACACGGCACCGTGGGGTTTCTAATCTAGCGAGTAACGAGTAACTAGCAAAACAATTTCCATTTATATTCAAGGGCAAGGGAAAAGTTACTCGTTACTCGTTAATCTTTTTCAGTGCCATGCGAACCTCTGCGGAAAACTCCCAGCCAATGGATCTGTTCGACCATGCGGCGGAGTCACATTCTGAGATGCCGCTTGCCGCTCGAATGCGTCCTCGTACGCTAGATGAATTCGTCGGCCAGGCACATATAATTGGACCAGGAAAACTTCTCCGTCGAGCAATTGAAGCTGATGAGCTTCAATCAGCCATATTTTGGGGGCCCCCAGGATGCGGGAAGAGTAGCCTAGCAGCTATTATCGCGAAGACTTCTAAAGCTGCATTCGAAAACTTTAGTGCTGTTACCTCAGGCGTCGCCGACATCCGCAAGATAATAGAAAGAGCAAAGGAACGCCAAAAACTCCATGGCAGAAAAACAATCCTCTTCGTAGATGAGATACATCGCTTCAATAAAGCTCAACAAGACGCATTTCTTCCACACGTGGAAAACGGCACAATTGTATTAATCGGCGCAACAACCGAAAACCCCTTCTTTGAAGTAAATTCGCCCCTAATCTCACGTTCTCGCATATTCAGGTTTGAGCGCCTTACAGCAGAGCAAATCGAACAGCTAATCCGAACAGCAATCGAAGATAAAGAGCGAGGTCTCGGCAGCTGGAATGTCGTTATAACTGACGAGGCAATGGCACACCTGGTTGATGCGGCAAATGGCGATGCTCGGGTCGCACTAAATGCTTTAGAACTAGCCGCTCTAACCGTCCCGCCAGACGAAAACGGGCGCCGAGTTGTGACCCTCCAGGTGGCCGAAGACGCCATCCAACAGAGAGCGCTAGCCTATGACAAGGATGGCGATAATCACTACGACGTAATCTCGGCGTTCATTAAGTCGATGCGCGGTTCAGACCCAGATGCCGCCCTTTATTGGCTAGCTAGGATGATTTACGCGGGCGAGGACCCCAGATTCATTGCCCGCCGAATTGTAATCCAAGCAGCCGAAGACATAGGGAATGCAGACCCCATGGCGCTTGTTGTAGCAACCGCCGCCGCTCATGCAGTCGAATACGTCGGGATGCCAGAGGCACAAATCCCACTCGCCCAAGCTACTATCTATCTTGCATGCGCACCAAAAAGCAATGCCTCATATAAGGGTATAAACCGTGCCCTCAAAGATGTTGCAGAGAAAGAAACCAAGCCAGTGCCAATTCACCTTCGTGATGCAAACTACCGCGGAGCAAGCCGGCTAGGCCACGGGAAGGGATACAAATACCCCCATGATTTCCCAGATAATTGGGTCGAACAACAGTACATGCCCGACGGAATAAAGTCAGGCCCATATTACGAGCCAACCGACCATGGATACGAAGCAAAAATAAAAGAAAGGCTAGAACAGCTACGAAGCAAACAAGAAGCTTCAAAGGAAGTTGCCGAAGACTCCATGGAAACAAACAAACCGCCAAACCCTAAAAGCACTGAGCACTAAAAATTGAACGCTGGTGAGCCTGACCAAAGAAGGTTATCTAATCTCTTTTAGAAACCTTTTGTCCCTAAAAGCCAACCTAAATTTCAGCTGACTGCAAGCTCAGCTTTCTTCCAACTTGTCACGAACCCAATCTTTCACCTTGTCTAAAGAAATACGTACTTGCTGCATTGTGTCGCGGTCGCGGATGGTGACCGCCTGGTCCTCTAGCGTCTGGAAATCAACAGTCGCACACCAAGGTGTTCCAATTTCATCTTGGCGCCTGTAGCGCCGGCCAATGCTTCGAGCATCATCGTAATCCGCAAAGAAATACTTACGAAGCTCCTGGTACAACTTCTGGCCAATCTCGGGTAGCCCGCTCTTTTTGGAAAGAGGGAGAACTGCAATCTTGATTGGTGCAATCCTGGGGTGTAGCCGAAGTATGACCTCGACCTCCGCCCCCGCTTCCCCGCGCCCACCAGGGATCTCCTCATAGGCATCTGATAGAAACGCAAGTAGCGTCCGGTCAACGCCACCCGAGGGCTCAATCACATAGGGTACAAATCGTTCACCCGTTTCCTCATCAAAGTAACTAAGGTCCTTCCCGCTGAACTCCATATGGCGCTTGAGATCATAGTCCGTCCTGTTCGCAATCCCCTCAAGCTCGCTCCACCCCATGGGGAACTGGTATTCAACATCAGAGCATGCACTAGCATAGTGGGCTAACTCATCCTCGCCATGCGGCCGAAGCCGCAGATTATTCCGCTTTATACCAAGGCTAACATACCAATTGTAGCGCTCTTCCAGCCAATATTTATACCACTCCTCAGCCTCCTCAGGACGCGTAAAGTACTCGATTTCCATTTGCTCGAACTCCCGCGTTCTGAAAATGAAGTTGCCAGGGGTAATCTCGTTGCGGAATGATTTGCCAATTTGTGCAATACCAAACGGCAGTTTCTTTCTAGTAGCATTTAGCACGTTTTTGAAGTTTACAAAAATTCCTTGTGCCGTTTCAGGCCGAAGGTATACGATTGCCGCACTTTCCTCCACAGGCCCCATGTAAGTCTTGAACATCATATTGAACTGCCGCATAGGAGTAAGCTCACCGCCACATTCAGGACATCTAACGCCTTCGAGTGCTTTCTCAAGATTCCTTAACTCCTCAGGCGTGCGCTTGACGGCATCTTCCTCCGTCCGCATTGCCTCAACTAGATGGTCGGCCCGGAAACGCCGCTTGCATTGCTTGCAGTCAACCATCGGGTCAGTGAATGACTCAACATGACCGCTTGCCCTCCAAACATCTGGATGCATCATGATTGCAGCGTCAAGCCCAACTATGTCGTCACGCTCTTGAACAACAGATTTCCACCATTCAGCTTTGATATTGTTTTTCAGTAGGACGCCAATAGGTCCGTAGTCCCAAGTCGAACCTATCCCACCATATATCTCACTTGAAGGAAATACCAATCCTCTTCGCTTACAAAGGTTCACGATATTATCCAAGCTTTCGGCCATGCCAAATCTCCAGAAAAGAAAAAATTAAGCAAAAGAATATCCTAAAGATTATAGCTGAACTGATGGGCTTGATTCAAGTGCGGGATTGCAATAAGCAAAGCTCAAAAGAAAAAGACCGCCCGAAAGGACGGTCTCCTAAGATTGTAGCTATTTAGGCCAGGGAAGTTAGTCAGTCTTAGCTAAAAACATTTGGGTTACATAGAACTCGCCTGACTCCGTGATATAACTGCCCACACCAATCGCCGTAAATCTGGGCTCAAGGATATTTGCGCGGTGACCTTCGCTATCCATAAGCGCCTGATGCCCACGCGCCACATCAACTATCGAACAGTAAAATAGGTTCTCCCCAACAAGAGCCCAAGTTGGTCGGCGCTTGAGCGCCGCAAGATATCGGTCCATTGCAGTTTTTAATCCAGGCGTCGGAGAGTTATGAGAAAAATAGTGCTTTACTGCCATCTCTTCGCTGTGGGCCCGCGCAACCTGTACTAAGAGCGGATCAACCGTAAGCTGTGGGAGTCCTCTACTAGCTCGTTCTTTATTGACTAGCTCTACGAACCTAATCTCTTCCTGGGTCATCACCACGCTGTCATATCCGGTAGGCGGACGGTTGGTTACCGTGGTGGATGTAAAGTTACTTACGGTCATCAAGAGACCAAGGAAAAGCGATATTTTGGTCATTCATCCCTCCTCCACTACCAACCTTATCATTCCATACTTTTGCGCTAAAGCGTGGATGGAATTTCGGCGGCAGACCGACAAATGGATGCATAATTTTAATGCATCAAGATAACTATGTCAAGCCATAAATAGAGACCTATTCTCTGATAGCAGTAAAGGCTTTCTCTCCTGCTATTCCATCCAGGGATTGGTTCCTTTTTAAAACCAGAAATTGGAAACTCTGACGTTAGTCGTCCGGTGACTTTACTATGAGTAGCCCATTTTGATAAAATTGGCGGCGATGTGCCTTGCCTTTGATTAAACAAAAGGCTGGGTTCGCTCATCGAGAGGTTTACTTGTGTAGCGGATAGCTAGGCAATATTTAGGTTCAAATTGCTAATTGAAGACTGCACGGGAGGTAAAAGACCTTGCGTTATTCTCGCTTGTTTGCTCCTACACTCAGAGAAGTTCCCGCTGATGTCGAAATGCGGAGTCATGTTCTGCTACTAAGGGCAGGATTTATCCGCCAGCTTGCAGCTGGAATCTATGAATTCCTACCGCTTGGGTGGCGAGTGCTTAACAAGATATCGGATATTATCCGTGATGAGATGAACAAAGCTGGCGCTCAAGAGCTACTGCTGCCCACGCTTCACCCAAGGGATCTTTGGGCGGAAAGTGGCCGTGAGGCAGCAATGAGCGATGTCCTTCTCAGCACAGAGGACCGCAAGGGTACTAAGTATTATCTTGGGCCCACGCACGAAGAGGTCATTACCGATTTAGTGAAGCGAAACGTGCGCTCATACCGTGACCTGCCGCTCAACCTCTATCAGATACAGATGAAGTTCCGCGACGAACCAAGGCCACGCGGAGGGTTAATTCGCGCACGGGAATTCCTAATGAAAGATGCTTATTCATTCCACAGCAGTGAGGCAGATCTTGATGCAGAGTATCTTAAAATGTATGACACATACACTGCTATTTTTAAGCGATGCGGCCTATCCACAATTGCTGTTGATGCAAGCAGTGGTGCAATTGGCGGCAAGGAAACAAAGGAGTTTATGCTCCTCACTGATGCAGGTGAAGATTCGATATTCCTGTGCCCATCTTGTGGCTATGCAGCAAACCAGGAAGTTGCGGACTTTCGGCTAATCATTCCAGAAGTTGCCGAGCCAAAGCGAGAGATGGCAGAAGTGGACACACCCGGCGTTCACACAGTTGAACAAGTTTGCGAGTTCCTCCGCACAACCCCCGACCGTCTGCTCAAGACCCTTATTTACATGGCGGACGGTAAGCCCGTCGCGGCGCTAGTTCGGGGCGACCGAGAGTTAAATGAGGGACGCTTCAAAGCAATTCTAGGAGCTAAAACGCTTGAGATGGCAACTCCTGAACAGATTCAAGAATACACCGGCGGGCCACTTGGCTTCAGCGGTCCTGTGGGATTAAAAATACCGATGTACGCAGACGAAGAAACGCGCGGCATGGTGAACTTTGTAACAGGAGCAAACAAGAAAGATACCCATCTAGTGAACGTAAACTGGTCTGACATCAAACAAACAGTCACATGGAAGCGCCTGAGATTCGCTGTTGCAGGCGATATCTGTGATGTATGCGAAACTCCGTTCGAAGAGAAGCGCGGCATCGAGCTTGGCCACATATTCAAGCTCCGATATGCAATCTCAGAACCACTCAGCGCAACTTTTACCGACGAGAATGGAGCAGATAAGCTCATAATTATGGGTTGCTATGGGATTGGCGTCAGCCGTATCATCTCAGCAGTCGCCGAGGTTAGCAACGACGAAAATGGCATTATTTGGCCGCTCAGCATTGCTCCATACTCGGTTCATTTAATCTGTGCGAACATCACGGAAGAAGCCCAACAGAACCTTGCTGAAAAGACTTACGACCTCCTATGTAAAGCTGGCATTGAGGTGCTTTACGACGACCGTGAGGAGCGTGCCGGGGTAAAATTCAAGGATGCCGATTTGATTGGTATACCCATCCAGATTGTTGTTGGCAGGACGGCTGCAGAAGGCAAGGTCGAAATTCGCGACCGAGCAACCAAGACAAGCGAAATGGTCGCCGCAGAAGAAGTTGTCCAGTCTGTTCGCCGACGACTAGAATAACCTCACTTAATTACATGCGATAACAGCGGCCCCATCCGACGGGGAGCACACATATACGTGCGGAGTTATCCCTATGCGCGCTTTGTAATCTTGAGGCACGCGCTCGAGAAATTCATCCACAGCTTCGTTGGCGACTAAGCTAACAGTGCATCCACCAAACCCAGCTCCCGTCATCCTGCTTCCATACACGCCGGGTATTTTCCAAGCCGCCTCAACCAGTGCATCGAGCTCCCTGCAACTGACTTCATAAAGATCTCTAAGCGATTCATGCGACTGGTTCATCAACCGACCGAAGATGGAGAGCTTGCCATGACGTAAGGCCTCAGTGCTCTTAAGAACGCGCTCATTCTCGGTAATTACGTGTTCTGCTCGCCTGCGTACCGTTGGCGGGAGGTGGTGACCAAATCTACGAAAATCCGAAACCGTCACATCTCGAAGGGCACGTATATGCGGAAGGTAGCGCCTTAGTATTGATACCGCCTCCTCACACTGGGCACGCCGAATATTGTATTCAGAATCCACCAGCCCCCTCTTCCGTGTGGTGTCTGCAACAATCACCTTTACCTCTTCTGATGGTAGGGGCACAGGTGAGGATTCCAGAGTCCGACAGTCAATAAAAAGTGCGTGATCTTTGCTACCCAAGCGTGAAATGAACTGATCCATGATGCCACAGTTCACGCCTACAAACTTATTCTCCGCGGCCTGGCAGAGAAGCGCCATCTCCTCGCCGGTCATCTCAAAACCATAAAGCGCCTGGAATGCCATAGCTGATGCGACCTCAAAGGCAGCAGACGAGCTCAAGCCTGCACCTAAGGGCACATCTCCATGGATGACCATGTTTGTTGGTTCTATGTGCTTTCTGCGCTTTTGAAGCATCCACGCCACGCCCCGAGGGTAATTGCTCCATTTATTTTCTGGGTCTTTTTGGATGTTGTCTAATGGGAAAACAGCAATCCGGTCGAAGTTGTCTGAATATAAGTGGAACATTGAGTCCGACGGCTTAGAAGCGGCTATAAGTATCTCACGGTCTATTGCAATTGGAAGCACATATCCATCGTTATAGTCGGTATGTTCACCGATAAGATTTACGCGTCCCGGAGCGCGTACAATTACTTTAGGAGGCCCGGCAAAGACTTCCTCAAACTTCTCTTTTAAATGCTCAATACGCTGCTCAAGATTCGCCATAATTCAAACCTCGATAAACGAAACTATCCATATTAGGTCTTAGGCTTTGCTTCCCGAAGTTCCTTTGCTTTTTCTTCTGCAAGTGTATCATTAATAAAAACCCCAGCGCCCGATTCCGACCCCGCAAGAAATTTAAGCTTGGTTGGCGTTCTGTATGGAGGATAGAACTCAATGTGGAAATGATAGTACTTGTGCTGCTTTCCGTCGGTCGGCTTTTGATGAAGCACCATCATATAGGGCAGGTCAAAACCCCAAAGGTTGTCATATTTAGTCAGCACTGTCTTTAAAATCCGAGCAAGGTCCAATCTCTCGCCTTCGGTAAACTCCTTAAGCGAACGCTTGTGGTCTCGCGGAAGTATGTGCACCTCGTACGGATATCTTGCATAGAATGGGACAAACGCTACGAAACTTTTATTCGTATCTACAATGCGTCGTCCATCCATAATCTCGCGCTCAATAATATCGCAAAGCAGGCATCGCTTAGTCTTTTTATAATGCTTTCGACAAGAATCAAGTTCCTTCTGAATGATCGGTGGAATGAAAGGATATGCGTAAATCTGCCCATGGGGATGGGTGAGCGTTACGCCAATTTCCTTACCCTTATTCTCGAATATAAAGACATAGTCTACAAAATCAAGGCGGCCTAGCTCACAATAACGGTCAGTCCATACAGCAATTAGGTTTTTAATATGCTCAACACTCATCCCCGTCAGCGTGCCCTGATGCTTTGGCGAATAAAGAACAACCTCACAAACTCCGGCAGCTGGGCGGACTTTGTATATATCGTTTCCGTCTATGGCTGGTTCTGGTGGTCGTCGCTGAAGAGATGGGAATTTGTTGTCAAATGCGACGATTTCATAGTTCTCCGCCGGAACTTCCGTTGGGAAACCGCCTTTCTTAGTAGGACACAGCGGACAATAATCGTCAGGAGGGAAAAAAGTCCGGTCCTGGCGATGTGTTGCGGTAATTACCCACTGCTCGAGCAGAGGATTCCACCGTAGTTCTGACACTTGATACTCCTTTTGAGGCTAAGTTTGATTTCTGAAGTATATTGTAATTCTTAATTGGTAGAGTTAGACGCTAGCTTTCTTGTTACGATACTTTTCGCACTCCGTTTTTTACGTTTATTGCTGGAGTGCGTAAACCAGTAATATGTGAGTAAACGACCATCTTCCTTCACAATTGTCTGCTTTTTCATTTGCATGCTTCCAACTCCTGAAGCACCAACACAACGCCGCCAAGTATACCTGCATCGTCACCAAGTGCAGCAGGCACTACTTGGCACACGCTCAACGCCTCAGCAAGGGCGTTCGCCTTAACAGTAGCCATAAGAGGTTCCCACAGCACTGGCCCAGCCTGGGAAATCCCGCCACCTATAACAACCATCTCTGGATTCAGGAAGTTTATGGCGTTTGCCACTCCAATCCCAACCCAATATCCGGTTTGACGCATAACTTCGCGCGCGACTTCATCGCCTTCGGTTGCCGCCTCCGCAATCATCGCAGGCGTTATGTCATCAAGGTTTGGGCCACCACGCTTGAGAAGAACGCTCTTGTGGCCAGCACGAATCATTCGCTGGGCTCGCTCAATTATTCCTGCTTGCGCTGCTTCCGCCTCAAGGTCGCCAAACCGGCCGCATCCACACCGAAAGCCATTTGGATTCACAATTTGATGCCCGATTTCGCCGCCACCTTCATTTGCGCCAAGCCAAAGCTTTCCATCGAGAATAATCCCCCCGCCGATTCCCGTGCCAAGGGTCAGCATTACCAAGCTGTTGACATCCTTTCCTGCACCGAAACGAAATTCTCCGAGTGCTGCAACATTGACATCATTGCCCATGTAAGCCGGCACCCCAATTGCTTCACGGATAGGTGCAAGAAGTTGAACGCCGCCCCAATCTTTGAAATTTGGCGACCACAGTACGATGCCTTCTTTGGAAATATGACGGCCTGGAACGCCCATCCCAATTCCGCAAATATCATCAACGTCTACCCTGGCAGCGGAAATTGCGTCACGAATCGCCTGAATAATCTGGGCAAGTGTAATCTCAAAGCCCTCCATTGCCAGCGAAGGCCGACGACCTTCTCCTAAAAAATTGCCCTCTTTGTCGGTGATTGCGGCCCGGACGTTTGTGCCGCCTAGGTCTACACCAATTATGTATTTGCCGTTCACATTTGGTTGCACAAGCCAACTCTCTCCTACGGGTTTGATTTTCTCAAAAGTATAACGACGGCGCGCAACACATGTCAATCACCCATCATCAAGGTTGATAGAGCCATTCAAGTGGTATGCTCCGGAATTTAAGAGATAAGCCATCAGCCCAGTTTTCTGTCTCATAATAAGTTAGCAGCACGTCTTTACCTAAAAATAGGATGCTCGTATAAGCCCATGACTTTCCTGGTGCTGATTCAATGTTCTTAATATTGGTCCAAGTTTTTCCACCATCGCGGGATATGCCCACCGTCAAAGGATTGCGTATGCCCCCATGACTCTTTTCCGGCTCAAAGTTGTTGTTCCAAACTAAAAGCAAGTCGCCTGTCCCCGGAATCCGCTTGATGCTTGCCGGCGACTCCGGCGAAACTACACACATTGGCTTTGCTTCCTCCCAATGTGCCCCACCATCGTAGGAGTAGGTATGATATATCCTCCCTGTCTGCGTTCGAATTATCATCAAGACTCGTCCGTCTGCAAGCTCGACAACGCCGGGTTCCATTGCCCCCCTCTTTGGCGCATAGATGTCTGGCGACGACTTTCTCCACGTGCGCCCTTCATCGTCAGAATATAGCACAAACGAAACTGCCGGCGTTGGCTTGCTGATATCCGGCGTATAGGCAATAGGAGCTAGAATACGCCCGCTGGATAGCTGAATTACCCTGTCGTTGTTCATGACGTTGTAGCCCTCATCGGGCGTTATACGCACCGGCGAACCCCAGGTTTTGCCTTCATCCGAAGAATATCTAGCATAGACCTGCAAGTCGCTTAGAGAGTTCTTTACTAAGTAAAACATGCCTATTCTTCCAGATTTCAGCCGAAGAAGGCTTACCGACATAACATTGCATTTCCCAACGTTCTCCTGAAGCAGGAATGGCTTGCTCCATGACCGACCGCCATCGCTGGAAGTAACCCCCGCAATCACCGCCCCTGCATTATCAGCCGTGCCGCCGTAGAACTGGGTCCACGCAAGTAAAAGTCGGCCATCCTTGAGTTCAACTATTGACCCCTCGGTATTTCTTGGAAACATGTTAGTCGCTGGGGCCACCATGGTTGTAAATCCCATATCTATACTTGTTGTTATTGCATAACCGAGAATCGCAAGTATTCCAAACAAACTCTCCACCTCCATCAACTTTAGTATATCATGCCGATTATTTGCATGTCTTGACTGCCAGGAATTGAACTGGGTATAATATTAAAGAAAAACCATACTTCTTGTATGCGCCCATCCCAAACCGGACCCCATCGGAGGCATCCTTTGAAACTTTCGGTCATAATCCCTTGCTTTAATGAGTTTCAGAATATTACTGATGTACTTGACGCAGTTAGAGCTGTAGACATACCTAAAGAGATAATAGTCATTGATGACGGCTCCACTGATAACACTGCTGAGGTATTGCACGAATATAGCAAACGCTACCCAATAGTAATCCACTCGTCCGCAAAAAATGCAGGCAAGGGCGCGGCAATTCGTAAGGGACTTGAATATGTAACTGGAGACATTGTAATAATTCAAGATGCCGACATGGAATATGACCCAAAACAGTATCCTGAATTAATTAAGCCAATACTTGAAGGCAAAGCAGATGTTGTATACGGCTCCCGCTTTCGTGGGAAAATAGAAGGGATGCGATTGCCAAATCTAATTGCCAATCGCATACTTACCTTGGTGGCAAACATTCTATATCGAGCTGATATAACCGACGAAGCCACCTGCTATAAGGCATTTCGCACCGACGTTATAAAAAAACTTCCGCTTAAGTGCACGCGGTTTGAATTCTGCCCAGAGGTAACCGCAAAACTTCGGAAGCGAGGCGTAACCATCCATGAAGTCCCCATTCACTACAAAGCACGAAACACTGCACAAGGAAAAAAAATTAAGTGGACCGATGGTGTGCAAGCTCTCTGGACGCTCATCAAGTACCGATTCGTAGATTAGCTACGCTCTTCACTAAGGTTTACAAGATTTGGGAGGGCGGAAGCGGCCGAACCTTAAACGCCAAGGCATTAACGCAGCTTCAAACATTATTTTTCTTGACATCTTTGAGCTTCCCTCTCTCCTTTCAGTGAATATGATAGGAACTTCCGCTATGTCAAAACCACACTTATACGCGCGATAAAGAGTCTCGACAAGGAAAGAGTAGCCGTTGGATTTGATTGTATCAAGATTAATCGATTCAAGCACATGCCTTCGGAAACCTCTGAACCCAGTTGTGGGATCTCCAACCTTTAAACCAGTGATTAATCGTACATACCTTCCGGCAAACACGCTCAGAAAAAGCCGAAACAGAGGCCAGTTCACAACACTTACGCGACCTTCAAAGTATCGCGAACCTAGTACCATATCATGTTCTTCTAATGCCTTCGCCAAGCTTGGCAAACTTTCTGGATCATGCGAAAAATCCGCATCCATGCTGAATATCGCATCGTATCCTTTTGCAAGCGCCCACTTGAAACCATCAACATAAGAAGGGCCAAAACCTCGATTCCCAGTGCGCCTCATCAGATGAACCCGGGCATTTGTCAAGCTTATTTGTTCAACTAAATCGGCGGTGCAGTCGGGGGAGTTATCGTCAACAATTAGCATGTCCAGTTCTATCGGGATTTTCATTACGGCCTCAATTAACTGAACAATGTTGTCTCTCTCATTATAAGTTGGTACAACTACTATGCCACGCATTGCACCCTCCATGCGTAATCAAACGCATGAGCTTAAACATTTACGCAATTGACATTATAGTGTTTGACATTTACTATAATCAACCCAATATGCTAGCCTCGGCCCGAACTCCGAAGAATTATAATCTCTGACAACCTCTGATACATCTTTTAAACAAGAAAAACCTACTTATGCAAATAAACCGCATCATAAAAATTCAAAGTTTTTATTAGCCTAAAAAGTGGAAGATTATACTGAAGCGAACAACGTTCGAAAGGAGGAAGTTATATGAAAACAAGCACTTTAATTCGCGCCATGCTAATCTTGAGTTTGGTTTTGCTAGCTAGCTACGCACTAATGGCACAGGCAAACCAACAACTTCGTGCTACAGTTAAAGCGGCTCCCGCTATGCAACCTGGATTGCCAGCAGCGGCGGATATCTTCATAGATGGCCGATTTGCTATGCGTATTCCTGCCTCGGCCGGAGGTATGAGCCCCATTCAACGCGCCAGAATCGTTGCAGAAAGGCTCAACAATGCCTTCTCAGCAGGTCAGAACTGGGAAAATGTGCGTGTCGCCCAGGTAAACGGCAATTGGGTAGTTGTCCTCGGCGACTACGTGATTGTTACCGCGGACTCTAAATCAGCACGCGCCTTTAATAGAACGCCTGGCAGACTAGCAAGTCTATGGGCGCGAACAACCGTAGTAGCTCTTGGTGGCCAGCCTAGCAAGATTGCAATGCAAATTGAGCCAATAGCCGTAAGAGTTGCCGGCGCCCGTGAAGAACTAATAATGTGGCAGAATTCTCCGACAAAAACTCTTCCGCTGCTGGACTCATCTACCGGCAATACATTGGGTAGTGTGACCGTAGCAGGTCCCCAGAGCAGGCTTGACCTTGTGAAATCTGTAGTCTACTACTCATCAACTTCGGACGATGCGGTGGTCTGGACATTTGTGCCGATTACTGGCACATCAACTACAGGGACGCTTATGCGAGTAAACGGTGTAGGTGTTGTAGGCCTGCCGTCGAATTTCATATCCATGGATATGATTCGAACAGGCATGGATATCAGGGATACTATCAACAGGATGAGCTCAAGCTGGAACCAGATGATTAACAACAAGCTAAAAGAGCACAATCTTGCTTTCCCAGCCGGCCTAAATACGAAGATTGTTCCAATTTGCTCACCCGAGACCGGGGTCATTATTGGGGCCGCACAAATAGTCGGCACTTCAAGCGCCATTTCCAATGCTATGTGCGTAGCAACCTCTTCCGAGGACAACTTTATGCGCTTCGACGCGAGCCCAGAAGCCTGCAGGGCATTTGCCGAAAAGCCACCCACTTTAAATAACGCGGTAATTTCATCGCTTATTATGTTTCCAAGACAGAGCGGAACTATGACAATGCCGGGAGTTTCCGCGACGACTCCACCACAGACAAACCAGGAAGAGATGTCTCCCGCACCAATGCCCGAAGAGGAGATGTAGGCTTAGTGGTTATCCTTAAATCAGAATAGATAATCAACAAACTAAAAAGAGGAGTACCGCATTATTCCTTGCTGCGGTACTCCTCTTTTTAATTTCCCATTCGCTTCGTTTTTGCTATACTAATTATCCCGATGAGTGCATAATGACTCAGAACCTTCAAACCCTGAAACAAAGGAGAAACCGCTTTGACACTGAGCGCAATCTTTATATCATCGTTCATGGTGGCCCTTTCGGGAGCACTAATGCCTGGACCACTACTTACGGTAACCATTGCCCAGACTGCAAAGAAAGGCTTCGTTTCGTCAGTGCTTCTCGTCGTAGGTCACGTGACCCTGGAACTTATTTTAGTTATCTTTCTATTTTCCGGCTTGGGTCACGTCCTTAGGATGAAGCCAATAACTGGCGGAATCGCCATTATCGGAGGAATAACGCTTCTTTTTATGGGCTGGAGCATGTTTCATGACGCTCGGTGCGGCGCCCTCGACCCTCCCTCAACAAAAACATCTCACCGAGAAACCCAATCCAAAGGTTCCATGCTGAACTCCATGCTTACCGGAATGGCAGTAAGTATTACAAATCCTTACTGGATTATTTGGTGGGCAACAATTGGTCTTGCTGGAATAACTTTTTTCGCAGGACTTCGCCAAAACGTGCTCTGGGCACTCGGAGCATTCTATGTAGGCCATAGCATGGGAGACATCATCTGGTACTTGATAGTTGGTGCAGCTGTTGCTAGCGGGCGAAGGCTCCTGAGCACAAATATCTATCGCGCAATAGTGCAGATTTGCGCTCTATTTCTCATTTTCCTGGGCGGCTCATTTATTTACCTAGTAGCTACAGGCAACCTTTGGAAAATTCAAACGGCTACGGATTGGGCAAAAAGTTGGTAATGTTCACCAAGGTATTGTTGCCTTAAATCGAAAGTGCCCTAATCAACAGATTGCCCGGTATCGACTACAACCGCACCCTCATCTTCCCCAATTGGCTCAAAACGTGCCTTAACCTGGTAGTAAAGGTCTTCATTTCGATCTGCAGCCGGATGGTCCTGCAGAGCAATTCTCTGGAGGGCAACCTCATCTGGGCAGACACAATAGAGCAACTCGAATTCCGCACCCACCTCCTTCGCAAGCGCTCTTGCAGCATCACGCTCGGACCGCCTAGAAAACGGCATTCCTTCAAGGATAACGTCCCTGCCTTGGCTTAGAAAATACCGGGCAATGAAGAGCATAGCACCGAAAGCTAAAGCCTTCTCGGAATTTGAGTAACTCGGTGTGGTGAAGAGCTTTGCCCTAACTTCATCACGACTCAAACGAAGTGCGCCCATCTCATCTGCTAGGCGCATAGCTAGGTGGGTTTTGCCAGTGCCAGGAAGTCCAGCGACACAGATTAGCTTCATGTCATGGCACCTGTTTGCCAATCGCCTCCAAAGCCGCTCTCAGACCAGAAACATCGCCGATAAGTATATAGCCCCCAAGGTTTTCATCTTTCGCCAATTTAACAACTCGGCTCAATGCTGTAATCTGCTCAGCTAGCCTTTCGGCACCAAACTCACCGGCCGCCGGGATTACTGCAGCAGCTTTGAGAGATGCACGGTTCAAGCTGACTATCGCCTCTGCCTCGCTTTGTGAATAAACATATGTGCCCTCACTCTCGGACTTTGCCAATGTAAGTTTTGGAATGAGAGCATCAACTTTGGGCACCTCCGCCCAGTGAACAGGTGACTGGCTATCAGAAGCAAGATCAACGGTCACCGCAAAAATGCCGTTAGGATTGTCCATCTTAAACTGCTTTGAAAGTTCCGTCAAAAGACCTATGAGCTTCCCCCGCCGAAACTTATCCCATAATGCCAAAGCTTGCGCATCAGCGTCAGTTCGCACCCCCCACAAATCAACATCGATAGGATCAATTTGGTGAAGGCGAATCATTTCTTTACGCACCTCCACCGTGTATCCAAATGGCGGCGTGAGGTCCTGCCCAGCTACTATAAAAGGCTTACTGTGCGCATAATCAACTCGATCGAGGCAAATACCATCAAGTTCATAGTTAAGGCTCAATTCGGCTAATAATGATTTCAGAAGCCTTGCCGCCTGGGACGAAGCCGGGCAGATGTAAACCTCCTTGCCAGAGGTTTTAGCCTCCGCAACCGGAATAACGTCCGCAGACTTCGGTTTGAGATTTTGCATCTCGGCGTTCTGCCAAACCTCTTGTTCAGCATAACGCCTGCCGAGAAGGTTGCAATCTTGGATGCTGGGATGGCTTGCAATTACCAGAGGAGCAGGATGCTCGGCATCACCCCAAAGTGTCACATCCAACACACCAATCAACTTTAAGCCTTGCCCATGTGCCAAAGCAATTGCCTTCTTAAGCGGATCATCGTCAGCATATTTCCTATCTTGGGTAAATATTTTGCTTGGATAGATTGGCTGTCCAGCCCCAAATATTGGGACGAAAATAGTATCAAAACCTTGTGCTTTAGCAAGACTCACAACATCATCTAGGCCATCGAGGTCTACATTAGTAATCCATAACCCTTGGAGCTTGTCCTTAATTGCAATCTTTTTTTCCTCTTCCTTTTCCCTGACTTCATCAATTTTAATTGTTCCAACTTTAGGAGGTGCAGGCGGGGCAACCTTTGGCATAATAGGCATAAGCGGCTTTTCAATGAGAAAGTCGCCGCTCTTCGAACGTATTATCATGGCAGCGTTTAGTTTCACAGGGACTTCTCGAAGATCCACTGCAAGCTGGTCAACCGGCGTCATTACCTCGCTTGTCTTGAAACCAGCAGCACGAAGAGCAGCGTTCAGCCAATCCACCTGCGATGGTGTCAAGGTAAGCAACGAGATCGCTTGCTGATAAGCAATCTGCTCTTGCTGGAGTGGCGTAAGCTGCCATGCAGGATCAACGCTTGGCAGGAACGGCATAGTCATATTAAGCCAACGTCGAACGTCTGCCTCAAGATTGCCAGCCTCTTGAGCTTTCTTGGCTTCCAAATATCGTTCCCTCCAAGCCATTACTGCAGAACCGCGGGCATCTCGCGTTAGAAAAAAGACATCATCCACTAACCGCCATTGGAAACCGGTGATTGCCTCAACCATGTTCATTATGCTCTTGAGGCGAGTTTCCCCAATGTGAACGACGATTTTTGTTTCCTCAAGCCTCTGGTCTACGTAAAACTCCGAGCTCGTTTGTTTGCTTAATACTGAGCACAATTCCTTCAAAGGCATCACTTCAGCCGGAATCGTGACCGATGCGATCATTCTCTCATCCGCCGCCCAATTCAACTCTCCCGCGCGTTCGGCTTGGGCAAGCGCACAACCCGCCGGAATAACCAGCAGGGTTGCTAAGAAAGCCCGCATAAATTGAGAGAAGCTAAACCTGCATCCTCTCCTAGAGAGTGCCGGAAAGTCAGAATTCCAGTTCTCAATTTCCAAATTTGCAACCGCCATTAAGGCACCATCACCTTCTTTAGGTATATATAAGGCATCGAATCCATGCGTAAGGCAAGATCTTCCTTCAAATCAGGCCTCGGAATAAGCAAGTAAGGAATTATACGAAATAGCAACACTGTTTCCTCGGGCTTTGGCAAAGATTTAACAACTTGGCCCGCTTCGGTCAGGCCAACCGTGGGCGAAGCAAGCATCGCCCTGAGAATCTCCTGCTGGAAAGGAGTGAGCTCAGCATATGAAAGCGGAAATCCACGCGAAAGTTTAAAAAGCTGAGCGCCATCGAGCGATTTTAGTACTTCAGTCATGTACTCTTCCGGAGTGAGCTTATCTAGCGGCTTTTCGGGCACATCTTTTGTGGCTACCTCCGCTGGCCGCCTGAATACAATGATGCTGCCTTCAATATACCAAGACAGACCTGTCATCTTCGTAAGCATATCGAGGACCACCTTGAGCGGCTGACCCTTTAGGCTCGTGCTAATACCTTTTTCGGGAAAAGCAGGAGCGGCAATCTCAATATCCGCCTGCTTTGCTAACGCCTCCATTGCATCCACCATTGACCCGTTAACAAGCGTAATGTCCACTTGCTTCTTGAGTTTCTCAAAGTCAAAAGTCTTCTGAGCAACCGCAGGCAACGCGAAGGCAAGAATTAGTATCAAATACAAGAGGAATCCTAATTTTACGGGCACCCTCAAGGTTATCACTCCTTAATTGTAGAAAATGCCTAAGGCGTATATGCCCAAACTGAGGGTCTACTATTCGCATTCTACCACGCAAGCCTTGGTTTGGCAACATTGACCGTATCGACACGTGGGAATATAATTACATGTGCCAATGAAAGTATTGACATTAGATACAACAACAGACACCTCAAGCATCGCAGTTGCCGACGAGAATAACCTACTCGCCGAATACAACTTTGCTCACAAAATGGACCTCTCTCGGCGGTTGATGCCAGATATTGTTTCAATGCTTAAAGACTGCACCCTGAGAATTAAAGACCTTAACTGCATTGGGGTTTCACTCGGACCTGGATCGTTTACTGGCTTGCGAATCGGAGTTGCAACAGCAAAAACCCTTGCTCAAGTGCTCAATATCCCAATCGTTGGAATCATCACACTCGACCTTCTAGCCCATCAATTCGATTACCTTCCCAATGCGACCGTCTGTCCGCTTGTGAAAGTTCGAAAGGGTGAGGTATACTGGGCTTTCTTTCACACATGCAATGGAAAAATTAAGCAGATTACCGACTACTCGGCTGGACCAATAAATGAAGTAATTAAGATGGCCCAGAATCTCTCCCCACATCCCAAAACAAAAAGCCAGAAATCAGAGCGCAGAATCATTTTCTGCGGGGACGGCGTAGAGGACGCCTTGGAAGAACTAAGCAAGTCGCTTGGCGACCGGGTAGTCCCGGCATCCAAATGGCTTTCCTATCCAAAGGCTTCAATTCTAGCGAGGCTGACCTTAGAAAAAATTGCTGCCGGTGAAACATCCGACCCCCTTTTGCTCGTTCCTTTTTACATCCACCGCTCTGCTCCCGAGATGCGGCTCGAGCATGGCCAATAGTTCGATTGACATTTTCACTTAGCTTGGTGTATCATCTCATTGTTCGGGTAAACTAATTGCCGGCTACTCCAGGCATGCCTGGCATATGTGCCAAAGGAGTAGATGGCAAGAACTGGAAGGACGAGGTGGGTATGCCAAGGATCTTAGTAAGCGATCCTGTCGCAAAAGAAGGAATTGAAATTCTCCAGAAGCATTTCGACGTAGATGTAAAGACCGGATTGGAGAAATCCAAGCTAATCGAGATTATCGGCGACTATGATGCTCTGATTGTTCGAAGCGAGACAAAAGTCACAGCCGATGTTCTCGAAGCAGCAAAAAACATGAAAATCATCGGCCGGGCAGGCGTCGGCGTAGACAACATTGATGTCCCTGTTGCTACCGAGAAAGGAATCATTGTTGTCAATTCACCCGGCGGGAACACTATTGCTGCTGCTGAGCTTACGATGGCAATGATGCTAGCTCTCGCACGGAATATCCCCCAAGGGCATGCCTCATTGCGCGCTGGCGAGTGGAAACGAAGCAAATTCGTCGGTAATGAGCTCTATGGAAAAACGCTGGGTATCTATGGGCTTGGAAAGATTGGAAGCGCTGTTGCCAAGCGGGCGCAAAGCTTCGAGATGGACATCATAGCATACGATCCATTCGTTTCCGAAGAGTACGCCAGCAAGATAGGCGTCGAGCTTGTTAGCATGGATGAACTCCTTAGAAGAAGTGACTATATTACAATCCACGTACCAGCAACAAAAGATACAAAGGGCTCAATCGGCAAAGATGAGATTGAAAAAATGAAGCCAGGAGTGCGCATCATTAATGTTGCCCGAGGAGGAATTGTCGACGAAGCCGCCCTGGCAAAAGCAGTCGAGGAAGGTAAGGTAGCTGGAATAGCCTTCGACGTTTATGAGTCAGAACCACCCCCTCCAGACAACCCGCTGCTCAAGCTGGACAAAGCAATCACCACTCCGCACTTAGGAGCATCAACCGAGGAAGCTCAGATTAATGTCGCAATTGACGTCGCTGAGCAGATTGTAGATGTCCTTAATGGCAAGCCTGCTCGCAGTGCAGTAAACATGCCAGCTCTGAGCGCCGAAGTACTAGCTGCAGTGGAACCATTCATGCTTCTCGGCGAACGGATTGGTATGATGGCAACACAACTTACGGATGGTGCTGTCAAGTCTATCGAAATTGCTTACTGCGGCGATCTTTCCACCATGGAGTACGGTCCGGTCGGGCGCTCTGTACTAAAAGGCCTGCTCCAACCGATTCTTACAGAACCGGTGAACCTAGTCAACGCCCCAGTCATTGCCGAATCCAGAGGCATACGGATTACAGAAAGCAAAAGTGTAGGACCAGAAGACTATACCAGCCTTCTAGCCGTCAAGGTAAAGACTGACAAGGGCGAAAAGCTAATTGAGGGAACAGTCTTCGGAAAAAGAGATTTCAGAATAGTAAAGATTGATGGATTTATGATTGACGTAGTTCCCGACGGAGCAATGCTTGTCACAACCCACATAGATAAACCGGGAGTTATTGGCCGAGTAGGGACACTTCTCGGTAACCACAACATAAACATCGCCGGTATGCATGTTGGCAGAGCAGGCATCGGCAAGGAAGCAGTAATGGTTCTAAACGTTGACGACCCAGTGCCGGACCTAGTAATGGATGAGATTAGAAAGCTAGATGGCATAGAAACCGCAAAACTTGTGCAGTTCAACCAAAATTAAAAGACAATGCTTAATCATATTTAAGGGTGGGACAACTAGTTGTCCCACCCTTAAATACCATTTCACCCAATTTTCACAAAAGGATTGCTCTCGCTTCTAAAGCCTCTCTCTTGAATTTAGACTCCCTGACAAAAGCAAGAAAGCCGGCCTTTTAGCCGGCTTTCTTGCTTCCAGCACGTTACGTGTCTCGGAGGCGAGAGCAGATTCCAACCCCCCGTTGGCGCTAGCCATTCGAACTGCTTCTCGCCCCCTCTGTAGTGCACCCTCTGCTAGGGGCACATCCATTTAAGTTTGACAACAAATCGCCAAAAAAGGTTCCATCTATGTCGAAAAAAACTGCCCTCAATTCATACAGTGTTCACACTTTGTGCTAAAATCCATTTGATCACTTCATTTTCCTAGCTCTCAAAGCGCCTCAAGTTCAGCAACACCGCGTATATTTTAGCCACTTGGAATATGGTAGATAACTGTTAATAATACCTGATTCTGAAAGTTTGAACCAAAATTGATAAAAAAAGAGCCCCGAAGAAACGGGGCTCAAAACTAGCCGAGTCGCCGGCGCTCGGGACCTATTCAACAACCGGCGGCCCGGCCTGGGCAAGGAGGTATTTGGAAAGGAGCAAACTGCATCACGAATGTGTGCATTTCCATTTATTTATACGGCCGTGATGGTTCAAATGTTCCCAATAGGCAAAGAAAATTGAACAATTATTCACTATTTAGTAAAAAATTATTTCACCACTACTGCGCGGGCGGATTATAGGAACCGTCCCGACATCGAGATCTTGTGCTCCGACCACACCCGTGACCATTGCAAAATCGCTAATTTGAGGCGGGGATGACAAGATAGAGGCATCAATCCTAAGCCCGACGTTTGAGCTACCATCCTCTAGGGATGAGCCATCGTCCACATAGAAGTAATCAACGCCAACGGAACTCACCTTACCCCAAACTGTAACCAGCAGTCCTGCGGTCGTCACACCCTCGCAAGCACCAAGGTTTATATCTCTGGCTGTAATTGCAAGTGGTTTAAGAAAAGCACTCCCTTCCATCTTTTCCACTAGCGGATTAATTATCGTGCGCTCGCCACCAATCGTTGCAAGTTCGCCAGATACCTGCACTATATCGCCGACGCTGACGCCAGAGCCTTCTACTTTCAAACCAGCCGAACGCCCAATCTCTTCAATGTAAAACGCCGAATCAAACACGGCAGTGACCGCAACGTTTGAGATTCGAATACTATTTCCGTCTTCCAAACGTCGTGCCAGTCCGATGTTCGATATAGATGTATACGCCTGTTCAAACTTTACTGCATCTGCAATCACTACGTATCCTGACGGCGCTTTATTTGATAACTTAACCTGAACTGTGTTCCCTGCTTCCAGATAATATATTCCTAAGGAATTCCATTTCCCTCCATCAGTTTGCTGATTAACTATCTTTTCTTCCTCAGTTCCACCATAGATGACCGAGTACCTCGCAGTTGTGGAACGGTTTGTTCCCTCTGACCACCAGGCGCAGATTCTGTAAATGCCAGTTTCTGCCACCTGCCATGTCCAGTATGCGCTTGAGGTACCAGTGGGACTAGTCATCGCATAACAATAGTCAGAGCCATATTTCCCAGGAGCAGTTGAGCCTGTGGACCAGCTCCCAACTGTGGAAAAGCCTGCGTCAACGTTGTCTATCACAACAGCACCAGATAGCTTTGTTAGGACATAGATATCCTTAACCTCGACCAGCTCACCAAACTCATCTTCCGATGAAATGCTTATTTTATAGACACTCCCAGGCATGAGACCCGTCAAAACCACGCGATGCTTCAGAACCTTCTTACTCGAGTAAACACTCGTCGTACCTCCAGACGAAGCAAGCTGGTACTCAACCTTTGAGTCTGCTGGGTTATTTGTCGTCCAGGTTACCTCTGCCGAATTGGTAGTTGTGCTAACACGCGTATCTCCAATCCTCAAGGGAACAGGGAAAAACCGAACGCGCGGATTGCCAAACCAATCCGTAACCCCAACTGCAATTGCCACAGTATCCAAAAGATTATATTGAATGCGCCACTGGTTTATTCCAACCGGCACGCTATCCATCCGGGCGTACGTCCCGTCACTGCCTTTTCGTGCGACAAATGGCTGAACCTGATATATCTCTTCATCGGTACTAAAAGTTACAGTCCGAACACCCCCCGAATCAGAGACTGAATATTGGATTGTTGGCGGCGTCACATCCGTCCCGTTTCGCCATTTCATCATGCATTCGCGACCCGTAAGATATTCAAATTTAACGCATGGAATTTTATCAGCTGCATCGGTAAGACGAGCATGCAGGTTTACCACTTGCGCAGGAAAATCTGCCTCCTTTAGATGCGAAAATGCTGTGACAATCTGAGAGGTACCGGCAAGTGCTTTTAGAAAAATATTTTCCACCTCGGACGCTGTAATGCTGTTCATATACGCACAGCGTGATTCCCAACCACGCAGATTGCCGGGCACCTGATAGTCATTTGCATCGGGATGATAAGGCACCCATTCAGAAGGAGCACGCCTCCAGTCGTAAACATTGTCAACAGGCTCTGTCGGATCCTCGCGATAAGCTGGCCATGCATTCTCAAAACGATATGGAAACCAGTCATCAAGATATGACTGGAAAAAGTTATCCATGCCATGCCAGCCGCTCCTAAATGACGAAGGATAGAACATTCGATCAAGAATCATGTGAGCAACAGTTGTCTCAAAGTCATCTACGCAATATGTAAAGTCAGGCGCTTGATTCCAATGGTACACCGAATCCCCATCCGGATCACTCCATATCCACGTATGATAATGATATGCTAACTCATCACCCCACCGCTCAATCGAGTCGCCATGGTTGTCTACCATAAGGTCAAGAGGTAAAAGTGGTCCGGTGCTCACACCACAAGAATACAAAGAACCCAAATTCATATACCATGTGAACTTAATTGGATTGCCAAGGCTGTCTCGCAAACCTTCTCTATATGACTCAGCCATAACCTGCGCCCCCTGGCCTTCCGGAGAAGTATATGTATAATCGTCCGCAGGGAAATTATTATAGTGGTTACTCACATTTATTCCGCCGGTTGAGGTATCGGAGCATATCTGTACGTAGACTCGGCCGGGTTCATATTGAGTGGAGGTGTAAAACGCCAAGTCATCGACATAAAAGGTGCTCGTGTGCGGCAGGCTGATGTTTCCAATGCTTACTCGTGACGGCACGTACACATATGTTTGCGCCACGCTAGCATCTGGCTCTGTATGGCCATCGAGATACAAATTGGTTATTGAGCCATCATATGTAATTCGAAATGAATGCCAAGCTCCATAAGTAAGAGGGAACGGAACATTTGAAGCTTTCCCACTCCAACCGCTGGTGGAATCCAAGACAAATAGCTGAACTGTTCCGCCTGGCAGTATGAAAATGATTGCCGCGACACCACCGCTGGTTGATCGAAGACACCATGGAATCGCTTCATCGCCCATAGATTCTATGTACAAGTTAAATGTGCACGAAAAACTTTGGGTAGCTGAAGTAAGGCAAGAATACGCATATATCGCTCCCGGCTGGTTGTTCGTTGAAACATTTAAGCTATAAGGAGGCGACACCGAGCGTTCATTGCTCACCGTAATCGGACCTTCGATTGAGAATTCCCACTTTGGATTGTGAGTCCAATCGCCATCATCGAAGCTGTCCGAAAATATGAGGCATTCGGCTTTTGCTAAGTTAGAAACAAAGAGCACAAAGAAGACAGCAAGCAAGAATATCAAACGGCTGTGGTGACGTCTTATAAACATGTGGGGCACCTCCAAGAATTGAGCGTGCAAGATTTATGCCAACAAGGAAGAGCTATTCGCCAAAGGCATACTCTTGACAAATATTCAGCTAAAAAGTATAGCTGTTTGGAACTTTTAACTAAACTTAAGCGTCAAAAAATTGAAGCGAACACAAGGGGGTTTTTGTATAGTACCAGCGTTCCATGGGTATATACCCTAGCAATCCGACCTCCTTCCATCGCCCCGGCCGGGCGTTTCTTAACCGACCGGGGCTTTTCTTTACACCAATCACACCTTGTTTTCCTCCACAGCTTCACCCAGATGAGCCGCGTCCTTGAGCTTCTTTATCTCATCCTCCAAATGGCGAAGCCGCTCGAGGATGCACTCGACAGCTTTAGCGACGGGGTCGGGAAGCTCATGCTGCTCTAGGTCAACTTCCCCCATAACTCTTCGACCATCTCGATACGTGACGCGGCCAGGCACACCGACAACAACCGAATTCGGCGGAACCTCATGAACCACGACCGAACCAGCACCGATTCTGCTGTTATCGCCCACCTTAAATGGTCCTAGGATCTTTGCGCCTGCGCCTATTACCACATTATTGCCAATCGTTGGGTGACGCTTTTCCTTTTTCCAGCTAGTGCCGCCCAAAGTCACCCCATGGTAGAGGGTAACGTTCTCGCCAATCTCTGCCGTCTCGCCAATCACCACGCCCATGCCATGGTCAATGAAAAAGCCTGGCCCAATCTTGGCTCCTGGGTGAATTTCGATGCCCGTGAAAAAACGCCCAATCTGAGAAATAATCCGAGCAAGCAACTTTAATTGATGATTCCACAGCCAATGCGCCAGTCGATGGAAAAAAAGTATGTGAAAACCGGGGTAGCACGTAATTATCTCAAGCGTGCTACGGCACGCTGGATCTCTTTCTTTTACAGCTTGTATATCTCGCTTTAACGTCTCAAACATGCCAAGCCACCTCCCTTAAAGGTGGTTGATTTAATCTAGTATTCTAGCACCACTCGATCAGTTACCCTACTTCAACAGTAAAGGGAAATTTCCACTATCTAACGAACTGTCAACGCTTTTTTTATTCTTAAAGATCCACTGCTGTCCCAGCAAATGGTACAGCCTCAACCTTCTGCACCTCGGGGACTCTTGATTTTATCACGCGCTCAACGCCCATCTGCAGAGTCATTTGGGACATTGGACACCCCGCACATGCTCCAACAAGCTTTACCGTTACAATGCCAGTCTCCTCATTAACATCTACTAGTTCGATATCCCCACCATCGGCTTGCAAAGCTGGCCTAATCTCATTCAGTACTTCTTCAACCTTTTCTCGCATTTGATTTCCTCCTAGTTCGTGTTTATTTTAGATATCTATTCTTCTCAAAATCGAGGCCTTTGCCGGTAGTTTTCCTTAGATAATCATCTATAGCAGCCTCAATTGCCTCCTCTGCCAAGACTGAGCAGTGCATCTTAACCGGCGGTAAGCCTCCCAGGGCCTCAGCCACAGCCTTGTTGCTGAGCTTTAGAGCCTCTTCTATTGTCTTGCCCTTTATCATCTCTGTCGCCATACTGCTTGTGGCAATTGCAGCACCGCACCCAAAAGTTTTGAACTTTGCATCTACAATTACCCCATCTTTGACTTTTATGTACATGCGCATAATGTCGCCACATACAGGATTGCCAACATTGCCTATGCCATCGGCATCTGGAATCTCGCCTACATTGCGAGGATTCATAAAATGCTCCATGACCTTTTCGCTGTATTGAATGCTCATATTCTTTTCCTCCTAATCGGCCAATTATGTTCGCCGGATTGGCATTCCAGTAGCTGCCTGATATACCTCGTTGATTACACATTCCGGCACATGGTCTCGGCCACAATGAGAACAAACTTCAAGCGCCGTCCTGTCATCCTTTACAACCGCTGTGATAAAATCCTCTAAAGTTTGCACGAGCATCTCTCGACTAGCAGGTCTCATGCGGCCTAGTATTCGAGACATCTCGGTTACACGCCGCAGCCTAATCTTCTCAGCAAGCTTAAACCCATCGTTGGTTAATTCAATCTCGGTTAGCCTGCGGTCGCGCGCATTTTCGCGGCGAGTAACCAAACCCTTCTTTACAAGACGATCAGTAAGCTGGCTCGCAGCCGAATACGTCATCGAAAGCCCCTCGGCAATATCCTTAACAGAGCATACACCATGCTGGTGTATAAACTGAATCCCCTGCGCCAGTGCGGGAGTAATACCCAGACCAACTTCGCGGAGTGGGCCAACTATGATTGCTTTGTGCAAAATCTCAGTAAAAAGATCAAGCACATGCTCAGCGTAGGCTATTGAGTCCTTTTTCATCAACATGGTCCTCCGAAAGAACCCTGCAGAAGATTAAGATACTTATTGATTAAGTTACTTAACTTATACCCAAAACTCTATGCATTGTCAACCAAAATTATCGAATTTCTCGATAAAATCGTAACCAAAGAGCACAAATT
Source organism: Armatimonadota bacterium (assembly GCA_023511795.1). NCBI lineage: Bacteria > Bacillati > Armatimonadota > Armatimonadota bacterium. The sequence continues at coordinate 116,825 of JAIMAU010000002.1, read as the reverse complement.
CCTGGTTTAGGCTAAAGCCTATATTGGATAAAGCATTCATGTCTTCGAGAATGGACTGAATTTCACAACAAAGCTACAATGCCATATTTGCGTTTGAAACACCATAGAAAAGGGAGGTGATATAGGTGGAGGAAGAGGAGATGATGAAGCGCCTCGAAGAGGAAGTGCGCCGCGAGCTGGGAATCCAGCGAATCGGCCCGGAAATGACCACAGAGGAAGCTGGAAAGCTCGGTGGCTACATGGTTAAAAAGCTGATCGAGCGTGGTGAACGAGCCCTGCGAGAGGAAAGAGGAGAATAAACATACGATCATAGCCTCCTCTCGCATATGACTAATTGAGGTAGTGGAGCTGCTTATCACTCCACTACCTCTTACTTCAAAGATTAAAGTGCATATACTTGCTCTGCAGTGAGGATGTTTATGCCTTTTGATAGCAGTGCTCTTATCCCCTCATCAATGTTTTCGATTCGGAAAATTACGATTGCATCCTCCGATGATTTTTCAACAAACGCATACATATACTCAATGTTGATTTTTTCGGCCGCTAAAGCGTTCAAAACACTTGCAAGGCCACCAGGACGATCAGGCACTTCAACAGCAATTACATTAGTCTCTTTCACAATAAAACCCTTACCCTGAAGCACTTTGCGGGCCTTTGCTATATCATTTACAATCAATCGAAGTATACCAAAACCCGAAGTATCCGCAAGCGAGAGCGCACGAATATTAATTCCCTCGGAACCGAGAGCACCTGCCACTTCAGCCAAACGGCCTGACTGATTTTCTAAGAATATCGAAAGCTGCTTGACTTTCATTGTTCGCCTCCTTTAGAGTGAGACCAAGACATCAAGTGCCAACGAGCCTCATGTCCTACGTTTTCGGCCGCTTATCCAGAACCCTCTTTGCCTTTCCCTCGCTCCGCTCGATAGTCTTTGGCTCTTTTAGACGGACTGCCACGCTCAAGCCGAGTACACTTTCGATCTCACGCTCAATCCTTTTTTCAAGGGCTTCTAACACCTTAATTTCGTCTGAAAAGACTTTTTCGCTAACCTCAACCCAAACCTCAAGAGAGTCAAGGGAATCAACTCGATCAACAACGATAAGGTAATGAGGTGCAATGCCTTCAACCCCAAGCAATACACTTTCAATCTGACTTGGAAAAACATTCACCCCGCGGATGATAAGCATGTCATCCGTCCTACCAGTGATTCTTCCCATTCTAAAATGAGTACGACCGCATGGGCACGGGTCTGTCATCAGCATGGAAAGGTCCCTTGTCCGATAGCGGATAATTGGAAAAGCTTCCTTGGTTAATGATGTAAACACAAGCTCACCGGGCGTGTTTGGAGGAAGGACTTCAAGCGTATTAGGGTCAATCACTTCCGGCAGAAAATGGTCGTCAAATACGTGCAAGCCATTCTGAACCTCACACTCGCCAGAAACGCCAGGACCGATGATTTCGCTCAGACCGTAGATGTCGGTTGCGTGGATTCCCATTTTTTCTTCAATTTCTTTGCGGAGGCTGTCGGTCCAAGGCTCCGCGCCAAAAATTCCATATTTTAGCGGCAGCTTTCGAATATCAACACCCATCTCAGCTGCGGTATCTGCGATATACAGTGCGTAGGAAGGCGTGCAAGCAAGCATAGTGGAACCAAAGTCTTGCATGACCATAATCTGCCGCTTTGTGTTACCGCCGGAAATCGGAATAACCGTGGCACCAATTTTCTCTGCGCCGTAATGGATGCCCAATCCACCAGTGAACAAGCCATAGCCATACGCATTTTGGACAATATCGTTCTTTCCAGCGCCACCACATCCGATTGTTCTAGCCATCACCTCTGCCCAAACGTTGATGTCGTTCTTGGTATAGCCAACGACTTTGGGCTTGCCAGTGGTGCCTGAGGACGAATGTATGCGCACGACTTCCTCCATAGGCACGGCAAACATGCCGAATGGATAGTTCTCGATTAAATCCTCCCTCGTTGTGAAGGGCAGATATTTAATGTCATCAACCGAGCGTATATCCTCTGGCTTGATTCCAGCCTCATCGAACTTTTTTCGATAGACTGGAACCTTCTCATAGCAGCGCCGAACTGTTTTCTGAAGCAGTGCCGACTGCAGTTCCCTTCGCTGCTCTATTGGCATACACTCAGCTTCTATATTCCAAATCATTTAGGAATCACCACTCCTAATTTTAAATCTCTCATTAAGGATGCCTCGCACCCTAGCTCAAAAGCTCTGAGATTTGCATCTAGGTTTCTGCCCTTAAACTTCTCAGCTATGACAGCCTCCCAAATTGGTTCGTTTATATTTAGACACGTCGCCAGTGCGCCCAGAAGGCAAACATTTACTGCTTTCACCAATCCAGCCTTCTTAGCCAACGCCAGCGCATTAATCGAGATAACATTTGCTGCAACAGTCATTAGGCATTTCTCAATTTCTTCTGGGTAATCTATTTTGCCCGAAGCAACCGATGAAGGAAATATCCGTTGTTCATTTACTATTACCGTGCCCCCCGGTTTGAGTGAAGGAAGATATCGGAGCGCCTCCATCTGCTCGAACGCCAGGAGTATATCTACCTTACCCTCTGGAACTATCGGCGAATAGACCTTAGGGCCAAAACGAACATCACTAATAACTGTGCCACCACGCTGAGCCATTCCGTGAACTTCCGTCTTCTTTACATCCAGGCCACTTGCAAGAAGCATGTCACACAAGATTTCACTCGCGACAAGAATGCCCTGGCCTCCAACACCTGCCAGTCGTATGTTCATTGCGTTATTACTCATTCTTTCTCACACTGAATTGCACCCGAGCGGCAGACTTGAATACAGACTTCACATCCTGAACACAAATCAGCATTTATTTTGGCTTTCAGTCTATTCCCATCTGTACAAATGGACTCGATTGCCGGGCAGCCAAGCTTGAAACAGAGACAACAACCAGTGCAAGCTTCAAGATTAACTGCGATAGCTCTGTTTTTAATCTTTTTATCATTTAAAAGACATGGGCGATTGGTAATTACTACCGAAGGCTTCCCAGCTTGTATTGCATTGCGGAGCGCCACTTCAAGAGCGGCGAGGTCGTAAGGATCGACAATATACACATCTTCAACGCCAACCGCCCGAACCAAAGCCACTAAATCAAGGCGTGGCGCATCTTCTCCGCGGAGCGTCTTGCCGGACGCGGGGTGATTCTGACCACCAGTCATAGCGGTCGTATGATTATCGAGAATGCAAACTGTTATCGCCGTACCGTTGTAAACGGCGTCAATTAGGCCAGGTATTCCAGCATGTACGAAGGTCGAATCTCCAATTACGGCTATCACTGGTCTATTGTCATCCTGCGGCATTGCTCTCTTAATACCAAGAGCATTCCCGATGGAAGCCCCCATACATACGCACGTGTCCATAGTTTCAAGCGGCGGAAGAACGCTTAATGTGTAGCAGCCAATATCACCTGCTACAATCGCCCCAAGCTTGCGAAGAACATAAAAGAATCCCCTGTGTGGACATCCAGCACAAAGTGTCGGGGGGCGAGGGGGAACAGGTACGGTTTCCGCCTCTTGTTTGGGTATTTCAACCCCTAAGCCCATTGCTACCAATGTCGGATTAAGCTCGCCGATTTTTGGGAAACGCTCTTTCCCAATGACATTTATGCCCAGTGCCCGAATCTGGTCTTCAAGGAATGGATCAAGCTCCTCAACGACGTAAAGCGTTTTGACCTTTCCAGCAAAACTTTGTATTAGCTTATCTGGAAGTGGATACGTCATACCTAGCTTCAGCACTGAAGCATCAGGAAGTACTTCCTTTACATAATGGTAGCTTACTCCTGAAGTGATTATCCCTATAGAGGAATAGCCCCATTCGATGAAGTTCAAATCAATAGAATTTGATAGATCCCTAAGTCGAATGAGACGTTCCTCAACAATCGCGTGGCGCTTGATCCCATGGGCAGGAACCATCACGTATTTGCAAAAATTGCGCTCAAATCGTCCTCTTGTATTAACCTTTGGCTTTGAAAGCCTGACAACCGACTTGCCGTGATTCACGCGTGTGGTCGTTCGGAGCAATACCGGCGTATCGTATTCCTCGCTGACTTCGAACGCCCGGATAGTGAAATCTTTTGCCTCCTGACTGTCGCTTGGCTCAAACATTGGAATCTTGGCAAACCGAGCGTAATGGCGATTATCTTGTTCATTTTGCGAGCTGTGCATGCCTGGATCATCAGCGCTTACTAGTACAAGGCCAGCATTGACACCCGTATAGGAAGCAGTAAGAAGAGGATCTGAAGCCACATTCACTCCAACATGTTTCATGGCCGCCAGGGCCCTAGCGCCACCATATGCAGCTCCGAGCGCAACTTCAAAAGCGACTTTCTCATTTGGTGCCCATTCGGCATAAATCGAGCTGTATTGAACTATGTTTTCAAGAATTTCAGTACTTGGGGTTCCGGGGTATCCTGCCGCCACCCGAACGCCCGCCTCGAAGGCACCGCGGGCGATAGCTTCATTACCCGAGAACAATACTACATCTTTCAAGATTTACTAATCCCTCTGAGTTAACTTTGAAGTATCCTATCACGTCGCGTGCTTATCGGTCAAGCAAATGAAAGGGCCTCAGGTAACGCAGAAGATTTTCAATGCTAACTCACCAAAGCCTATAAGAATGAGGAGAAAAATAGGAGAAACTACTTAATTTTGCTGCAAGTCTTCTACCATACAAAAAATTGGATATTACTTATGACCGCCAGCTACTCGTTGGGGTTTCTCAGCTTCTGCCCGCATGCTAAAGGGTAGCGCATAAACATCTCCCGTTTTCGAAGCAAAATAAAGGTGAGATTCTGATGGCTTGAGCGCATTGCCATCAGCCCAGAGGGCGTAGAAATCGGGATGGCCATCAACAACCCGACGAGCGTATGTGTGATTGTGCTTGCTATTCCTTGTGAGTGTGCGAATCCTTACCCAAGTCTTCCCTTGATTGCGACTAATCCACATTACCATCTCACCGCCCGTGCACCATGCCTGCGGCCCAGGGTCAGAAGGACCGATGATTCGCCACACTCCGTCGTCTTCGATATATAACGACCCCATATCATAATTGTGGTCGCAGGTTGTTACTCTACGAATCTCCCACTGCTTGCCGTTCCAACGGGCAGTCATCCACGTACGGGGCCCATTCTTGGGACCGGACTCGAATCCCCTACTTAATACGTAGAATATGACTGGATTGCCATCCCGGTCAAAGTTGACATCGTTTATATATACTAGAAAACCTTCTTTTTGGTAATCGTGCACAAGGGCATCGTTTTGAACAGTTTCAAGCGGTATTTTTAGTGGTTTTCCGGCTGCGTTCACCCATGTTCTTCCATAATCGCGGGTTTCTATGTAATAGAGATTTGTGCGAGCGTTCAAGTTGCCTTGTGGGTGCCAGTTGAACGCCGTTCCCAATTTCTTTTCGCGTTTCCAACTCACCTGATAATGACCGTCGAAGCCGACAATCTTGCGGTCCTGAGTCCATTTCTTGCCATCTATGCTGGTGCTCACATAGAGCTCCCGCCCACGCGTGTATTTGGTAAAGAGGAATACAAAACCAAAATCCTCGAAATACCAGGGCTGAGGATAGCTAAACTCGCGCTGCATTACTCGGTCAAAGCGGTCAATAGAATAGGGAGCGTCGCTTCGGTATATGAAACCATCCTTGCCGCCATGTGATGCGCAAAACACCCAAAGATAACCATCTTTGTCAATCGAAATTACGGGATTGTGGTGCGCATCCGCCGTCCCTTTCTCCATTACAATGGTTGGTTTTGGAACCCTTTTTGTCTTGTGGTCATAATAGCCAACCATTTCTAGGAGCGGTTTTGGACTTTCTAGGCCCTTTGACCCACCATAGACAAAGAACGTTTTGCCTGCCTTCGAAGCATAGATAGCTAGAGGTATGTGGTCGGCGCAGTATGTTCCGAGCCCCCCACTATATTTAAATGCATATTCATCACCCGAGGGCTGATTTGAATACCAGATTCCTCGGTAACCTTCAGCCTTTGAAGCAATAGGTTTCGACGCAGCTATTGCGGCAAACGGAATCACCATGCATGCGAACAGAATTTTTAGCCAATATTCCATGAAACTCATACTTGCCGAATCAAGAACCCTCCTAAATCTAAACCTTGCCTCCCTGACACTAAATGTTAATCCAACCTTGCGTGCTCCAATGCTCTGCCACATTCGTCACAGGGCCCCACGGGCATCTGTTCAATCATCTGCAAAATAACCTTCCGAACGCGTTCATTGTTTGCCTCAAGCACCTTGATAATCTCCTCAGCTGTTACCGGCTCCACGCCAGGTAGCCCAACACATCCTGCATCCCAATCGGTAACTAGCGAGATATTCACATAACACATTTCAAGCTCACGAGCAAGTATTACCTCAGGGTATTGAGTCATATTGATGATTTCCCAGCCCATTCTTGTGTACCAACTACTCTCAGCCTTTGTAGAAAATCTTGGGCCCTGAATTACAACGACCGTACCTTGCTCATGGCATGTTATGCCATTTGATTTGATAATTTCCACTGCCAGCTTGCGTAGTTGGCTACAATATGGATTCGCACCCATAATGTGTGTCGTGATGGGGCCGTCGTAGAAGGTGTCTTTCCTTCCTGAAGTTCGGTCAACAAATTGATCGCAGACCACAAAATCACCTGGTTTGATATGCGGTTGAAGGCTTCCGCAAGCGCTGGGAGCAATAATCCTCGATACGCCAAGCTTCTTCATTGCAAAAGCATTCGCACGGTAGGGAATCATATGTGGTGGATGCTGATGACGGCGGCCATGCCTTGGAAGAAATGCTACTCTTTTCCCAGCAACCGTCGCCAACGCAATTAAATCACTAGGCGCGCCATATGGGGTCTCGACCTTAATTTCATCGACATCGTCGAGAAAAGAATAAAAACCTGAGCCACCGTAAACACCTATCTCCGCTCGAGCTTCCTTCATGCTTACTATTCCTTCCTCTGCAACTTATCGAAATGTGGATGTTGTAGCGCCTCAAATGCCGCCGCTTGCTCTGCCTGCTTCTTGCTTTTTCCAGTTCCAACGCCCAGTGATATGCCATCTAGCTGGGCTTCGACCACAAAAGTTTTATCATGGTCAGCTCCAGACTCGCTAATGACGACGTATCTTGGTGCTCGCTTGTAGAGGCTCTGGCTCAATTCCTGAAGAAGGGACTTGTAATTCCGATGGTGCTCCTCACGCTCAATGTCCTCCAAAGTCTGACGAAGAACGCTTAGCACCACTTGTCTGGCAACATCTAGTCCCTCGCTTAAATATACCGCGGCAATCACTGCTTCGAATGCATCGGCAAGGATTGACGGCCGGTTTCTGCCGCCTGAGGCTTCCTCGCCACTGCTAAGAAGCAAAGCATGAGGTATAAGAAGCTTCTTTGCCGCCTCAGCCAGAACCGGCTCGCTCACTGCGACAGCTTTTGCTTTTGCTAGTTCACCCTCCCGCTTCTCTGCAAACTTGGCGAATAGATGCTCCGAAACTATCATGCCAAGTACGGCATCACCAAGGAACTCCAACCTTTCATTACTCTCTATCCCGGAGACTTCACCCAAGTATGATTTGTGCGTGAGGGCTTGCCGCAAAATGCCCCAATTCTCCTTCTTTATTTTTACCTTTCGAGCTACTCTCGCCAGCGGTGAAAGCGGCATACAGCCCCCGTTATTTAAGTTTTGCAACAGCCTCTGCGATTCGCTTGACGCCTTCCTTAATGTTTTCCATTGAGGTTGCATACGATAACCGAATGTTTTGGTCGGCGCCAAATCCCGACCCCGGTATGACAGCAACCTTCGAGTCGCCGCTGAGTAGATATTCTGCAAATGAGTCTGATCCAGTTATCACCCCGCCGTCGTACGTTTTGCCGATGACGCCTGATATGTTCGGGAAAACGTAAAATGCACCACCAGGCTCTGGGCATACAATTCCAGGGATTGCGTTCAAGCCCGCCACCATGACCTTGCGCCGCTCATTGAATTCTCGAACCATCATTTCGGTGAAATCTTGAGGGCCATTTAGCGCCTCAATTGCACCATACTGAACAAAAGATACGGGATTCGATGTGGAGTTGTCCTGGATGCGTTCCATTGCATCAACAATTTCCTTTTCAGCGGCAGCAAAACCAACTCGCCAACCAGTCATTGAGTGGCTCTTTGAAAGGCCATTTATCGTAACTGTCAGTTTCTTTATGTCCTCGCCGAGGGAAGCTATGCTCAAATGTTTATTGCCATCATAAATGATTTTTTCATATATTTCATCTGAAATAACATATATGCCCTTCGCAACGGCAATTTCGGCAAACGCTTCAATAACCTCGGGGGTATAGACCGCACCAGTAGGATTGCTAGGGCTGTTTAAAATTAAAATCTTTGTCCTTGGTGTGATGGCGTCCAAAAGCATATCGGGCGTCATTCTGAAACCGGTACTCTCATCTGTCTGTACGAAGACAGGCACCCCATCCGCCAATTTTACAAACTCAGGATATGACACCCAATACGGTGCAGGAATTATGACTTCGTCGCCAGGGTCGCACAGGGCTAGGATGGCATTATAGATAGAATGCTTTGCGCCATTTGATACGATAATCTGCGTTGGCGGATAATCTAAACCGTTGTCCCGCTTAAGTTTTGCGGCAACCGCCTGCTTAAGCTCGATAAGGCCCGACGAAGCAGTATATTTAGTCGCGCCCTGTTGGAGTGCTTTTATTGCGGCGTCCTTGACATTCTGTGGAGTGTCGAAATCGGGCTCGCCAGCGCCGAAGCTGATAACATCTATCCCATCAGCTTTCATCTTTTTTGCCTTGGCGGTGATCGCCAGCGTTGGCGAAGGGTTGACCCTCGCCGCCCTCTGAGAGATCATTATAAACAGCCTCCTTTTTTTTCTTGCTCTTCTTCTTTAGTCGGCAGTATATCGTCCGATGGACTCAACTCTAGCTCCCTGACAGAAGTACCACTTTCAGGTTCAGTTTCCTTATCAAGATCAAAAACAAATGGGGCAAACGGTTCGGAATCCTCTTCTTTACTTGGAACTGCTTCTTCTGCTTCTGCAGTAGCAAGTCCAAAAGTAGATGTCTCTTCTTCCGGTGAAACCTTAGAAACCTGAGCACTTTCCTCGGACGAAGGCGGTGCTTCTGTCGTAGGTGGTGCCAGAATCTCTTCCCGTCGGGTCTCAGCAGCCTTAGGGAGTTGCTTAAACTGCTTGCCTGCCGCAGGCTTGCTCAATTGAGCAAAGCAGTTCCAGCAAGCTGCACGGTTGTCTTCATTTTCAGAACCGCATCTTGGGCATATCTGCATGGCATCCTCCTACTCATATTTAGCCAATATGAGGGTTGCGTTGTGGCCTCCAAAACCAAATGAATTTGACATTGCTATTTTTACAGGCATTTTCCTTGGTTCATTCGGTACGTAGTCCAAATCACATTCAGGGTCGGGCGTCTCATAGTTTATTGTTGGCGGAATAATGCCATCTCTAATCGCACAAATGCATGCGATTGCTTCAACTGCTCCCGCGGCGCCAAGTAGGTGGCCAATCATGGACTTTGTGGAACTGATTGCAACCTTGTATGCATAATCGCCGAAGACTCGCTTGATAGCCATTGTCTCGGTTTTATCATTATCCGGCGTGGACGTTCCATGTGCGTTGATATAATCAACATCCTCAGGCTTTATGCCGGCATCCTTAAGAGCAGCAGCCATTGATCTCGCTGCTCCCTCGCCTTCTGGCGCTGGTGCCGTTATATGGAAAGCATCGCCGCTCATACCAAAGCCTGTGATCTCACAGTAGATTTTTGCGCCACGCGCTAGCGCATGCTCTAGTGACTCGAGTATCAATACACCGGCGCCCTCACCTATAACAAAGCCATCGCGGTTTAAGTCAAAAGGCCGGCTTGCCCGCTCTGGTTCGTCGTTTCTTGTCGAAAATGCCCTAGCCGCACAGAATCCAGCGACCGCAAGTGGCGTGATGGCTGCCTCCGAACCACCCGCAACCATTACATCAGCATCCCCCCTCTGAATAATTTTTGCTGCCTCACCAATGGCATGGGTGGCTGTTGCGCAGGCAGTAACAATCGCAAGATTAGGCCCCTTTGCTCCTAGAATTATCGACGCCATGCCTGATGCCATATCGGAAATTAGCATAGGGACAAAGAAAGGACTTACACGCCTTGGGCCTTTCTCAATTAGCGTTCTATGCTGCTCCTCCCAGGTGCTAGTACCACCAATGCCAGACCCAATCAAGACTCCCACCCGTTCAGCGTTTTCGTTGGTTATTTGAAGCCCGGAGTCCCGGATTGCAAGAATGCTTGCGGCAACTGCGAACTGGGCAAAGCGGTCCATCCGCTTTGCTTCTTTGCGGTCTATATACTCCTCAGGGTCGAAATCTTTTATCTCTGCCGCTATCTGGGTGGAATAATCGGATGCGTCAAAATGAGTTATTAACCCAACTCCTGAGACGCCATTCAATAGCGCTTGCCAATATTTCTCAGTGCCAGTGCCAACAGGCGTAATTGGCGCCATTCCGGTTACTACTACCCTTTTTCGTTCCATCAAACTCTCCTGCCGTTTGCAACACGGACACGGTTAAATGCGTCCTTACAAAGCGCTACTAACCGTGCCCGTGCACATGCTTATCTTATGCTTTAGTTTTTTCTTCAATGTACTTAACTGCGTCGGCTACTGTGACGATTTTCTCCGCGTCCTCGTCCGGAATTTCCAGATCAAACTCCTCCTCAAGTCCCATTACTAGTTCTACAACGTCAAGCGAATCCGCACCAAGATCATCTACAAACGAAGCATCTTCGGTTACTTCTTCTTCATTGACGTCCAGTTGCTCGACGACAACCTTCTTTACTCTATCAAAAGTTGACACCTTTTCACCTCCTTACATTACCATGCCGCCGTCAACGTTTATCACCTGTCCGGTGATATAAGATGAGTCCTCGCTACACAAAAAAACTATAAGCCCGGCAACGTCGTCCGGTGTCCCGAGCCTTTGTAGCGGAATTTGTTTGCTTATATTCTCTCTTATGTCTTCAGGTAGCTCATCGGTCATCGCAGTCTGGATAAACCCAGGTGCTACCGCATTTACGTTTATGCCTCGTGAGCCAAGCTCGCGGGCAGTTGTTTTTGTGAGTCCTATTATCCCCGCCTTAGACGCCGAGTAGTTTGCCTGACCAATATTTCCTATGATTCCCATAACAGAAGCTACGTTTACAATCTTGCCACTACGCTGCTTTAGCATCGGCCGAATGACTGCTTTGGTACAGTTGAAAGTACCTTTCAAGTTCGTATTAATCACCAGATCCCAGTCTTCCTCAGACATTTTTATCATAAGTGCATCTCTGGTGATTCCAGCGTTGTTTACTAGTATATCAATTTTGCCAAATTCATCCAACGCCTTTTGAACAATAGCTTCGGCATCAGCTGGATTAGCAACATTTGCACGTACGGCAACTGCACGTCTCCCAAATGACCTGACCTCCTCGGCAACGGCCTCGGCGGCTTCGGCAACATAGTCGGCGATAACGATATCAGCGCCTTCGCGGGCGAGGGCAAGAGCTATGGACCGCCCGATTCCTTTGCCTTCCCTTCCAGCTCCCGTTACTATAGCAACTTTTCCTTCAAGTTTCAAGATGATTGATCCCCCTCTATTGCTTTTCTTTTAATTTTGCTCAACCTTATTTCCCAATTTACTCATAAATTCATTAAGAGATAACATATCGCCAACACTATGCACCTCAGCCGAGCTAACAGTTCGCTTGATAAGACCAGCGAGCACCTTACCTGGCCCTATCTCTACATACATTTCAACGCCGTCGGCCTCCATACGTCGAATAGTTTCTTCCCAACGAACGCTTCCAATAATTTGCTGCGCTAGGGTATCTCTAATTTCATCACTCTTGTGAACAAAGTCCCCCGTAAAGTTCGCAATTATAGGAACCCTAGCATCTTTTAGAGCAGTTTTCTTCAACTCTTCAGCCAATGCCCTTGCGGCAGGACTCATAAGCCGCGAGTGAAACGCTCCGCTAACATTCAGTGGAACGACCTTCCGTGCGCCAGCTGCGCGGGCGTATTCTAGGGCTAGCTCAACCGCTTTGGTTTCGCCTGAAATAACAATTTGGCCTGGCGAGTTGTAGTTGGCAACATCAATGATGCCTGCACTGCTCGCGCGACTGCAAATCCCAGCCACCTCATTTGCATCAAGGCCAATAATAGCCGCCATAGTACCTGGCTGCTTCAAGCCAGCTTCTTGCATCAGCTCTCCCCTCTTGCGAACTAGGCGCAATGCATCTTCGAATGACAATGCCCCGGCCGCTACTATGGCAGCATACTCGCCGATGCTGTGGCCGGCGACTACATCAGGCCGAATGCCATGCTTCTCTATAAGACGAAGAATGGCTATGCTGGTTGTGAAGATGGCTGGCTGTGTGTTAGACGTGAGACGAAGTTCGTCATCAGGCCCCAAAAAGCAGAGCTGGCTGAGATTGAACCCTAAAATACGGTCGGCATTTTCATAAATCTCCCGAACCTCCGGAAATCCTTCATAAAGGTCTTTTCCCATGCCAACATGCTGCGAACCCTGGCCTGGGAATACGAAAGCAATTTTCTTCATGCTTTGGGTTAACATAGAAGCTCGCTTCCTATTCTTTCAAATATGGCATTGTCCACTTTATTACACCGGACGCCCATGTTAGCCCTGCGCCGAATCCTACTACTACAACTACATCGCCATATTTGAGGCGTCCCAACTGATATGCTTCGTCTAAAGCCAGCGGTATCGACGCTGCCGATGTGTTTCCATAGCTCTGAACATTAACGAAAACCTTCTCAGGCGGAAGGTTCAATCGCTCCGCCGCCGCTTCAATTATGCGAATATTTGCTTGGTGCGGAACGAAGAGGCTAACATCTTCCGGCGTCAAGCCAGAAGACGCCAATGCCGCTAGCGAGGCTTCACCCATTATTCTGACGGCGAACTTGAAAACTTCTCTGCCTTCCATCTTAATGTAATGTTGGCGGCCGAGTATTGTTTCTTCGCTCGGAGGATTCTTTGACCCTCCTGCGGGAATTTTCAGCAGGTCGCCGCCAGATCCATCCGCACCGAGACAAAAAGACAGCAAACCCATATCAGGTTCCACAGGTGCAACCACAGCCGCACCAGCAGCATCACCAAAGAGGACACAGGTAGAACGATCGGTCCAATCTGTAAAGCTGGAAAGAACATCTACGCCCACAACCAGGATTTTTTCATATGCGCCTGTCTCGATGAATTGGGCTGCGGTTGAAAGAGAATAAACCCACCCAGAACAGCCAGCTTGAAGGTCAAAGGCGGCGGCATTCTTGGCTCCTATTCTGTCCTGAATCAGACAAGAGGTTGCTGGGAAGGGATAATCACCGGTTATTGTGGCGCAGATTATTAAATCAAGCTTTTCTGCTTGCAGTGATGCAGTCGATAATGCTTTCTTCGCGGCTTCAACTGCAAGGTCGGAGGCCGCCATTCCATTTTCAACTATGCGCCTTTCACGAATTCCCGACCTTGTGACAATCCATTCGTTCGTCGTATCTACAATCTTCTCCAAATCGGCATTGGTGAGAACTTTCTGCGGAGCAAATGACCCTATTCCCACTATCCCCGCGCGTCGTGATTTATGCGCCATGTGCTCTCCTCTTCTAATAATTGTCCCTCACGTTGGGAGGTTGGTTTGGCAAGGCTGTCTCCTCAGCACAAAATTCGGCTTGCTCGCAATGTTGTATTCTTGCACCAGACTGATCATCTCCTCTGCGCGCAAGACCTCTTTGCTGTAGTGCTGTACTAATGCACCCAACTACATTATTTTCAACGGCTTTTGCAGCTGCCCGTATCGCGTTTCGGATAGCCCGCCCGTTCGACCTCCCATGACCGATAACACACACGCCATTTACGCCAAGTAGAGGCGCGCCGCCATACTCGGCATAGTCAAGCTTGGATTTGGCTCGCTTGAGGGCTGGCATTGCAAGTAGAGCTCCTATCTTGGAAACGATACCACGTTCAATCTCCTGCTTAAGGGAAGTAAGAACAAACTCTGCCATACCCTCGCTAACCTTCAGAACCATGTTGCCATCAAATCCATCGCAAACGACTACGTCGGCAACACCACGAAATATATCCTTCCCCTCGACATTGCCAATAAAGTTCAGCCCAGCTGTCGCTCTAAGGCGTGCATTCGTAGCTTTAGTGACCTCATTGCCTTTTGTGGGTTCCTCACCAATGCTCAACAAACCAATTCGTGGATTAGGAAGTTTCAAAACCTGCTCGGCGTACTCCTTGCCCATAATTGCAAATTGAATTAAGTTTTCAACGGAGCAGTCAACATTGGCCCCAGCATCGATTAGTATAGCTTTGCCATTTATTGTCGGCAAAAGGACACAAATAGCTGGACGGTCAATGCCTTGTATCCTCCCAAACTTAAGTAAAGCAACAGCCATAGCCGCACCAGTATTTCCGACGCTTACTATGGCTTGTGCTTCACCCGCAAGAACTAGGTTGGCAGCAACAACAATGGAAGAGTCTACCTTCCGACGAATGGCAGTCGCTGGATACTCATCCATCCCTACTACTTCGGAAGCGTGGCGTATCTCGACCCTCGAGTTGGTTGGATACCTTGCCAGCTCCTGCTTAATGGCTTTCTCATCACCCACCAGTATAACTGGAATGTGGTCGACGCTGGCTGCCTCAACCGCTCCCTCCACTACTTGGGCTGGTGCATAGTCGCCACCCATAGCATCAACTGCTATCTTCATAGAGGGCTTGTCCGCTCCTTGCTATTCCTTCTTTTCTTTTTCCTTTACTTCCAGCACTAGTCTTCCATTGTAGAACCCACAGCTTGGGCATACATGGTGCGGTAAACGCGGCGCATGGCACCGCGGACAATCCACCACAGTCGGAACACTCAGCTTCCAATGAGTTCTTCGCTTTGCTTGTCGGGTCTTGGAATGTCTCCTCTTAGGAAGTGCCAATCGTTTTCACCTCTTTCAAACCACACGCACAGCGTGATCAGTCTTCAGCTTCTTCGTCTTCTAGCAAAATTGCCAGCGCTTGGAAAGCCGAATTATACATTTCCTGATGACAAGAGCACTGGCCTTCACTTAGGTTTTGGCCGCAAATCGGGCACAATCCCTTGCAGTCCGGTTTGCATAGCGGTTGGATAGGGACCTCGGTCAACAGGCTCTGCCTGATGAGTTCCTCCACATCTAATATATTGTTGCTAAGAAGCCCACCTACCATATCTTCCTCATCCAAAGGCATCGCCATGATTTGGTCGCCCATATGCACCAACCTAAACTGCTCCTCGATGTTTGCGGTAAGCATGACAACAAAGTCTACCACGCAACGGCTGCATTGCAACCTAATACTTGCGCCAACCTTACCTCTAGCAAGCAAAACATCGCCAGTATTGGTAAACTCTATGCTCCCTGTAATAGGCGAGATGCAGTCGAAACCAAACTCAGCAGGATGAAAAGGCTCATCGATTTTCTGCCTCACCTGCATTCCAGGGGTTCGTACAATTTCTGAAAGGTCAAGTTTCATCTATGTTGAATTCTCACTTTCACCGGTAATGATGCGGACCGTTTCCCGCGCAATAGCAATCTCTTCATTTGTTGGAATGACAAGCACCCGTGTCCTGGCTGTCTCCTTGCTTATATCACACTCGCCCTGACACACAGCGTTCTTTTCTGCATCAAGTTCGATGCCAAAGAATTCAAGGCCCTCGCAAATTCGAGCACGGACAGTCGGCGAGTGTTCACCAATGCCAGCTGTGAACACAATCGCGTCTAGCCCGCCCATTGCCGCTACATAAGCACCGATATATTTACGAATTCTATAACAAAATATGTCGAGTGCCAACTGTGAGCGCTTGTGGCCTGCTTCCGCCTCAGCAACAATATCTCGCATATCGTTGCTTATGCCAGAAATTCCTAGTAAGCCGCTCTTTTTGTTAATGATATTATCAATATCATCAGCACTGTAGCCAAGCTCCTTCTGGAGGAAAGGAATTATCGCCGGATCAATATCTCCACATCTTGTTCCCATCACCAAACCTTCGACCGGCGTAAGTCCCATGCTCGTATCAATGGATTTACCGCCCACAACTGCCGCCATGCTCGCGCCGTTTCCTAGGTGACAGGTTATTATTTTAAGCGACTCCTTATCCTTTCCTTGTGCCATTAGCATCTTTATAGCTCTAGAGGATACATACTTGTGTGATGTGCCGTGGAAACCATATCGTCTGACACCGTGTTTCTGGTAAAACTCATACGGCAGGGCATAAATGTACGCATGCCGAGGAAGTGTGTGGTGAAATGCCGTATCAAAGACTGCAACATGTGGCACATTTGGCATTATTCGCATCGCGGCTTCGATACCCATTAAGTTTGGCGGATTGTGCAATGGTGCTAGCTGGGTCAGGCGCGCGATTGTATCCACAACTTTGTCGTCGATTATAACAGAGTCGAAGAAAGTTTCACCGCCATGAACAACCCTATGACCAATAGCGGAAATCTCTGAAATGTCTTTAATCGACCCTGTCTCTTCGTTAATAAGGGTATCAAAAACCAGGCGCATGGCTTGCATATGGTCGGCAATATTGGCTTTGACCTTTAGCCTTTTCTTTCCAAAAGCCTCGTGAGTAAGTTCCGCACCATTCGCACCTGACTCACCAATGCGCTCAACAATACCCTTAGCCATTACCTTTTCGTTCGACATATCTATAAGCTGGTATTTTAATGACGAACTTCCAGCGTTTACCACTAGTACCAACATTTCTCTTCTTCCTTCGATTAAGCCGCTTGTGCTGCGGTAATTGCTACCACATTCACTATCGATTCCCAGTCACATCCCCGAGAGAGGTCATTTACTGGCTTGGATAACCCTTGCAGAATGGGCCCAAAAGCCCTTGCATGTGCAAGTCGCTCCGTAAGTTTATAAGCTATGTTTCCGGCTTGCAAGTCCGGGAATATAAGCACATTAGCACGCCCCGCCACCGGACTGCCCGGAGCCTTTTTTTCCGCAACCCAAGGTACTATGGCAGCATCCGCCTGGAGCTCACCGTCAATTAGCATATCCGGTGCTTTTCTCTGCGCAAGGCGCGTTGCTTCGACAACTTTATCAACTAATGGGCCTTTTGCACTACCTTTAGTTGAGAATGACAACAGAGCAACGCGTGGCTCTACATCGAAAAGTTGCCGCATAGTCCTTCCGCTACTGACGGCAATCTCGGCAAGCTCATCTGCGTTGGGATTTACCACAAGGCCGGAGTCAGCATAAATAAACAAACCTTTTTCACCATAGCTCGTGTCAGGTACAATCATAACAAAAAATGACGAAACCAAACTTACGCCCGGAGCACTCTTAAGCACCTGCAAAGCTGGCCGCACAGTATCAGCTGTTGAATGAGTAGCACCTGACACCTCGCCATCTGCATCGCCAGCCTTCACCATCAAAACGCCGTAGTATAGGATGTCACCAGCCATCTCAAATGCCTGCTCTTGCGTTACCCCCTTGGC
Source organism: Armatimonadota bacterium (assembly GCA_023511795.1). Lineage (NCBI taxonomy): Bacteria > Bacillati > Armatimonadota > Armatimonadota bacterium. Next base: position 99,232 of record JAIMAU010000002.1, on the reverse strand, counting down.
CTTCCTAAGTTCGCAAAGCAGTTGTGCATATTGCTCTCGCTTTGGGGACGTAGCAGGGTCAATAATTTCTATGCCCGAGATGTCGACGCCCTGTTCTTTTGCAAGCTGGCGCACGGTATCAGGCGGCCCAAGAATAATAGGGATGGCCAAACCTTGTGCTCGAACTTCAGCTGCAGCCTTGACAACCCGCGGGTCAGTACCCTCAGGTAGCACAATCCTCTTCTTTGCTTCTCGAGCGCGTTTATATACGACATCCATTATGCTATTCATTTTTACTTTCCTCAGCTACTTTGTTTTCCAGTTTTTCGCGCCCCCGCTGAATTGTGCCCATTACCTTTCCTACAAAATTTTCCAAGTCCGTTAGCACTTCACGTGCATACTCATCTGCTCCAGACTTAGTGGCTCGAGCAGTTTCCTCGGCGCTAGCAATGATTTCTTTAGCTTGAGCTGTAGCAAGTCGCTTGATTTCACTTTGGTCAACAAGCCGCGCAGCTTCGGCTCTCGCTTCCTCAAGGATTTTTTCCCTCTCAGCCCTAGCCTCGTCGATAATTTGCGCCGCTTGTTCCTTAGCATCATTAATAATGTGCTCGGCGTCGCGCACTATTCTGGAAGCCGACTTCATATCCTCCGGAAGCGAAGCACGAATCCGCTTGAGCAAGTCGTCGAAATCATCCACGTTGACGAATGCTTTGTTAAACCATTGCCTACTGTTCTCAACAAGATCCTCTAGCTTGTCCAACAATTCGAAGGTGTCTATCTAAATCGCCCCCCTTGCTGTTAGGAAGTCTAAACTGTAAAACCAAGGCATCCAAGTTCCCGGTTTGCGGTTGGTCATCCAGAAGTGCCCTCGAATGGTAAAAAGCACCTTGGTAATCTAACCTTCTGCCTCCGAACCTCCTACTTTGAATTTAGAAATCAGGCGCTTCTCGACTATCTCTGGAACCAAGCCCTTCACAGAGCCGCCGAAGCTAGCTACCTCCCTTACAATGCTAGAACTAAGATATGAATATTCTGCGTTTGTCATCATGAAAACTGTCTCGATGCCCGAGTCGAGGCGGCGATTCATCAAAGCCATTTCAAACTCAAACTCGAAATCCGAAAGCGCTCTCAAACCCTTCACGATTACCGTAGCACCTTGGGCTTTGGCATATCGAACCAAAAGACCTGTGAACGAGTCTACCCTTACATTCGGTAAACTACGGCATACTTCTCGGAGCATCTCAACGCGCTCTACTACATCAAAAAGAGGCTTTTTTCCGATATTCGGTGCGACCGCAACTATCAGCTCGTCAAATAGGCTTGCCGCGCGCTTTATTATATCCATATGGCCATTTGTTACCGGATCAAAGCTTCCGGGATATACGGCTCTTATCATGTTATTCCAACCCATCCTCTAACATCATCGAACGAGATTAGCTTATCAACTCACCGAGACCAATTCGTAGCCCTCAAATCTCCTCATTACTTCCTGCTTCAGTCCCTGGTGCTCAGGCGCAGTCAGATTGGAATCGCGCTTCACAAGCTCGAACGCATCCTGGCGGCTCATCTCAAGAATATCAACATCCTGCAGTACATCCGCAATTCGGAGCGACGGCAGGCCGCTCTGCCGCGTACCATAAAACTCTCCTGGCCCTCTGATTTTCAGGTCTTCCTCTGCAATCTGGAATCCATTGTTGGTAGCTGAAATTACTTCCAGTCGCCGCCTAGCCTCTTCGGTCGTTGGGTCTCCAATCAACACACAGAAAGATTGATGTTCGCCCCTGCCAACACGTCCCCTCAATTGGTGAAGCTGCGCCATGCCGAACCTTTCAGCATCTTCTATAACCATTACGCAGGCATTTGGAACATCTACACCGACCTCAATTACCGTAGTCGAGACGAGAATCTGAATTTCGCCGTTCCGAAAACGGCTCATGACCTCATCCTTCTCTGCGGGTTTCATCTGTCCATGGAGCAGCCCAAGCCTATAGTTTGGAAACACATCGTTAGCCAAGTGCTCAGCCAGCTCCGTGGCAGCTTTCGCCTGAAGTTTTTCGGATTCCTCTATGAGCGGACAGACTATATATACTTGCCGCCCCTGATCAACAAGCTTTCTAATAGCTTCATATACCCTAGGCCGCTCACTCGTTGGCTTAAAGTGAGTCTTTATAGGTTTCCGCCCCGGCGGCATCTCGTCAATAACCGAAAGATCAAGGTCACCATACACCGTCAATGCCAAGGTCCGCGGAATCGGCGTGGCTGTCATTACCAGCACGTCTGGATTCCAACCTTTTTGCCTTAGAGCGGCTCTTTGAAGAACGCCAAACCGGTGCTGTTCATCAACAATCACCAGCCCAAGCTTTGCAAACTCGACGTCTTCCTGTATCAGCGCATGCGTTCCAATCACGATATTCGCCAATCCAGACGCCGTTTTTTCCTTAGCCAAGCGCTTTTCCTTCGCTGGAAGGCTGCCTGTCAGCAAAACAACATCCAAGCCAAGTGCTTCAAGCATCCGCCTCAGTACGAGGTAGTGCTGTTCGGCCAAAATTTCCGTCGGCGCCATCAGCGCCGCTTGGTAGCCGTTATGGACGGCTATCATAATTGCGGCAACAGCGACTATCGTCTTCCCCGACCCGACATCGCCTTGCAGGAGGCGGTTCATCGCCCTTGGACTTGCCATGTCTCGCTCAATCTCGGCAATAACGCGTTTCTGCGCGTTAGTTAGCTCAAACGGCAAAACATCATAGAGCGCCTTTGTACACTCAGGTGTCACTCGGAATGCGATTCCCGGCTCACCTGCTGTGAAACTCTGCCTCCTCAGCGCCAATGCAAGCTGAAGCAGAAAGAATTCCTCATATACCAACCTAAATCGCGCCTTCCCGAGCACCGTCTCGCTTTCCGGAAAATGAATGTTTAGCAGAGCCTCTGACAAACCAACCAGACTGCGGCGCTCGCGAATCTCCTCGGGTAGGATGTCATGAACGCTCGGCAAAAACCTTTCTAACGCCTGGTAGATTATTCTCCTAACGGTACCCTGATACAACCCTTCCGTCAGTGGATAGACTGGCACTATTCGGTTGGATGAGAGAGGGTCAACGCCCTCATCGACCTCTTCCCACTCAGGATTTATTATCTCTATGCCGTGAATTCCAGGCTGCGCAGTTCCATATACAACTATTTTTTTTCCAAGGAGCTTTACAAACTTATTTTTCAGATACCATTGATTGAACCAAACTAAGTATGCGATTCCGGAGTCATCCTGGATCGCTACTTTTGTCAAAAGCATCTGGCTTCGAGGAGTCCGCAGGTTGTCAGCAACAACCACTCTTCCAGCGACCGTTGCCGTTTCTCCAGGCTTAAGCTGCGCAATCCGGCGCATATGCCGCCGATCCTCATAGCGGCGGGGGAAATGCGTCAGGAGATCTCGAACCGTAAAAATGCCTAGCTTGCTAAAAACCTTCGCCAGGCGCTCTCCCACTCCCTTAGCATAGCGGACGTCTGTGTCCAAGCTGGGATCGGGGCGAGAAGTCTCCTTTTTCGGGCCGGCTGCGGACCTGCCTGCTCGCTCCATCTAATGCCTCACGAAACACCGGGACATTATAGTGACGTACTGCGTTCTTTGTCAAGGTTTCTACCTTCCTTGACTAAGCATTGCGGCAGTCGCTTTCAAAGTGTGCCTCAAATTCTTTGTCTACCGCTGACTTGCTTTTAGTGCTTCGAATTCCCTGCCTTGTGGGCGTTAAGGTTTGAACTCAGAGTCGGGGATTCCAGAATTAACTTTGATATTTTCATACATTGTCGAGCCGGCTAGCTTGCCGTCCCGGTTGTAGACATCTATGTGCCCTGGGACCCAAATTGGGCCGTAGCGTCTGTGGTTTGAGTATATGTAGCGTGACTTCAATGTGCCATCATCTTCATATTTCTCTAACTTAAGTAGCTTCCAAGTCTTCGGCTCAGCCCACAGGACTAGCTTTTTGTTCTTTGAATTTGACCTAACAAAAGCAATTCTGTAGAGCTTGCCGTTCTGTCCTTCTTCGGTCTCTACATTAGTAACTATGTAATCCTGCCAAAGCTGGTCGGTAAAGATACCAATGTCAAGGTCTCCCTGCCGCTTATGGGGTTGCCTAGCAATGTTCTCCTTCTTTGATATATGCAATCCCGGCGCCTTAATTGACTTAACGTCTCCATTTATTACAATTGCGACTGTTACCAGCCCAAGCTTGCCCTCAATTTTCATTTTGTCAGGGGCTTTGTATTTGATTGTGGTGGATTTGAACTCGTAGCTATTCGGGAAGTCCTTTCCAATTTTCTTTAGCTCGGGAATATTTGCATACAAAACCCGACACGTCAGAGTTATATCCTTGAAAGCTTGAGTCGCTTGGCGAACTTGGGCGCGTATTTCGGGGTCAGTCTGCCCAAAAGTAGCCAAAAGCGATAGCAAAATAATTAAAACTACTAACTTTAAAACACTACGCATTTTAACTGCAGAGTTTGTCAAGCCATATTTCAATTACAATACGTGGTTGTCAGTCGTCAGGTTTCGAGTCCTCGCATCGCCTTTATCTTTTTGGTTAACAAAGGTATGATTTCAAGGCAGTCGCCGACAAAGCCCACATCTGCAACGCCGAAGATTGGTGCATCAGGATCTTTGTTGATTGCAATGATAGTATCTGAAGACGACATCCCCGCAAGATGCTGAACTGCACCGCTAATTCCACATGCAATATAGAGTTTTGGACAGACAGTCTTTCCTGTTTGTCCAACCTGATGGCAGTATGGAATCCATCCTGCGTCCACAGCCGCCCTGCTCGCACCGACTGCACCACCAAGCAGTTTTGCCAACTCCTCAAGCATTGAAAAGTTTGAGGGATCCTGAATGCCCCGGCCGCCAGATACAATGATATCCGCCTCGACGAGGTTGACCGTCGACTCGCACTGCTCAATGAAGTCGAGAATCTCGCTACGAGAACTAAAAAGTTGAGGCTTGGGGTTAAGGTTTATAATCTGTGCTTTCTTCCCATCGCTCCGCTTCGGGCTTATCGGGAATACCTTATGCCGCACGGTTGCCATCTGTGGGCGGGTATATGGACAAAGAATGGTTGCCATCACGTTGCCACCGTACGCCGGGCGTGTCTGGTATAGCAGACCATCATCTTTACCTATCGCCAAACCGGTGCAGTCGGCGGTCAACCCTGTATATAGACGAATTGCCACTTGCGAAAGGAACGACCGCCCCGTTGTTGTTGCACCTGCAAGCATAATCTCCGGCTTCAGCTCACGGATAACATCTGCTAAGATTCGAGAATACCGCTCTCCATCATACCGGGCCAGTTCAGGAGCTTCATAAAGGTAAACCTTGTCAACCGGATATTCAGCGAGTTCGGCGGCTGCATCGCCAAGATTATTTCCAAGAACGATAACTGCCAACTCTGCCCCGCGATCGTCGGCAAGCCTGCGACCAACACCTATGAGCTCAAACACGACAGGAGCAATTTTGCCACGGAACTGCTCGCCAAAAACCCAGACTCCCCTATATTGCCCAAGATCTTCGGCTGGTTGCTTCTCAATCTCGATGGCTATCGCACGAAGCCGACAGGCGCTCACGCACGAACCACAGTAGTTACAAATGTCAAGGTCAATGATTGCCAGCTTGTTATCAACGGTAATTGCATTAAGCGGACATGCTTTTACACATAATCCGCAACCATTGCATTTGCTTTCTATAACTCGGATTGCCACTAGACTATCTCCATCTCCTTCAGTACGTTTAAAAGCTTGTCAGCAAGCTCATCTGGCTCGCCTGTGAATTTTTCTCCGCCCTCTCGGCGAGGCGGTGAAAAAACTTTGATTACCTGCGTTGGTGAACCTTGAAGCCCTATCTTCTCGGGAGAAGCATCTATGTCGTCTGGCTTCCAGACGGGTATTTGCGCCTTCTTCGCATTCATCTTTCCTCGCAGAGAAGGGGTTCTAGGCTCGTTAATCTCCTTTACCACAGTTAGAACAGCCGGCAGGCGAACAGAACAAACCTCATAGCCATTCTCAAGCAGCCGCCTGACGGTCAACTTCTTCTTGTCAAAGGACTCAATTTTTGCCACATAGGTTGCCTGGGCATAATCTAGGTGCACCGCTATACCTGGCCCAACTTGACCAGTGTCACCATCAATCGCCTGCATCCCACAAAATACGAGAGCCGGCTCGAGCTTCGCAAGGGCTTTCGCAAGCGTGTAGGACGTTGCCCAAGTATCCGCACCGGCGAAGGCTCGGTCAGACAGCAGTATTCCACCATCCGCACCGAGCGAAATTGCTTCTCTCAGGGCTTCCTCAGCCTGAGGTGGACCCATCGTGACCGCTGTAACGGTCGCTTCCTCACCTTGCTCCTGAAGGCGTTCCTTCATCCGAACTGCCTCCTCCAGTGCATACAGGTCAAAAGGGTTAATCTGGGTCTCAACGCCTTCGCGAATTAGTGTGTTTGTCTCAGGATCGAACTTTACCTCCGTGGTCGCAGGAACCTGCTTGATGCATACACAAATTTTGAACATAACCACCAACCTAAAATAGAATGCCGATGTAACATAATATTGGGGCATTGTGGAAAACCAAAGTCGCCAATGACTTCGATTTTACTGCCCCAGAAACTCGTATTTAGTCTCGGCCATAATTCTACACTATTGGGTAATTATGGTCAAACCCCCAAAAAGGCTATCTTACACGGCGCATCCTTGACACCCTACGCTGCCCTTGATATAGTTGAGGTCGGACGATTACTCTACTTCGGCAGGAAAACGATTGGACAAAGCAAAAACTCCTAAGTACGGCATCAGGTTCAGAGCAATCCTCCTCGGCCTGATTCTCGTGCCGTTTAACTGCTACTGGGTTACAATCACCGAAATCAAATGGTGTAGCAACGACAGCACCTGTGTTTCCTTATTTATGACAGTTGTTTTTCTCCTCTTCGTCTTAACCATTGCCAACCTCCTTATCGCTAAGCGTTTCCCCGGCTTAGCGCTGAACCAAGGCGAGCTGATGGTGGTCTACATTATGCTCAGCATTTCTACCGCCATGTGTGGCCATGACATGATGGGCAATCTCCTCCCAAACATCACAAATGTCTTCTGGTTTGACAATCCACAAAACGACTGGCAGAAATTCCACCGCTACATCCCAAAATGGTTCGCGGTTCGAGATAAAGAAGTGCTCAGAGGGTTTTATGAGGGCAACTCGACATTCTATACAAAAGAACACATCCTAGCATGGCTCACACCAATCGCCGTTTGGGGTACGTTCATGGTTGTGATTGCTTTTACACTCCTCTGCATTAACGTAATTGTCCGCAAGCAGTGGAGCGACCGCGAGCGCCTAAGCTTTCCGATAATTCAAATGCCGCTCGAAATGACCAAAGAAGGAGGCCAGTCAGGTTTTTTCAAAAACAAGTTCCTTTGGATTGGCTTCATTATTCCAGTATTAATTGAGACGCTAAACAACCTGAACTTCTTCTATCCATCTGTGCCTTATATCCAAATTAAGGTCTACAATATAGGACAGTTCATCCAGAATCGCCCATGGAACGGCGTCGGCTGGTTCCCGATTTCCTTCTACCCCTTCGCAATCGGGCTGACTTTCTTCCTGCCTGCGGATTTGTCATTTAGCTGCTGGTTTTTCTACTTATTCCGCAAAATGCTTGACGTTTTTGCGGTCGCAATGGGTTGGCGCGATGCCGGCGCAAGCCCAGCAATGCAAAGGTTTCCGTACTTCGCCGAGCAGGCAGACGGAGCATGGATAATTCTAGCACTAATAATGGTGTATGGAAGTCGGAACTACCTTCGGGAGGTTATAAAGCGCGCACTTGGACAAGAGTCCGAAATCGACGATTCGACCGAGCCTATGTCATACCGAACAGCTTTCATAGGAATCGGCTTTGGATTGGCGTTCCTCTATATATTTTGCATTCTTGCTGGCGCATCACCATTTGTCCCAGTGGTTTTCTTTGCACTATACTTTATCGTGGCAATCGCCATCACACGTATTCGCGCAGAGCTAGGCCCACCTGCACATGAGTTGAACTTCTACCGGCCCGAAGAGATAATGACGGCTGCCTTTGGGACTCAAGCCCTCGGGATAAGAAATCTCACCATAATAAGCTACTTCTATTGGTTCAACCGCGGCTACCGAAACCTTGTTGCGCCTCATCAACTCGAGGCTTTCAAAATCGGCGAGGTATGCAAATCAAGTGGCCGCAAGCTTACAGTAATAATAATGGTTGCTGTTGTGCTGGGCATTTTATCAACCTTCTGGTCACTCCTCCATATGTACTATATCAATGGAGCGGCAACCGCCAAGATCATTGCTGGCTATCGGACGAGTATCGGAAGCTATGCCTTCGATAGGCTGAACAGCTGGGTGTTAAACCCCAAGAAACCAGATGGCGCGGCACTGACTGCAATGGTTTCTGGCGGTGCATTTGCCATATTCTTGACAATTATGAAATCACGCTTTCTCTGGTGGCCATTTCATCCTATTGGCTATGGGCTTGCAGTAAGTTATGCGATGGATTACTTTTGGTTTACTGCATTCATCGGCTGGTTTTGCAAGGTTCTTACACTCCGATATGGCGGAATCAAGCTTTATCGGACACTTCTTCCGTTCTTCATGGGCCTTATTCTCGGAGATTATGTCATCGCCAGCACGTGGACACTAATTGGATGGGCACTAGGTATACCAATATACAGGCAATTCATCTTCTAGGTTAATATCTGCTAGACTACTTCCCTAAAATCAAATCCTGCTAGAACACGCATTGGTCAAGGCTCAGCTTTCTTCTTGTAATGCGGCAAGTAATTTAAGAGGGGTAAACCAGAAAATGACATGATGAAAAGCATACTTGGAAGTTACAGACTTAACGCATTCAGACATAATTTTAAACCCACAGAAAGCAACTTCGAAACAAATAACCTGTGCCTTACCAATCCAGATACCTGTTTCGAGGTATTTCCCAGCCTTCCGGGTAGATTAGGTAAACAGTGCCTTTTGAACCTTCCTCGGTAAGCCAAGAAGCTTCTAAATTTGACCGGGGGAAAACTTTGCGCACACATTCTCCCTTGTCAAGGAAAGTATATGGGTCATTAAAGATAGGATCTCCTTCCTCAGTAAAGCCGCGGACTACCGTTAAATGGCCCATGTCCCTACCTGCTTTTCCACGGAGGACATTGTAATCAAGGCTAACGATTACTGGAACATCCTTAGCAATCCACTGCTCAATCTGAGATACACTCGAAAGCCTCGTGACATACGCCTTAAGGCCGCCGAACTCCGCAGCGTACGCTGTATTGAAAGTCCAATTGCCTGTTCCACCCCAGCCCTTGTCATAAATGCCATCTACCGCTGTTTGGAGCGGCACAGAAAGCTCAGGCCGCCCAAGCTTCTGCGCCCACCAATCGAGCACCATCGCAGTCGAAGTAGCACTGCAAAACCGATAGCCTTCGGGAACGGTAAGCTGGGATCGTTCGGGAACGAGAAGGTCTTTTCCCCAAACTTCCCGGTGTTTCCTAAGCCTACCAGGGCGAGCATCTTTGGCAATAGCATGAACTGTGAGCATCTTAAGAATTGGATAAGTCTTCCCATCCCTCGTTGAAAGCTCCGCCAAAACCCGAAACGCATCGGCAGGTTTTGTAAGAAACAGCGTATCGGATTCTATCCTTGCAAACATATCTTTTTGCAGCCTGAGGCTAGTTCGAAAATCAGCGCGGGATTCACGACTCCAGATGGCAACAGTAAACCTTTTGCTCCAAACGCCGGCTGAGCGCGTCTGCACATACACTCGTAGATAGCTTCCCAACGGAGTAACTGCATTCCACGAAACAATAATCTCACTGCAAGGGAAGCCGATTTCTACCACGGGTGATTCTATCAAAGCCGATGGATATGGATTATCAATTGGTGAGGAAGCAAGAGTTTTGTTGTTCTTATTGCCATCTTCCGCAAATTTAGCTTCGACGCCGCCAGCGGCTGAGTTCCACCTAGCATGGGTAAGCCAAAACAACTCAAAATCTTTCTTATTTTCAAACTTAAACAGCCTTCTTCCACCAACAATGCCCGCCTGGCTGGTCGTGGTAATTAAAAAGATAAGCATCGTTGCCAATAATACATGTTTCATACTTTTCACCGATGGATATGTTAATCCGCAAAAGTCGGGCTTCCTGCAAAAAGCTTTTAATCTCGCAAAACTCGATTTCCCTGTCATGCCCGAACGCACTCACAAAAGGCACCCTCAGCTGGAACACAACGCTACCCTTGGTTTCAGCCAGGATGTAACCAGAATCCGAAAAACACTTTCTTGCCCAAAACCTGACCAGCTTCTGTATATGTTGAAATCCGACACCGTTAAATTTTGTGGGAAATAAGAACCCTATAATGATATAATAGACTAAGCTCTAGAGTCTGACTCTTTAGGATCACGTAATGGTTTCATGTGGCATTGTCGGCTTGCCTAACGTCGGCAAGACAACTTTTTTCAATGCAATAACACGAGCTAGTGCGGAAGTCTCAAACTATCCGTTCACTACTGTTGGGAAAAACGAAGCAATCGTTCCTGTTCCCGACGCACGCCTAGACGACTTAAAGATTATTGCCGAACAGGAAGAAGCTCGTCCGGCCACTTTCCGCCTGGTTGACATCGCAGGCTTAGTCCGCGGCGCCAGCAAAGGCGAGGGTCTCGGTAATGAGTTCCTTGGCTATATCCGAAATGTAGATGCAATAATCCAAGTCCTGAGGTGCTTTGAGGCACCGCACATTTCCCACGTAGAAGGAGAACCAGACCCTATTCGCGATCTTGAGATCATTGACACTGAGCTTCGACTCGCAGACCTTGTTGTGCTCGACCGAAGGCTAGACAAAATTGGCAAGAACCCAAGTCTAAAAGAGCAGAAAGAAGAACGTGAGGCATTGCTAGCTATCTTCGATGCCTTAAATTCCGGAAAAAACTTGCGAAGCGGAGTGGTTGCCCCCGAATTAATGTCAAAAGCCGACCCTCTAAATCTCCTATCGGCAAAGTCACGAATGCTAGTGGCGAACATTGGGGACCAATGCGAGAATGAGTATCTTCTACGTCTTCGAGAATGGGCAAAGGAGCACGGGGAACTGCTATATGAGCTCCCATGCAAATTAGCTTGCGATTTAGCAGAACTTTCACCAGAAGAGGCTGAGGAGTTTGCGAACGAATTTGGAATGCCTACAAATGCTCTTGCAGAGATTTTAATTGCAGCCTACAGGCTTCTTGACCTTATCACTTTCTACACAATCGTCGGGAGATGTGTAACCGCATGGCCAATACGCCGGGGGGCGGATGCCTATCACGCCGCCGGAATGATACACAAAGATATCCAAAAGGGCTTCATAAAAGCCGAGGTTGTCTCTTACGAAGACCTCAAAGCCTCAGGCTCATGGGTAAATGCCCGACATCTTGGAAAAATTAGATTAGAAGGCCGGGAATATATACTTCAAGACGGAGACATCGTCTTCTTCAAATTTTCAGCCTAGATACCCAAAATATAATAATGGCAAGCAACTAAAAATTTCACACATTACCATATCGAAAAAACAATTGACTATACAGCTTTGGCATGCTAAAATATCACAACCGTTGGGTTGCTTCAGGCAAATTGCCAACCTGGAGCCTACGAGGCGATGAAGCACACACCTATGTCCTATAATCCCCATATAGGCGCGGATAAATGTGCCATCTTGGCCCTCTCGGGAATTTCCATTGAACTATCGAAAGGAGCCCAAACCCATGCCACACAATTCGACGCTTGGCGCCTACCGACTTGACTTTGTCAAGATTTGCGGTATCACAAGCGCCGAGGACCGCGATCTCGTTGCAGAGGCCGGTGCAGACTACTTTGGTGTACTCATTGATGTAGCCTACTCCCCACGCTCGATTTCTCTTACACAAGCTGGCAAGCTCTTCAAATCTCCACCTATCCCCGGCGTAGCGCTTGTATTCAACAGCAGCCTGGATCGCATCCGCAAAATCGTAGATGAGCTCAACCCTTTTGCAATCCAGCTTCTCGGCAATGAGCCTCCTGAATTCATTGCTACCTTGAAAAGTGCCTTGGACTGTCGGATCTGGAAGTGCCTCCACCTCCCCCCAAAAGGCCACGGAGCAGTGGATCTTGAGTTTTTAATTACGCTCGCAGAAGACCTCGAGAACTCAGGAGTCGACGCAATCGCCGTGGACACGCTTGATACTACCGGCACTAAGACAATGCTTGGCGGTACCGGCATGGTTGGCGATTGGAACGCAATACGAGCCCTTCTTAAAGACAGAACGGTCCCTGGCATATTGGCTGGCGGAATAAACGATGGAAATGTCATTATGGCATTGCAAGCAGTTCGGCCAAATGGAATAGACGTCTGCACAGGGGTGGAATCCTCAATTGGGAAAAAAGACCCTGCCAAGCTCAACCGTCTTTTCGATGTTCTTGAGCCTTATAGAAGCAGCTAGAAACAGGAAATTTCAGCTACATAAGTCCTGGGCTAAGAATGTGAAATCCACGTTGAAAACCTGATGCTCTTGTGCTATACTAGCTAAGCATAACAATATAGGTACTCGCAACAAACTCTAAACGTTGATTAGAGTTATCCATGTGTGGTGGTTTTTGCATGGATGATTACGGTCAATCAAGCTTAGGATTCGAAGAAAACATCATTGCAGTAGCATCGTATTTTTATCTTCTCGGCTTTATCATCCTGATACTTGAGAAAAAAAGCCATTTTGTCCGTTTTCATGCCCTTCAATCAACGTTCGGGTTCACATTTTTAACACTTTTGTTAATTACCATCAAATGCATACCAGCCCTCTCTTTTCTTTGGTGGCTACCCGGGCTCTCGATGCTCTTGTTCGCAGGCACTTCTATGCTTAAGGCTTATTACGGCGAGGAGCACAAAATGCCACTTGTAGGACGACTGGCATTTGGATTGGTTTACGACACAAGAAGTGAGGAAGAAGACATCCTCGCTGCAGAAGAATCGAACGAAGAAACTACTAACGTCAAAACTGCAGGCACAGTCTCTTGACATTAGTTCGAATTGTGGTATAATACATTTGCACAGAGCAAAGCTATTAAAATGCGGGAGTAGCTCAGTTGGTAGAGCGCTAGCCTTCCAAGCTGGATGTCGCGGGTTCGATCCCCGTCTCCCGCTCCATCAATTCGAAAGCAAGCACCGATGGGTGGAAGGTGCTTTTTTTCTTTGCAAATGGGCCCCCGTAGCTCAGGGGACAGAGCAACTGCCTTCTAAGCAGTGGGCCACAGGTTCGAATCCTGTCGGGGGCGCCACCTAGGTCGCGGCGGGAATAGCTCAGCCGGTTAGAGCGCCAGGTTGTGGCCCTGGAGGTCGTGGGTTCGAATCCCATTTCTCGCCCCATCAGTATACGATAAGGCTCGTCCACGCGGACGAGCCTTATCAATTAATATGACGGCGAAAAGCAATCCGCAACCAGAAATTTTCAACCAACTTATACAAATTCTGTGGCAAGGCTCTGATAAATTGTTCACTGCTATGCAAGAATGTCACAATTTCAAGCACACCCTTGCTCTTACAGGCAAAATCATTTATAGTAATGTTGCTAAAACTAATAAGTAGTCGCGGGGAAGTTCATGGACATAGCAAGCATAAGGAAACAAATAGACAAAATTGACCAGCAAATCCTTGAACTATTGAACAAGCGTGCTGAGCTCGCCCTTGAGATTGGCAAATACAAGGCAAGGATGAAGAAAAGCACTTTCGCACCTGAGCGCGAACGACAAGTGCTTACAAAGCTAATTCATGCGAATACTGGGCCATTGCCAAACTCAGCTCTCCGGGCAATCTATCGCGAAATAATCTCAGCCTCAAGAGCACTTGAGAAACCGCTAACAATTGCCTATTGGGGGCCACCTGCCACCAACACTCACATGGCAGCCATAAGCAAGTTCGGCTCATCATGCTCTTTCGTCTCAATGGATACCATACCAGACGTATTTAGCGAGGTCGAGCGCGAACGAGCCGACTTCGGCGTTGTCCCTATCGAAAACTCAACCGAAGGGGTCATAAATCACACGCTAGACACATTCTTGCAGTCAAAGTTGAAGATTTGCTCGGAGGTCTACCTTCCAATCACCCACAACCTATTATCTTTGGCTGAGGACCTTTCAGAAATAAAGTGCGTTTACTCAATTCCCACGGCGGCTGCACAGTGTCGAAATTGGTTAAGGGCAAACCTTCCAAATGCAGAAATAAAGGAAGTGTCCACAACCGCCAAAGCCGCCCAAATCTGCGCAACTGAAAAGGGTTCAGCAGCAATAGCCACAAGCTTAGCAGCTGAGTATTATGGCCTTAAAATGCTGGCAGAACATATTGAAGATAATCCCCAAAACCGAACCCGCTTCCTCGTCGTTGGCTATAACGAGCCAGCACCGAGCGGAAAGGACAAAACATCGCTTATGTTCTCAGTTGCACATAAAGCCGGCTCGCTTTTCCGCGCATTGAGTGCATTCGAGAAATACGACATTAATCTCACAATGATTGAATCACGCCCAACAAAACTAACGCCATGGGAATACGTCTTCTTTGTGGACTGCCAGGGTCATTTCAAAGACGCACCAATTCAAAAAGCTTTGAACGCGCTCAAGGAGTACACGCTGTTCGTTACGGTGCTTGGGTCGTACCCCGAGGCTGAGTAAAGGAAATTGATTCTCAGTCTGAATCCCGTTTCTAAATAAGTTTTCTTGACCTTCTGGCGTACACCGCAACGGCAAAAAGGTAAATAATACTAGACACGATTGAAATCCATTTTCCCGTTGTGAATGCTGAAGGGGCGTATTCGATTTTTATTTTGTGATGTCCCGCTGAAAGCGGAATTGCGCGGAGAATATAATCTGCAGGCATTAGGTTGTACCTTCTTTGGTCGCTCCCAGGCAGTGGCTTTGCACGCCAGCCTCTAGAGTACGCATCCGTTATGAGTAATATCGCCGGGTCAGGTAGCTCAGCCTCCACAACCAGCTCATCTGTCGAACGCTTCAAAAGTCTTGCCTTGCCGATTCTTCCCGATGGAACTGGCTTGGGATATGGCTCCGACTCAAGAACAACAGTCTTTCTTGGATCAAACCCTTTCTCACTCATTTTGGCAAGGACATCGTCACGGTTAGTGGCAACCTTCCAGTCTTGAACTAAATTTAACAACGGCAAAGGATTAGGCAACTCGAAGACCTGCACAGCACCTCCCTGAGGAATGAAAATGTATCTGCATCTGATTAGGCTCGCTAGAGGATGTGTGCTAAATGAACGTATCTCGGCCTTCGCTTCATCAGGGTCTTTTCCATTTATAAACGCAATAAATTCTGCATATCGGCGAAGAACAAGCGCATCATAACCCCATACATCATACCTGCCAACGCACATAGCGTGGTTTGGATTATCTGGCCAAAGAATCCGGTAATCCCCCGGATTCTTCGCAAGAAAAGCGCTCAGACTTGGATTATCTGCCAGCTTTGAATCAAAGCTCACACAGAGCGTGCGAGCAAAAACAAGAATCTCAACCGCTGTCAACATACCAATCGCGTATACAGCTCGTCTTTCCTTCTTTGCAATCACAAGGAGAACAAATAATAATAGACAAACTCCGGCAGAAATGACCAAAGACTCAGAGGCAAAGTTCCCAGCTTGCAGGAAGAAATCTGACTCTAAGATTCCGTGCCTGCCAACATAGCACTCAGCTGAACTGGTAATAGCTGTAGAAAATCTCTTCCATAATCCATTTGGATTTGCTGCCGACGTTCGGATAAAAAACGCCAAAATGCCGAGAATTAAACCAACGCATAGAACACTTGCAACAAAAGCCCGTCTTTCCGGCGGCTTTTTTAACATCCGGTCAAAACCGACCCCTGCTAACATAATTGTAAAAAGCGTGGCTTGAAGTATAAACTTCGACATCCCGCGAAATGAGCTAAAGCCAGGAACCCAATAATACAAAATATTGAAAAGCGGAGTATGCGATCCCAAGGCAAGCACAATAAGGATGAACATCATTGCAAGTGAGAGACGTCGGACCTGTTTGTCGCCAAATACCGCTCCATAAATTGCTAGGAAGAAGCCACTCACCCCTATATAAAGCGACATTTCCCACAAGAAACAACGCCCCCAATAGGGGAATTTAATCATATTTCCAAAAAACCCAGGGACCAGCAAGGTAATCAAATTCTCAGGAGGGAACGAGAACATTGCCGCATAGTCATACTTTACACCCCCGCCGCGAATGCTCTCGGCCGCCGCCTGAAGCCCCGTTAGAATCTGGACGGCAGATAGCGCGCCTCCCGCAACATACATCCCTATCACGCAAAGCCCTGTAATGAGTCTCTTTTCTGTTTTTATTATCCGAATCCCAGAGTAGAAAACCACCGCCACCAGGGTGTAAAACATGCACTGTGGAAAACCAGCTAGCCCTTGCATTGCAATTGCAAATGCTCCCAACAAGAACCATGATAGCGATGGCTTGTCAAACATACCATCAATCGCAAGTAGTACCAGTGGTGCCCATGCCATAACGCATATCACAGGCAAATGACCAGCATACACATGCATAAATAGAGGCGCAGAAAACATCCACAAAATTGCCGAAAGAAAACATGCCCCCGGGTGTAGCCTACGATGTGCTACCCAGAGATACATAAACAAACCTGCAAGAATGATGTGCACCGCAACCAAAAGATTGATCGCCCTTGAAACTGAAAGTATCAAATGCAACCAATTTGGAGGATATAAGAGCGCAGACTGAAAAAAACCGAAAAACGGGCTACCAGAGAAAACATACGGATTCCACAATGCTAGGTTGCCGTTCCTAAGTTCGCGGAATCCAAACTCCCTCAAATGAACGTAGTGTAGGCAGATATCCCCTCGGTTACGGGAAATAATAACATCCTTGCTAGCAAAAATAGAACCTGCAAGCATTAATACAGTTAGGATGATAATCAATACAGCCGATATTGCAATAGTCGCCCTGGAATTGCTTACAAATGGAACGCTTCCTAAACGATATCCTTCTAACCTTGATTTGTCGCTTTTTTTGTTTTTTCGAACACTATAGTGTTTCATAATCACTTATGGCTCCGGCATTCTTTCGGAGAGTGCTTTTAAAAAATCAGGATGAGGTATAACCCCGTATTTGCGACACAGCTCGACCTCTCTCCATGCACCTGCATAATCACCCTTGAAATATAGGGCTATAGCAAGGTTGTTGTGGGCTTCTCCAAGCGTTGGATCAAGCCTGATTGCCTTGCGGTATTCCCCTATTGCTTCGTCAAGCTTGCCTAATTCTTTAAGAATTACCCCAAGGTTGCTATGGGCCTCTGCAAACGTTGGATCAATCCTTATCGCCTCTTGATATTCTTTCATAGCCTCATTAAGGTTGCCCTGTAAGTCAAAATCCAAGCCTTTACGGTAATGTTTCAGTGCGTTTTCACGTTGCTTTGACCTCACAACTTGCCGCACCATATTGGCACTAGCGCGCCGCCGCTTCTCTGCAGTGGCGGCGATTAGGTTAACCCGAGCGTCTTCGAAATTAGGATTTAGCCTCAGCGCCTCTGTAAAATGAGCGATTGCCAGGTCAATTTTTCCCATTCCATAAAATGCATTCCCTAAATTAAAACGAGTCTTCGGCTGGTCTGGCATGATTCTGAGTGCGGCTTCGAAATGTTTCGCAGCTGTTTTATAGTCTTTTTTCTCGGCTAAAGCAGTACCAAGGTTCGTATGAGCAACCGAGTTTTCCGATGTTACCTCAAGAGCCCGAGTAAAAATCGCAACGCTATTTTTCCAATAACCCAATTGAATAAAAGTACAAGTAGAAAGACAAACAAGCGATATAATAGCACTTAAAGGAAGAACGGAAGAATGGAGGAAACCGTTGAAGAAGTAGCTAGCCTTTTTGCTTTCTTCCATTACTTTATTTCTACTTAAGCTTCCAGTTAAATCCGGGATTCCCCATGCGATTACTATAAAAAGGCCAATCAAGGGAATGTAGGTAAAACGATCTGCCATGGCATGCATGCCAAACTGCACCAGACCAATTACAGGAACAAGGGTGCCCATAAACCACAACCACCCAACGCCGACGTACGGCCGGCGTTTAGATGCTCGGAAGGCAAAATATAACAAAATCGCAAGCGCCAATCCAGAAGCTACCACCTGCCACTCCGGTATCTTATTGAGAGGATGGGGGTAGATAACTGCAAGCTTCTGCGGCCATAGCATCTTTAAAATATACAGGACATAGGAGACAATCGCATTAGAAACCCTAATGCCAAACGGTATGGCTTCAAACGAGCTTATCGCTCCACCCTTCTGCTGGGCATAGTATGCAATATAGCAAGAGACCAACACCATTCCGAAAAGCGGCAACTTCTCAATAATCAGGTGCGAGGTAGTCTTCGTACTTAATTTCAAATTCCAAGCAGTAGGCGAGCGATTAGCAAGTGTGCTGCGGCAGAGTGGCCAGTAATCCAAAAGTAGAAGCACGAATGGGAGAGTTACAAGCATTGGCTTTGACATTAGGCCAAGGGCAAAGAAAATAATAATTGGAGCATAGGTCGAAACCTTGGGAATTTGGACATATCGGGCATATGCCCACAGCGCAAGCATCCAAAAAAGTGTGCTTAAGACGTCCTTTCTCTCGGCTATCCAAGCAACCGACTCAATATGTAAAGGGTGTATTGCAAAAAGCGCTGCCACAAAGCCACTCTGCCAAGGCAAGCCAGTCATGCGAACGAGGACTAAAAAAAGCATAACCGTGTTGGCAGAATGAAGCAGCAGATTGGTCAAATGGTATCCAAAAGGCCCCAGACGAAAAAGTTCCCATTCAAACATATACGACAGCCAAACCATTGGCTGCCAAGTGCCTTGATATACAGTCCTAAAAGCCCAGCTGATATTTCGCACGTTAAGGCCGTGCACGTTTACATTATTTACGACATATTCCGGATCATCATAGGAGAGAAATTCGTTGTTGAGCACACGGCAAAACGTAGCAAATATTAAGAGAAGCAGCGCTAAGCAGATTATTAGGTTAAGTCGTCTTTCGAACATACCTACCTCAGTTTTCAGGCATTTTCTCAGAGAGTGCCTTCAAAAAAGTTTTGGAAGGCTTTCCACCATATTCTTCATATAGGCGGATTTCCCGCCACGCCCCCGCATAGTCCCCTTTTTCGTACAGCGCAATAGCTAAATTTTTGTGGGCGCTTGCGTGCCTAGGATTAAGTCGAATCGCCATCCGGTAGGCTTGAATTGCCGCATCCAACTTGCCTAACTGACCAAGAGCAACCCCTAAATTGTAGTAAGCAGATACGAACTGTGGTTGCTTTTGAACCGCTATTCTAAATTGGCGCACTGCTCCATCAAGGTCACCCTTAAATGCTAGCGCCAATCCGAGGTCATTGTAAACCTCTGCAATGTTAGGATTTAGCCGTATAGCATTTTTATAGTGTTCGATTGCCTCATCAATACGGCCCTGCGTCGCCAATGCTAGCCCAAGATTGCCATGAGCGCTTGCGAAGTCAGGCCTAAGCGCCAATGCTTTACCATAATGTTCGATTGCCTCAGATAGATTTCCCTGTGAAGCAAGAGCCAAGCCTAGGTTATTATACGCATCAGCATCATTAGGATTGACCTCCAACGCTTTTTTAAACTGCAAGATGGCCTCCTTTACCATCCCTCCTTCGGCTAGGGCAACGCCAAGATTGAGTATTGCATTAGGATCGAAAGGATAGATTTCTAACGCCCTTGTGTAGTGCGCTATTGCCTGCTTTACTTTGCCCTTCTCCCTTAAAGCATCACCAAGGCTTGTATGAGCCACGACATTGTTTTTTGTCACTGCAAGGGTGTGTTCAAATAGTGAGATACTGTCACGCCAGTAGCCGACTTGGATGCGTGTGCAGATTGCCAGGGCAAGAAGCGATACAGCAGATGCGAATGGGAGAATAGGCAAATTGATAATCTTCCTTCCCTCTCTTGCTCCATTTAATCCAATATTTCCCAGAAGCTCGGGGAATCCCCAAACAATCGCGACGAAAATGCCAATGAGTGGAATATAAGTGTATCTATCCGCCATTGCCTGGCTTCCAACTTGGATTATGCCAATTACCGGGACCAAAGTAAAGAGATACCAAAACCAGCCAACCACCAGATAGCGCCTGCTATGCGCTAGGTAGACTGCCAGCAAAGTTATGCAAATGAGAATCAAACCAGATCCAACAACTTGCCAAATTGGTAATCCCTCTGTTGGGTATGGATAGAAAATCGCTAGGTTTTTTGGCCAGATCATCTTGCCAAGATATGCAACGTAAGAAACAAGCGCATTTGAAATACGGTCAGTGAAGGTAACCTTTTGAAGCGTTCTCACAGCCTCACCCTCGTGCTGGGCAATGTATGTTATAACACATGATATGGCCGAGAGCACGAATAGCGGCCCCTTCTCAAGTATAAGATTGCCATGCTTATTTAAAGTAGCAACCGACAATAAATGACGAGCAAGGCTGATGCGTCTCAAGGGCCAGTAGTCTAGTAGCAGGAAAACAAGCGGAAGGGTAACCAGCATAGGTTTCGACATAAGACCAAGCGCAAATAAGACCATAACTCGAAGGTAAGTCATAACCCTAGGAGATTTTACGTAACTGATGTACGACCACGTGGTGACCATCCAGAAGAAAGCACTCAAGACATCCTTTCTTTCAGCCGCCCAAGCGATTGATTCTACATGGAGCGGATGGATTGCAAAAAAGGCCGCAACAAGCGCGCTTCGCCATGGATAGCCTGTTACACTCAAGAGGATTCCAAAAA
Source organism: Armatimonadota bacterium (assembly GCA_023511795.1). Lineage (NCBI taxonomy): Bacteria > Bacillati > Armatimonadota > Armatimonadota bacterium. The sequence goes on along the minus strand of JAIMAU010000002.1, from coordinate 78,394 downwards.
GAGTAAGCGTCGTCGCCAGATGCAAAATAAGATTCGTAAGGTGGTGTCCCCATGGCTTCATGCCATACACTTCAACATCGAGCATATGGGAAATCCATGTCATAGGATGCCAATTTGCTGCATGCCTAGTTGCAAATGCCCACTTAATACCTTCCCATGTTAATCCTGCTCTGACAAGTACATTCTCTGTCACATACTCGCCATCATCGAAATTTATAAAGTCATTTCGAAGCACCGGCAGGAAAACTCCGATGGTAATGGCAATTAGCGCAAGCGTAATCCAGAAGCGCTGGTAAAAACTTTTCATTCCACATTCTCCGCAATGGCAGACCTTGGCATGCGCCTACTAAGTATATAATTCGTTTATGCAATCCAAGCATATAAAAACGCTGCAAGAAAGACAATCGCTGAGATTTTTGAAACCAAGTTCCTTGCTGTAAAGCATGATGGCAATCCTAGACATGAAATGGCACGCTCAAACACATGCCAACTCTAACAAAGAACGGAAGGAGGCAGCAATAATGAACGAAACTTCACCGAAATTCTCACCATGCACGGTTGTTATGGAGGCAAAATATTCTAAAAATTGGCAGCATAACTATACTACCGCACAGAGCCGCCCCCTTCTATTTCTTCTTCATCCTCAGGCGACTTAGGGGGTTTTATAATGCGAACTTTCTGAATACGACGGCCATCGGTTTTCTCTACAACGAACTTTATGCCGTTATATTCGACCGCTTGACCCTGGTGTGGTTGGGTCCCAAATAAACCAAATACAAAGCCACCTATGGTGTCGAATTCCTCCTCAGGTAGCTGAATGTCCATTAATTCGTTTATTTCGCTGATGGGAATTCTCGCATCAACTATCATAGTATTTTCATCTAGTATTTCAGTCATAGGTTCTTCGACATCATACTCATCCATAATATCGCCAACGATCTCTTCGAGAATATCCTCAATCGTCACTAAGCCAGCTGTTCCGCCATATTCATCCACAACGATAGCCATTTGAATCTTGCTCTTCTTGAACTCCGCAAGAAGCTCATCAACCTTTTTGTTTTCGGGAACGATGTACGGCGGTCGCATGAGCTCCCGAATGTTGACTTTCTTGCCATTTTCATGCAACGCCCGCAGAAGGTCTTTTGCATGAACAACGCCAACGATATTATCCACCGTATCTTCGTATATAGGTACGCGTGAATGCCCTGCACGGATTATCACATCTAGAAGCTCATCAACCGAGGCATTTACCTCAACGCACTTCATATCAGTCCGCGGCGTCATAACTTTTCGCACGACGGTATCGGTGAACTCAAAGATGGAGTGAATCATCTCTTTTTCTTCCTCTTCGAGAACACCTTCCTCCTCGCCGGCTTCCACAAGCATTTTGAGCTCTTCCTCAGTCAGAATCGGCGGTGAGAAACTAGCTCTGCCACCGAAAGGCCTGACAAACAGATTGCTTGCGGCTGTGATTGTTTTAACAAACGGTGCCGTGAGATATGAAAGCCAAAGCATTGGACTGGCAACCAACAATGCAATTTTTTCGGCGTGCTGGAGAGCCAGACTTTTTGGAGCAGTCTCACCAATTACTAAACTGAGAAAGACTATCACAAGGGTCAAGAGTACGACCGCCGACGCAATTGGGTTGTCAGCAACGATTGGAATGCCTGTCGCTTGAAGGTACTTTGCCAACGGTTCGGCTAGCGTAGCGGCACCTGCCGCTGAGGCGAAAAACCCAACGAGGGTGATGCCCATCTGCACCGTCGCCAAAAAGCGGGTGGGGTCTTCAAGCAGCCTTTGAACCGCTTTTGCTCGCGAGACGCCTTCGTCCACAAGCTGCTTTATTCTTGTCTTGCGCACGGATACAATCGCTATCTCTGCCATAGAAAAGAATGCATTGCAGAAAAGCAGCAGAAATATGAGAATAACGCTCTTAACTATGCCGGGATTGCCCGTGCTTACTACCATCCCGGCAAAACTGAACGGGTCAATATCTGTACCCAAGTAGTAAAACACCCCCTAAACTGAACATTACAAGGATGGAACTAACCACCGTCTAAACTTAGCCTGGTGCAAACCAATAAACGACAGCCGTGACTAGCATTGCAAGCACGGCGCCGATGATAACTTCCTGCAGTGAATGAATCTTGGCTTCAACACGACTCTGGGCAATAAGGAGCGCAAGCACAACACCTAGCATTGCGGCAAGATTGTTTTTCGAGATGTATAGAATCGAAGCTGCTAGGAAAAAACCTGCGGCTGTGTGACCGCTCACAATTCCCCCTCTTAACAGCTTTCCCTTCGTACCCAATACTTTGATAATCGTGATAAGTACCAGCAGGATTACGCCGGTGAGAAATACCCGCATCAGCGGCCCTGGTCTTTCTCCTACAACCGGACCACCAAAATTACCTAGGTCAAAGTACTCTGCAGATAATATGACTCCAACGACGACAGCCGTTACCGCCGAAATAAGAACAGCACCAGCCGCGGCATCTTTGGCGAATTTTGCTAATGGGTGATATGTAGGCGCTATGATATCCACAACAGCCTCAATGGCTGAATTGAACATCTCACAAACTAATACAAGTGAAATCGTAAAAAGTAGCACCAACATGTCCCTTTTCTCTAAATTGAAAAGGAGAGCAACAAGAAGCACAAGAAAAACCATAACAAAATGAAAGCGCATGTGCTTCTGTGTGCGAAAGACATCAAGTATGCCATTAACCGCATACCTGAATCCTCCCAAAATGCCTCTTGGCTTGACATTTGGTGCTTCTGAATCATCCGTAGACTGATCAATTACTTCTTTAGTTAGATCTTCCATCGTTTGATTGTTCCAAAATCTCCTTTTCGTGTTCTCGCATTACAGCTGCCTGCGCTTCAGTCTGGTCACCATAACCTAGAAGGTGGAGCATTCCATGTGCAACTAATAGACTGATTTCATCATCAAGTGAATGGCCGTGCTCCCTTGCCTGTTTTTCGGCTGTTTCCACAGAAATTATTATATCACCCAGCACAACCTGGTCGTTTTCATAAGTTACTTCCTTGTTTTCCAATTGCGAGAAGGCAAGAACATCTGTCGGCGAATCTACACCTCTATATTCTTTATTCAATTCACGAATCATCTCATCATCTGTAAGGACAATGCTAACCTCTGCAGGTCGGTTAAATCCCTCAACTTGCAGTGACGTGGCTACGACCTTTTTCAGCCTTTCCTGATTCACTTGCCACTTCTGAAGATTCTTTATTAGCACTTCCATTTGCAGATTTCTTTCCTTCGGTCCCTGTAAGTTCAGGATACTCGATACGAGCATGCATCATGCTCGTTAGCGTTCGAACGAATGAGTCTCGAATTCGACTTATATCCTTAAAAGTCAAATCTGATTCATCAAGCTGGCCGTCAGCTAAACGATCATCGATGATTTTGTCCACAAGATTTTCTATGTGGCTGGGCGTCGGCTTTGATAAACTCCGCGATGCAGCCTCGACTGAATCAGCCAGCATCAAAAGAGCAGCCTCTTTACTTTGCGGCTTGGTTCCGTCATAGCGGAAATGCTGTTCGAGCATGTCCGACTCGTTATTCCCTTCGCTTGTAGCTTGATGGTAAAAATATTTTACAACGCTCGTGCCATGATGTTGCGCCATTAGTTCACATATCAATGGCGGCAATTTGTATTCCTTCGCAAGCTCGAGGCCGTCTTTGATGTGCGACCTAATTACCAATGCACTAAGCGAGGGATTCAGCCCGTCGTGAGCATTTTCAACATACTGGTTCTCCACAAAGAAATGCGGCCGCTTCATCTTGCCAACGTCATGATAATATGCCGCAACGCGAACAAGTAGCGGATCCGCCCCAATTTGTTCAGCAGCACCTGCTGCTATATTTCCCACAAATATGCTATGACTATATGTACCCGGTGCCTCCATTAATAACCGCTTCAATATAGGGTTGTTCGTATCCGCCAGTTCCAAGAGGCGATTGTGGGTTGTGATTCCGAAAGGCTTTTCCAATGCGGTCGTCCCTAGCCAAAACAGACCTATAGAACTCACTCCTCCAACAACAGCCCATCCCGAGCCTATAAAAAGCGTCCTCACATCGTCGCCGCCTACACGCCCAATTAACCACACTATCGCAAGGTTGGTTAACGACACAATTATTGCCGCAGTCATTAGGTCCGACCGGTGGCGGATGTCGGATACCGAATAGATTGCCACAAAACCACTAACTAACGCCGCCAACGCCCATCGTAGCTCCTGATTCATCGCAAATCCGGTCATCGCTGACAGAAGCGCCACAATCATGACGGCGACCTGCGGATTAATCAGCGTGGCAGTAAGCATGCCCGCCGTAGCAATCCAGATCATCCCAAAGTAGCCGCTTTGTGAGCCACTTAAATTCAAACCAAGTGCTGCGCCGCCTAACTTCAGCCCCAAAACGCTTAGGACTACTATCAAAGACAGTAGTCCAAGCAACTTTGTGGACGTGTATATCCGTGCATGGTATCGCGCAAGATAAAGAAGCGTGAAAATCACTACACAAGCAACAAGTATGCTTATGCACATCATGATAACATAATCTGCCTTCGGATGGCTTAGCCCCAATGCGGTGAACTTGTCAATGTGCTCAGGCGTAACGCGCTCGCCTTTGGAAATAACCACTTCGCCAAGGAGAATCTGACCATACTTGGGGGGCACCATCCGCATCTCCCGCTCTTGAGCCTTCTTTGTAGCTTCTGGGTCGAATAGGCGGTTCGGCCTTATAAGACTGCCGCCTATCTTCGAGACTGCGGCAGCATACTTGGTGCTTCCTAAAATTTCAACAAGGCGCTTTCGAAACTCTGCACGCACGATAGGAACGTCATCCGGAATGTCACGAATCTCCCTATCAACAATCTGACGCATTAGCGGTTCTGCGTATGACTGGATCTGGTCAAAGGTCTTTGCATCAGCTTTTAGTAGAATTCTCAAAGCGTCGGAGTCCACACACTCCTGCAAGTCCGGGCGAAGGTTGCGGCTCACATAAGCAATCCTGGATTCGTCGGAATATAGGGTGGGGTCGAGCCTAGCACGCTTGAGGACATCTATAATTTGGGCGAAATCCTCGCCAGTCTCGGAAGCAGCCTTTGGAACAATGGTATAGACCTTGTCGGTTTTTTTAGCCGCCTCCTGTCTGAGACGCTCTGTTGCAATTGTGTCGATATAACGGACCGTTTTGTGGGCACGAATTTCTTCGTTGCTGATATCGCCAACTCGGAGTGATACCTTTTCAGGAAGTAGATGCATTGAGAGGAGGACCGACAAGATGAGTATAACGCAGAGGCCCAACATCACACGCGGACCCCCTGCTCTCAACAATGCCGATTTTCGCTTATCCAGGTCCTTTTTGCGATGCCCAGGTTGGGCAACGGAGTTAGAAATAATCATATTATGCAGAACTGCGCTCAAGCAAGCGGTCGACTATCTCGCTGACTAATCTTCCGTCTGCCCGACCACGAACGCGCGGCATAAGGGCGCTCATTACCCGACCCTTATCTGCCTTTGACGCAGCTTTCAGTTCTGCTATCACCTCTTGCGCAATGCCGGCTATTTCGTCCTCAGAAAGCTGTTCTGGCAAATATTCCGAGAGAATTTTCATCTCAGCGGTTTCCTTATCAACTAAATCAGTCCGACCGCCTTGTTTGAACTGCTCAATGGACTCCTGCCGTCGCTTAATCTCACGGGTGATTACCTCAGCGATTTCTTCCTCAGTAAGAGAACGGCGCTTAGCAATTTCCGCGTTTCGGATCTCGCTACGCGCCATACGAATTACAGATACTCGGAGAGTATCCTTGGCTTTCATCGCCGCTTTATAATCTTCTTCTAGCTTTTCCCGCAACGACATACCAAATTGCCTCGCGGTTGGCAAACCTTAGGTATTAACCCTTGTTGAGCTTCATGAGCTTGCGCCGCCGAGCAGCTTCGGCCTTGCGCTTCTTGTCGCTAGGCTTCTCGTAGTGCTCATGCTCGCGGGCTTCCTTCAGAACGCCAGCCTGTTGAAGTTCTTTCTTGAATCGCTTTAGGGCGCTATCTATTGATTCGTTTTCCCGCACTTGGACTTGCGCCAATCAGTGTCCCTCCCTACGTTATTTAATCGCTTTAATAAAATACTTTCCATATATGAGTTTCGGTTGAAGAACCCTTAAACTCAACCCCGTTGGAAAAACTTTACTGCAATAAAACTGGCTGCGCGGCTGCGCAGCCCTACTGTCAGTCGCTGGAAATCAAAACCATTATATATTTATTTAATTTCGTTGTCAAGTCTAACCTGGAGGCCAGCTAAAAGCCCTACCTCCCAACAGATGAAAATGCAAATGCGGCACGCTCTGACCTGCCGCCGGACCCGAGTTAACTACAACCCTAAAGCCTCTGTCCGCAATACCAAGCTCTTGAGCAAGCTTTGGAATAACTAGCCAAATCCCTTTTATTATTTCAGAATGTTCCTGATTAAGTGAAAGGACCCCCGCTATGTGCTCCTTCGGAATAATAAGCACATGCACCGGAGCTACTGGATTCACATCCCTAAAGGCGAGAATGACTTCATCCTCATAAACTACTTGAGCTGGAATTTCACGTTGCACAATTTTGCAGAATATGCACCCTTCCATGAAGTCTACCTCCCAAAGTAGCGCAGACGTTACTCTATCGATAATCACGCGTTACTCGTTATGATTTCCCCAAAAACTTGATTTTCCTTCACATCGGCAATTCTAACCAGTACAATTTCTCCAGCCTCGCATTTAGGGCCGTTTTTAAAAACAACCTTAATATAATTATCGGTAAAGCCTGAGCGAAGCTTGCTTTCTTTATTGCCCTCAACCAATACGGCCAAAGTCTTACCGATAAACCGCTTTGCAAACTTTTCAGAATGAGCCTTTGCCAATCCAATTAATAGCTCGCTCCGCCGCTTTTTCTCAACCGGTGAAACATCATCCGGCATCATAGATGCTGCTGTACCTTGTCTTGGTGAGAATCGGAATATGTGTGCCCGTGAGAATTCCAGCCGCTCTGCAAGACAGTACGTCTCTTCAAACTCCTCAATGGTTTCGCCCGGGAAGCCTACCATAATATCGGTCGTTATTGCAATATCGGACACCCTTAAACGAGCCTCCTCAACAAACCGTTCGAACTCTTCCGCAGTGTAGGGCCGGTTCATTCGCTTAAGTACTCCATCGTTGCCGCTTTGCAACGGCACATGTAGGTGGCGACATATTTTTTTCTCGCTAGCCATTATTTCAAGAAGACCAGCTGGCACATCGGTCATTTCAATCGAGCTCAGTCGGATACGTTCAATCCCCGAGACTTTCACAAGTGATTGAAGAAGTCCAACAAGGTTTGTCCCACCATATTCATAGCGCCCAAGCCTTATGCCAGTGAGAACAATTTCCTTGAATCCTCGGTCGGCTAGTTGAGTAACCTCGTCAACTACCTCATTTGCCGGCTTACACCACATCATAGGCCTGGCAAAAGGCACGATGCAATATGAGCAAAATTGGTCGCATCCATCCTGGATCTTCACCAGTGCACGTGTTCTAGCACTAGCCGTCCTTGAAACCGAGGCCGCCATGTCTGTTTTACTCACCTTACTAGGGAGAAGCCGCCCAATGTATTCTACGATGGCATCTTTGTGCCGGTTACCCAATACGAGCGATACGCCCTCGATTTCACTGGCTTCATTAGGCGATGTCTCGGCATAGCAACCGGTGAGTACTACACATGCCCCTGGGTGACGGCGTGCAACCGTTCTAACAGCCTGCCGGGATTTGCTGTCAGCAGTATGTGTTACCGAGCAACTATTTATGATATAAACGTCGGCCGAATCAGCAAAGTCCACAACATCATACCCACTAGCACGCAGTGCCTCCGCCATCCTCTGCGTTTCGTACTGATTAACCTTACAACCAAGAGTATGAATTGCCACCTTTGGCACTTAAAAATTCTCCTTCCGCCCCAGAATTTTTCTATCCAGGGTTACATTAAAATTCTGCCACAACCCAGAGTAGGTGTCAAATGCACCGAGAGGACGTCCGCAAAACATTGATTCAAAAGAACCTATCGGCACTACGAGGTCATGCAAGAATTTACCTTTAAGAAATTAAAAATGTAACGAAAAAACCCAAGACCTCTTATGCATAAGAGTTCTTGGGCCCCCATAGTTCAGCCAACGAATTTAACGACTAGAGCGTCTTCCTTCTTAGCATGAAGCCGGCCAGCCCAACTAAGCCGGAGCCAAACACCAACAGTGACGCAGGCTCGGGTACTGGGCTCTCCTTTACGGCCATGCTAATCCATGGCTGGAAGCTATTATAACCAGTCTCGATTTTCCAGTCGTTCCCGACAGCGGCATGCCAAATCCCGGTCTGTCCCCAAGCTCCGGTGCACGGATCAATGTAGTCAATTGTCGCGTTCTCAATGGGATCAATAATCCCATCGAAGTCAAAGTCAACCCAATGGAAACTGGTGAGAGTCAGATAATGGCCGCCATCCTCCCAGGTAAGTAGAATCTCTACATCCTCGCAGTTTGCCAACTCGTTGAATAGAAAGTCCCAAGTTGGATAGCATTGTTGCACCCACGATGGCTTAGGCCTTAGGGGATTGTTCCAGCCCCAAAAGTCCTGGGCAAGATAACTCGTTAAACCCGGAATCTTATTCTCGATGTACGCATGCTTGCCCCAAATAAAGTCGTCATGCCATGTGGTATTGTTTATAATCGTTTTCATGTAGTTGGGACCACCAAGCGTGTTAGCAACTGCAATGAGGTCCTGATAATCATTGGAGTCGCCGTCACCGTCTGCATCGCCAATAAGATGGCTGTCATACACACTCGGGTACTTGTTCTGTAAGTAGACAAACGAGTTAATCGCAGCAGTCGGCCCGCAGGCAACTCCTCCCCAACCTGGAATATCGCCCTGCTTAAGATTGCCATACAATGCAATCTCCTTCTGTACGTCATACGATGGTGGTTCTTGTGCCCAAATGCCAGCCACGCAAGCAACCATTAATAAGCTGCATAGGAAGACCGTCAGCAGTCTTGATCCCATGCTAAAACCTCCTTCTCCTTCCGAATTGTTGGCTGTGTAAGCCCAGCCACTTGCGAAAACCAGGAATCAGATTCGCTCTCTGTGCTCACCCCCTAACATCGATTTGGGCGATACTATTGTCAGACAGTTATAAAAGACTTATCTTGGTCTTCTAACATATTCCAAGCTTGAAAACGAACACTTTGAACAGGGAACAACACTTGCAAAAAAAGGCTAGGTTTGCCTTGCGGCTTGGGTTGCTATTGCGGTAGATAGGATAGCTGGGTTAAGGAGAAGCGGCCCAAGCTCATATCTGTGCGCAGGCCACGTGAAGAAGTGATCCAGATACGCGCAACCCTGCACTTTTCTGGTAATGTTACAAGTAAAATAACACACTTCAAGCGAATTTTAAACACTTTGTAAAAAAACAGGTAAAAATACCAGGGGTGTGCGGGTTAATGCTAGCTACTTCGAACAGGAAGCGTGAAGGTAAAAGTGCTGCCGCAGCCTGGCTCGCTCTCCACCGAGATTGTGCCGCCGTGAGCTTCGACAACGAGCTTACAGAAAGCGAGACCAAGGCCGGTCGACAGCTTTCTGCGCGACCATTGGGGCTCGACCTGGACGAACTTGTCAAAGATTCGTGCATGGTATTCTTTTGGGATGCCCTCTCCTGTATCACTTACGCTTACCACCACCGAAGATTTATCAGCAGTTAAATTTGCCTCAACTGATATACGCCCACCTGGCGGCGTATGGCGAACCGCATTGCTTAAAAGATTAACAACCGTCCTCACTATCCTATCACGGTCTATTTCCAACTCAGGCAAGCCCCTTTGAACACGGCGATGGAGCTCCAATCGTTTGCGCTTAGCAAGAATCTCTACCTGGCTAATGGCTTCTCGAAGCACCTCGTTTACCCGAGTAGGCGTCTTGTGTAAGGCGACTTTATTGCTTTCCATTTTACTAACATCCAGGAGGTCGTTTATCATGCCAAGGAGTGTCTGAGCCCCGTGAATCGCCATCTGCAAAACAGTCTCTTCTTGAGGGGAAAGCCTAGACTTGGTCATTTCCGCCAGTGTAAGCATCGAGCTGATGGCCGCAGACAGTGGTGTGCGCATATCATGTACTATCATATCTATCAAATCCTTCTTCATTCGTTCGGACTGACGGAGCTCATGATATGCCTCACGGATAAGCCGATTCTTTTCTCGTATTGTAACTGCGGTATCAAGGGCAGTAGCAGCTTTCCCTGCAAGTATGGCTACCATCTCAAGTGGTTCGAGGTCTTTAAGAGTTTTCGATTGCCCATCAGAACGCCTAGCTACCCAAAGGCAAGTCGTATCACCTAATCCCCAACACCGCGTTTCCTCGACTGTAAACTCTGTGCCTAATCCAGCTGATAAGCCCGCAGACATAATGCCCGATTCAAAATGACAGAGCGGCTCGCCGATGTTTGGCGCCCCAGAACACGTTGCGCATTCATTCAAACTTATGACGAGATGGTCATCAGTTTGCTCTTTGATTGTTCCCTTTCCCACTCCAAAATCTTCAAGCGCATCAATAACATCCGCAGGCCCACGAATACCTATCCTTTGCGCTACCATTTGGCCGGCAACGTTCAACATCGCCGCCGAAAGATTTGACCCGAGCAATTCACGAAAGGCAAGCAGGCGTACTGCACGATAAAGTTTTATCGGCACTGTCGGTCCAAGAGTTGGTCTTTCAAATGAAAAAATCCCAGGTACATCAAGGGGATGTTGAGTGCGCGCCTCCTCAAGGCTTATGTTTATTATGCGGAGCGCTTCCTCTTTCAAAGCTTCGCTTAACTCTATAGTAGGATGCAACTCAGAGGCATCCTTCGAATTTTCCATTTTAGTCTCTTCGCTCCCCGGCAGGTATTTTGAGTTGCCCGCTATTGAGGATGATTTCAGCAGCATTTTTGCAGTTCAGGATACCATATATAAGCCAAAATAGCAACCAACCAGGCAATTTTTGCCCTTTTTAAAAGTATTAATTCCCGCCTCTTGAAAAATTAAGAGAGAGCTTTTTAAGTAATTGGTAAGGAGACGCACCAGTCATTTATAAACGTTTCGACATTAACATATCACATTCCTTTGGAAACTAAACAAAAAATTGACTTAGTTTCAAATTGTATACTTGATCTCGTGTGCACTTAACGAACACCCTTGACAAAATAAGATAATCTGAACCATGCCACTACGCCGGTACTATACAAGCAAAGTCCTACCAAGCCCAAGACAATATACACATCCGGATGCTAGACCGTGACAAATAAACCAACAAAAATAGTAAACTTAGGAGGAAAATTTCATGACTTGCGGAGTAATGATATGGTGGAGCTAGACGGGTAACGATGCCTCGCATGAGCATGAAATCCGGTTCGTTGCCTTTAAGATAAACGGTTCCATCATTTTGCTAATCTATAAAAGTAGAAGGGGAATTCTAATTATGCCACGCAAAATTGCATTTATCGGAGCGGGAAGCTTCGGGTTCACTCGCGGCCTTGTCAGGGACATTCTTACGTTCCCTGCTCTTGCAGACAGCACACTTGCACTCATGGACATTGATCAAGAGCGCCTCGACTTTAGCAAAGCTGCTGTCAATCGAATCATAGAAGCAGGAAAATACCCTGCAAAAGTAATTACTACACTTGACCGCAAAGAAGCTCTAGAAGGCGCAGATGGCGTTCTAATTACCATTCTCCAAGGAGGCCCCCAAGTTTTCCGCACAGATATTGAAATTCCCAAAAAATATGGGGTCGACATTAACGTTGGTGATACAAGGGGGCCTTCAGGTATTTTCCGAGCCATAAGAACAATCCCAGTGATGCTTGAAATTGCTGCAGACATTGAAAAGTATGCTCCTAATGCCATTGTGCTAAACTACACGAACCCAATGGCAATGCTGTGCCGAGCAATGCAAAGCGAGTATCCAAAACTGACGATATCAGGTTTGTGCCATAGCGTCCAAGGAACAGCAATGATGCTTGCTAGCTGGATTGGCGCACCATATGAGGAGATTACATACCATTGTGCTGGAATCAACCACCAAGCTTGGTATTTGGACTTTAAATGGAACGGCAAAGATGCCTATCCTCTCATTCGAGAGGCAATTACAACAAGACCAGAAATATATAACCACGAACAGGTAAGAAATGAGATGTTCTTGCATCTCGGGTATTATGTAACCGAATCTAGCGGACACAACTCCGAATATGTAGCTTGGTTTAGGAAACGCCCAGACTTAATTGAAAAATACTGCACCACCGGAACTGGCTGGAATCCAGGCCACCACGCCTACATACTAAATGAATATCTCCGACGAGAGGACACATGGAGGGACAGCATCAAAGCAGCTCTCGAAGCACCCGTGCGGCTTGAAAGGGGACACGAATACGCAGCAAGCATATTTAATGCAACTTTTGGCGACGGCACCTTGTTTGAGTTCAATGGCAATGTGCGCAACAATGGTATCATAGACAACCTGCCACAGGGTTGTTGCGTAGAGGTGCCCGTGCTTGCATCCAAACGCGGCCTCGACCCAATCAAAGTCGGCCCACTTCCACCTCAGTGTGCGCTCTTGAACAGCATCAGCGCCCAGTGTGAGGAGCTAGCAGTCGAAGGTTGCCTTCAGGGCAATCGTGAAAAAATATACCACGCAATCTATTACGATCCGCTAACTTCGGCTGTACTTAGCTTGGCCGAGATAAAGTCTATGGTCGACGAAATGTTCGAAGCGAATAAAGGTTTGCTTGGGAGATTGGAATAACAGAATGACAGTTTGGGAAAGTAACAAGCAAAGGTAACCTTTGCATCATATCCGTTATTCCTAGCTGTCTATCAAATATTCCAGGGAGTTCCATGCACCAAGAACTTGAGCGTTTCATAAATCACTTGCGAGCTATAAGGAACGCCTCGCCGAACACGGTCAGGAGCTATGCGACGGATATCAAACAGTTTCTCGCCTTCCTTGATGACGAAGGTTTGGTTACTGAGCCTTGGTACATCGATTCAAAGGTAGTGCGAAGATACATGGCGCGCCTACATCGACTTGGCATTGGCAAAACATCTAGTGCCCGAAAGCTTTCATCACTACGCGCCTTTTTTAAATATCTGGTGCGAAGGGGCTTAATGAGTTCCAACCCAACGATAGGGTTATCTAGGCCAAGAATCGAAAAAAGGCTACCGAAATTCCTGCGGGAAGAACAAATCAATGCACTTATGCAAATGCCGAATTTGGTTGAGCCAATCGGCTTGCGCGATAGGGCAATACTCGAGGTGCTCTACGCCACTGGTGCAAGAGTCAGCGAAATCGTGGGTATCAATCTTCATGACCTTGACCTCACCAACGGCGAGATTCGAGTGCTTGGAAAGGGTTCCAAGGAAAGGATTACCTTCATAGGAAGGCCAGCACAAGAGGCCCTTGATGCCTATATCAACTTCGGCCGCCCCAAACTCCTAGCAAAACGCAGGGATGGCGCCACAGAAAACGCGCTTTTTCTCAATAGATTTGGGCGTAGGCTCACCGTGCGAAGTGTGCACCGCCTGCTTGACAAATACTTCAACGACGTAAGCGAAGAAATAAAGATTAGCCCTCATGTTCTTCGCCATACCTTTGCTACGCACATGCTCGAGCACGGAGCAGATGTGCGCTCAATTCAGGAATTACTTGGACATTCCAGCATCTCCACAACTCAAATTTACACCCATATCACCCGCGAGCGCCTAAAAGAGGTATATGACCAGGCTCACCCAAGGGCGCGAGTGGAAGAAAATGGTGTTGAAAGCTGGCCTTTGGGCGATAAAGATTCCGACCACTCGTGACCAGGAGGTATCTTCATGCACGCTACTACAATTGTCGCAATAAACCACAACGGCAAGACAGCTATTGCAGGCGACGGCCAGGTAACAATCGAGAACACAATAATGAAGCAAGGAGCAAAAAAAGTTCGTCGAATGTACGACGGCAAGGTCCTCGCCGGAATTGCCGGTTCGGTCGCTGACGCATACACGCTCTCCGATAAATTCGAGGCAAAGTTAGAAGAGTCACATGGAAACCTCCTTCGCGCCGTCCGAGAGTTTGCAAAAGAATGGCGGACTGATAGAATACTTAGGCGACTCGAGGCATTGATGATTGTTGCAGATAAGGAACACGTATTGGTTCTTTCAGGGAATGGCGAGGTAATCGAGCCAGACGATGGAATCGCAGCAATAGGTTCTGGCGGCGGCTTCGCCCTGGCAGCGGCACGTGCGTTAGCCCGCCATTCAAATTTGCCTGCGGAAAAGATTGTCAAAGAAGCTCTGCTTATTGCATCTACAATTTGCGTATATACAAATGATAAAATAACAGTGGAGGTACTCGAGTAATTATCGAAAAATATTTTTGATATGTTCTGTGCTTGTTACTAGCGAGGTTCACCATGGAGGATCTTACCCCTAGACAAATAGTCGAGGAATTGGACAAATATATCATTGGGCAGGAAAGGGCAAAGCGCGCAGTGGCAATTGCCCTACGTAATCGCTACAGGCGCCGACTGCTAAGCGAGGAAATACGAGACGAGGTCATCCCAAAAAACATTTTAATGATCGGCCCAACAGGCGTCGGCAAAACCGAAATTGCCCGCCGTCTGGCCCAAATAGCCAACGCACCGTTTATCAAGGTCGAAGCTACAAAGTTCACAGAAGTTGGTTATGTCGGACGCGACGTCGACTCAATGGTTAGAGACTTAGTTCAACTTGCCGTGCGAATGGTCGAGAACGAGAAGATTGCTGAGGTACAAGACATAGCAAAAAATCTAGCAATCGAGCGTATTCTCGACATAATGGAACCGATTTCCAAACCTGAAAAAGAACATCGTCCAAGAGAATTCGACGCGGCATATCAAATTGTTGGCCAATTGTTCGGCGTGCAAAAACCACAGCCTGAGCATATAGAGACCCCCGAATCTGAGCAGCTCGAACGGGAGGACCGCCAGCGCAAAGAGCGAATTCGAGCAAAACTAAGAAAGCAGCTGATTGAGGGGGTCCTCGATGACCAAAAAATTGAGATAGAGGTCGAAGAGAGCGGCGGCCCGCCTTTCCTCCAAGTCTTTACGCCACAAGGCATGGAGGAAATGGGCATGGATATCCAGAACATGCTTGGCCCAATAATTCGCCGCCGAAGGACAAAAACTGTCACAATACGTGAGGCAAAAGATATTATTGCCCTCGAGGAAGCCCAAAAGCTCGTAGACCACGATCAAGTAGTCCGTGAAGCAATTGAACGCACTGAACAATCGGGCATAATTTTTGTGGATGAGCTTGACAAAATTGCAGGCAGAGAAAAGGGCACCGACGGCGGGCCACAAGTCTCCCGCGAAGGCGTCCAGCGTGACATTCTTCCCATAATTGAAGGCTCAACGGTAATCACAAAATATGGCCCCGTACGGACGAACCATATCCTGTTTATCGCCGCCGGTGCTTTCCATGTAACAAAACCTTCGGACCTTATTCCTGAGCTTCAGGGACGCCTACCTATCAGAGTAGAGCTGGACTCCTTACAGGAAAAAGATTTCGAACGAATACTCACCGAACCTAAGAATGCGCTCGTAAAGCAATACACCGCTCTATTGGCAACTGAAGGAGTCAGCATAACATTTACGCAGGATGCCATCACGGAAATCGCTAGAATCGCAGCGGAGGTCAATGCCCAATCGGAAAACATTGGCGCACGGCGCCTTCACACAGTCATGGAGCGACTACTTGAGGACATATCATTCAACGCACCCGAACTAACATCGAGCCCTATCACAATTGACGCTGCCTATGTACGCGAGAAACTTGAAAATATTGTGAAAAATGAAGACCTAAGCAAATATATCCTATAATAAAACAAGCAATTTTGGTTTAATTATTTAGTGGTATGCGCATAAATGATATATACCACAACTAGCAAGCTCATGTGCTAATAGGGTTTTCCTAAAAATGAGCGAAAACAGAGGAGGATCAGTATGCGCATACCAAGCTTTTGTCTGTTTGCAATTCTCCTAGCTCTAGCCGCCTCGTCGGTAACAGCACAAACTGTTCCAAATGCAATCAGCTACCAAGGTAAATTAACCGACTCCGCAGGCCAGATTGTACCCGATGGCGATTACCAAATTCAATTTAAATTATATTCAGAGGAGAGCGGAGGGACCGCATTTTGGACATCAACTAAAAAAACTGTCAGAACTTCCGGTGGAGTGTTCACAACCGAAATCGAGCCAATCACACCGGCTGACATCGCTGGACATGAAGACATTTGGCTTGAAATCGCCGTTGGTGATCCGGGAGTTGCCTTGTCGCCTAGGATAAAGCTCTACTCTACGCCATTCTCGATACGCGCAGGGGATCTTGTCCTGCCATACTCAGGTAGTGCCTCAAGTGCAAACGCTGTTTTATCGGTCACAAACTCCGGAACTGGTCCAGCAGCCCAGTTTTCCGTAAGCAATCCTGCCAATTCAAGTCCAGCACTGACCATCTCGACATCTGGCACCGGACCGGCTGCCAAATTCTTGGGCCTCGCAGAAATGACAGGCTTCAAACTGACAACAATGCCTGGCACTGGAAAAGTATTGACATCCGATGCTGAAGGCGTGGGTACATGGCAGGAGCCTATTACCTATTCAGCTGGCGAAGGATTGAACTTGAGTGAACATATCTTTTCAGTCGCACCTCAGGGCATAACAGAGTCCATGCTTGCCAATGGGTCGGTAACTGCTGAGAAACTAGCCGACAACTCAATCACCAGCCAAAAAATACAGGATGGCTCAATCCTTCTAGCCGACCTCGCCTCCAATGGTGCATCAGCAGGTGAGGTGCTCAAGTTCGATGGAACAGTATGGACTCCCGCACAAGATAACGACACCACATATACAGCCGGTGATGGACTCGCTTTGATAGGAACTTCATTCTCTATTGCTTCAGCAGGCATTACTTCGACAATGCTAGCAAATGACTCGGTTGATAGCTCAAAAATTGCCGATGGAACGATACAACTCAATGATCTTTCTCAGAGTGGAGCCTCAGCTGGAGAGGTAATAAAGTGGAATGGTACAGCATGGGCACCAGCGGCCGATGAAAGCGGCGGCACTTACACAGCTGGCGCCGGTCTAACACTCAATGAAAACGAGTTCTCAATCGCCTCTGGCGGCGTGGTCGACGCCATGCTGGCAGATAATTCGGTCACAAGCGCTAAAATACTTGATGGCACTATTAGTGCGGCAGATATCCAGGTCCCAATGGGAATTATTGGAGAGGTTGACGCAGAAAATGGCCTCGTCACCGCATCCAACTCAGGCACAGGATACGCCATAAAAGGCATCGGGACTACTGGTTCGGCAATCGTCGGCTATTCTGAATCAGGAACGGCTGGCATCTTCGACCAGGGAGCTTCAAATACTAACCCTGCCTTGCACGTAATTAGCCGCAACAATGAAAACAAAGTTGCAATAAAAGCGGAAGGAGATATTCGAGTGGTATATCCCGGAGCATCTGATGGAGCTACCAACCGTGCAAATCCCATTGCCTATGCCTATATCAACTCCAACGGAACAAAAGCTTCGGGTACACCTAACATAAGTTGCGAGTTAAATGACGATGCTCAACGGTATGATATTACGATTACAAAATACGACGGCACAATTGAAAATTACGATGGCACTAACTACGTCGCAATCGTAACACCCGTAACCGCCGGAGGAACAACTCCCAACATAGCAGTCACAGGTGCCGCTGATGGAAAACTTTTCGTCGAAATCTGGTCCATCCTTAATTTCAAGGTCCAAGGGGCTTTCCAAATAGTCATTTATAAACCATAAGAACTAATAATGGGGAATTGAGAGGAACTATTAATAACTATCTTCCCTCAATTCCCCAAAAACTTTTTTTTTGCCTGCCCCACTTAAGGCAAACAAAGCCATTCCACTGGGGCTTTCCTTATAGCTTATACTTACCTTGCGGTTAATTTCCTCACAGCAACGATGCCTACCTCGGCTCGGCTTTTGCCTTGGGAATCACACGCCGCAGGTTTTCTGCCCAGATATTAGCAAGCCTCTCAGGTGTTGTCTTGTTGAACCTTGCCGTTTCCTTATCCGCAGTAATGATAATGTCGTCACCGATGAGCACAGCATACTCTTTATTACGAACCGCAACCTTAACATCAGAAGGTTCAAAGGGTTCGGAACCTAGCAGCTCGTTAATCCTCTGTGTGACAATTTCCGCCCGTTTCTCAACCGAATAGCCGCCTGCTGGGAACCGAATCCGAAGAACCACCTCCTGGCCAATGATTACATCACCAGGCTGACCAACTGCAAACACGACCGATGCAAACCCCATGAGAGTAACAAAAAGCAAAGTGATTTTTTTCATCGGAAAGCACCTCAGCTTTCTTCTTTATCAATCCTTTATTTTCCCTTCTGCATGCATATTTCCCTTCATTTACTCAAGAGTTTGACTCTTGAGTTTTCTTTGTAGCGCACAAAACATTTGCCGCGCTTTCGCCCGCAATCCAACCAGTGGTGAACGCCGCTTGAAGATTATACCCGCCGGTTGTGGCATCAATATCAATTACTTCACCTGCAAAATGCAAACCGTATACCAACAAGGACCCCATTGTGCGAGGGTCTATCTCCTTTAGAGAAACACCGCCGGAGGTTACAATCGCTTCCTCGGCCGGCCTGGCGCCTGTTATCTGAAGTCTGAAGTCCATAAGCAAATCAATAATCTTCTTTCGCTGAGTTTTCGTTATGCGATTCACAGGAAGATCAGCAGGAATACCGCTCAGGTTAATAAAAACCGGAATGAGCGTCCTTGGCAGCAGGGCGGGAAGATAATTTTTGAATTGCTTCTTTTGGGAAAAATCGCTGATGAGCCTGCTTTCCAATTGCTCGCGGCTCAGAGCGGGTTTTAGGTTGATGGAAACTGATACCCCAGACTTGTGCGACAGCCCAGCATAGACCTTGCTTAGCGTGAGAATTATTGGCCCCGAAACTCCGAAATGCGTGAAAAGCATCTCGCCGAACTCAATAGCAAGCTTCTTTTTTTCGGAAAATAAAGTAGCCGTTACATTTCTAAGGCTCAGACCCTGGAGTTGGGAAACCCACGGTTCCGCTGTCTCTAGAGCAGCAAGCGATGGCTTTGGAGGAACAATGGTATGTCCAACCTCAGCAGCAATCCGGTATCCATCGCCAGTCGAACCAGTTCTAGGATAGGTAATGCCTCCTGTTGCCAAAACAACCGCATCGGCTGGAATTACTCCAGAGAAAACCCTAACGCCTGAGATAAAGGATGAGAAGAGCGCAGGAGAATAGGAACGACTCTTCTTGCTTGGTGTCTCCTCATTATCCCCTCCACCTTGGTCCTTTTTCTCAACAACCAATCCATGAACCCTTGTTCCAAGGCGAATGTCCACCCTAAGCTCGCGAAGCCAGCGCTCCAATGCGTCGGCAACATCCGAGGCACGGTCGGATTGAGGAAACACGCGGCCTCCTCTTTCCACCTTGGTTGGGACCCCAAGGCGTTCTAAGAGGGAAATAAGATCATCATTGGAAAACCTAGAAAACGCACCATAAAGAAACTTGCCATTCGGACCAAAAGCACTCACAAAATCATCAAGTTCGGCGATATTTGTTACATTGCCCCGGCCCTTACCAGTAATTCTGAGTTTCTTGCCAAGAATGCTATTTCGCTCCAGCAAAATTACCTTCGCGCCACATTCAGCAGCCCGCCCAGCAGCAAGCATGCCGCCAGCGCCCCCACCGATTACAACTACTCTAATCATCCTGCACCCCTGTCTATTTTAGTATGGAGAGATACATCTGCTTAGATTCCTCAAGCGCCTCAGGCAGGGCAGCAAGAATTTTATTCAAGAGCGGTAGGAGCTCTGGAGTTCTTGCATCCACAATAATCCTGTCAATCGAAAAAATCACTCCAGGGAATTCCTTTTTTAAAAACAAGCCGACATCTGGCGCAAGCCTTACTCCATGTGCAAACTTGATAATTACTTGGCGTTTGTCTGAGGTAATTCCCTCAATGCCGATGCCCACCGCTTTCAACCTAAGCCTCAGGATATCGAGCGAGTTCTTCACTGGGGTTGGAAGCTCTCCAAAACGGTCCTTCATTTCTTCGGCAATTTCATCTACATCCTCCAAGCATCGAACAGCAGTCATGCGCTTGTAGAATTCCAATCTTAGGCCTTCGCTAGGTATGTAGTCCGTCGGGATATAGGCATCCATCGGCAAGTCCGCCGGCGGAAGATCGAACTTATCAGGCTCTTCTCCTTTAATTTCCTGTACTGCCTCGGCTAGAAGACGACAATACATGTCGAAGCCAACAGCAGCCATTTGACCATGCTGTTCTGGCCCCAGAAGGTTGCCCGCTCCCCGTATCTCAAGGTCTCGAAGCGCAATCCTAAAGCCAGACCCTAATTCCGAAAACTCTTTGATAGCCTGCAAACGCTTTTCGGCAGTCTCAGACATTATCCTATGCGGCTCATACAGCAAGTAGGCGTATGCTTGGCGATTCGAACGCCCAACTCTGCCACGAAGCTGATAAAGTTGTGCAAGCCCCATTCTATCCGAATTATTAATAATTATTGTGTTTGCATTTGGAATATCTAAACCACTTTCGATAATGGTAGTGCAAACAAGTACATCAAATCTATGCTCATAGAAATCAAGCATGACCCTCTCAAGCTGATCCTCAGGCATTTGACCATGGCCTATCTCAACACGTGCATGGGGAACCAGGCGGCGAACATGTTCA
This sequence comes from Armatimonadota bacterium, assembly GCA_023511795.1. NCBI lineage: Bacteria > Bacillati > Armatimonadota > Armatimonadota bacterium. Next base: position 57,534 of record JAIMAU010000002.1, on the reverse strand, counting down.
GCAACATGCTCGATATTCTCTACTCGATTATGAACAAAGTACACCTGCCCGCCTCGGTCGAGCTCTCTCAGAATCGCATCGCGGATAAGGTTGTCGTCGTATTCGCGGCAATAGGTTTTAATTGGCATCCGGCCCTCTGGAGGGTCGTCCATTAAGCTCATGTCCCTTATGCCCGATAGCGACATCTGAAGGGTCCTGGGAATCGGCGTAGCAGTCAATGTAAGAACATCAACCGTTTTCCTAAGTTGTTTAAGTCGCTCTTTTTGCGCCACGCCAAACCTCTGCTCTTCATCCACCACTAACAACCCAAGGTCTCGGAATTCTATGTCTTTCGATAGCAACCGATGGGTGCCAATCACAACGTCCACAACGCCGGTTCGCAGGCCCTCGATGACTTTCTTTTGCTCAGCTCGGCTTCGGAAACGACTTAACATCTCAATATTGACTGGATAGGCTGCAAAGCGCTCGCGGAATGTATTGAAATGCTGCTGGGCAAGAACAGTAGTCGGCGCTAGAACTGCCGCCTGCTTTCCATCGTTGACTACTTTAAACACCGCACGAATGGCTACCTCAGTCTTGCCGTAACCAACATCGCCGCATATTAGGCGGTCCATTGGCTTGGGCGACTCAAGATCCTGCTTAACCTCCTGAATAGCTTCCATTTGGTCCGGCGTCTCCTGATATCCAAACGCAGATTCTAGCTCCTGCTGCCACGGCGTGTCCGGTCCAAAACTGTGCCCCTCGATAGTCTGCCTTGCTGCATAGAGAGCTAGAAGTTCTTTGGCCATCTCTTTAACAGCCTGCTTTACTCGCTTAGTAGTCCTAGCCCATTCGCTACCACCGAGCCGGTTCAAGGTCGGCGTCTGTCCCTCAACGCCGATATACTTTTGGATGCGGTCAATTTGGTCTACCGGGACGTATAGCCTGTCTGTGCCGGCATACTCTACCAAGATGTAATCGCGGTCGCCGCACGCACCCGAGAGTTTTGTTAATCCACGGTATCGGCCAATGCCATGATTGATATGCACTACATAATCACCTTCTGCAAGCTCGAGAAGCGAGGATATTGGCAATCCGCGCCTGGATGCTTTCTTCGGCCGTCGAAGCCTGCTAAGACCAAACATCTCTCCATCGGTAGCAACCATCAGCCTGGCATTTGTAACTTTGAACCCAGACCGCAGAGTTCCGTTTACAACGCAAATGCCGCTACCGCCGCGACTTTGCTCCTCGAAATCCACCACAGAAAGCTCATGCTCCGTGAGCAATTCGACTACCCTGTGCGACTGGTTCGATACCAATACAACCTTGCATTGATTCGAAAGCCAAGTCTTCAACTGCTCTATGAGCACGTTCATTTGCCCCCCGAATGCATCCATCGGGGCGGACGGAATCACAATTCGTGTATCTGGATTAAACCAAGGAACCGTTCTCGAGAGAAGTGAAAGAATGAGATTGCAACCTCTACCCGCCAACAACGACATCGCATCGTTAAACGGAACGAAATGGTCCACTGGAAGTGGTAGGATGTCGCCGCGCTTTACATGGGCCGCACGAGTCTCGGCTAGCTCTTGGTAAAGCTGTTCCCAATGCGACTTTATCTGGTGCGGTTCGTCAACTACAACTAGTCCATCTTGCGGCAGATAGTCGAGTATGCATGATGCATTCTGATAGATGATAGGCAGGTAGTATTCAATCCCATCGAAGCACGCACGGTTGCCTATCCTTGCGATATCGTCTTCAATATGATCTTCCAACCTTGCCTGAGCCTCACAATCAAGGTCCGAAATGGAAGATTCAAGGAGCTTGCGAAGACTAGCAACTGCCGCTTCTGCAACCCCAGGCTCAAGCAAAACTTCACGGGCAGGTGCAATGTCAATGTAAGCTGTTTCTGCATGGGAACGCTGCGACTCTACACTGAACGAGCGGATGCTTTCCACCTCATCGCCAAATAATTCGATTCTATATGGCATGCTTTCAGTAGATGGAAATACATCAAGAATGCCGCCTCGCTGGCTGAACTCTCCCTGGCGCTCAACCATGGCCGTGCGATCATATCCAAGGTCAACCAAAGCGCGCACACAAGCTTCAAGGTCGAGCATTTCGCCATTCTCGATTCTTATTCTGGAGGCGGACAGCACACTGGGAGGGAGAGTTTTCTGAAGAACGGAGCCTATGGGAGCAATCACAACAACTGGTTTATTGTCGAGCAAGCATACCATTGCAGAAAGCCGCCGCCCAATGACATCTACATCAGTATCGCCCTCTTGGTAAGTCATACCCTCGGCCGGCGGCACCAAGATTACTTCGCCATCCTCATAACCGAAGGCGGCCATATCATCATAAAGCGCTTCAGCCTGCTCATAATTGAAAGTAATCAAAAGCAAGGGCCTGTTGAGAAGGCGATGGATTGCAGCAACAAAGGCCCCTTTTGCAGCCGCGGTCAGTCCCTCAACTTGGACTGTCCTGCCGCCAACTTGCAACACGTCGCATGCCTGGCGCAACTCTTGCATTTCCTGGAAAATTTTCAAAACAAGGTCGAGATTCACAGCACAAACCCCAAAAGGGCTTTGGCCCGACACCCAGGGGGTGCCCACCAAAGCCCTCGCGATTAAATTCTAGCTATTAAATTATAGCAGGATTTTAAACTGGAATCTACGGTTAGTTCGGATGCAATTCTACGCTGTCGGTTACAAAAAAGCATGCAACTTCGCCCGCTATTCTCTGCCATATGTTGGGATGGGCGTTCTCCCCTGCACTTCGCTCCGACTCTTCCTTGCTTGGACTCTGTACTATAAGCGCAATCTCACCTTCTTTGACCATGCCCAGCTTTCTAGCTTCTGCCTCGATTCCAGCTTTCGTCTTTAGGTATGCAATCTCGCTCCTCAGATTGCGGTTCTCAGCTTCAATTCGGGCTATCTCACGCTCAATCTGCGTTTTCTCTCGAGATTCGCGAGAGTCAAGGATGTAAGGCTCAGTAATCTTGCTTACGATATGCCATAGGCAGAGTACTGCAAGTATGGTTGCGAAAGAATAACCTAGGATTAATAAAAACCTATATGCTTTTTTAGGGCGCTTCCGTAGCCTCGTAGTTCTCATCAAAAATATGCTGGGAGATGCTTTAGGCATTGAATTACTACCCCACCCAATTACCTTATTTTATTTACTTTACTTGCCGATGGAAGAGAGGTATTATTTTCTTTCCTTTACAGCTAGTTTAGCATGGAACTAAGTTGTGATTGGCTGGCCAACGGTGTGGACTTTGATTAAGTTGGTCCTACCGGGGACGCCTGCCGGAACGCCTGCTGTCAGAACTATTGTATCGTTGGGTTTAACAAGCCCAGCGCGCATGACTCCGTCCACAGCCTCAGATATCATCTCGTCAGTACTCCGACTAGGCTTGACAAGCATTGGATACACGCCCCACAAAAGCGCCAACTGCCGATAAGTCGCCATCGAAGTGGCAGCTGCAATTATAGGTGCAGTTGGCCTGTACTTTGAAACTGCCCTCGCAGTTGCACCCGATGACGTCGGTGTTACAATTGCAGTGGCATTGAGATCGCCAGCAATTTCAACGGTTGCTTGGGCGATTGCTTCGGTTACCGTATTCGCCGCACCTAATATTTTCTTCTTCTGTACGGCTCTATAGTCTATAGTCTCCTCAGCTTGAACAGCGATTTTTGACATCATCTCGACGGCCTCAATGGGAAACGCTCCAATTGCTGTTTCCCCCGAAAGCATTGTGGCATCCGTTCCATCGTAGATCGCATTTGCCACATCGGTAACCTCAGCGCGGGTCGGACGCCTATTCCGAATCATTGAGTCCAGCATCTGGGTAGCAGTTATGACGGGTTTTCCTGCCTCATTGCACTTCCGTATGATCATCTTTTGAACCACTGGGACTTGCTCTAGAGGCATTTCAACCCCGAGGTCGCCTCGCGCAATCATTATCCCATCAGCCGCATTAATGATAGAATCTATCTCTTCGACTGCCTCGGCTTTCTCAATCTTGGCAATCAACCGAACAGGTTTTCCAGCATCTCCGATAATTTTCCTAATCGGTGCAAGGTCGCTTGCAGACCTAATGAACGAAGCCGCAACCCAATCGATACCCTTTTCCAATCCAAACTTCAAATCCTCTATATCAGCTTCTGTGACTGATGGGAGGCTAATGCGCGCTCCTGGCATGTTGACGCCCTTATGAGCGCCCAGCACGCCACCAATGACTACTTGGGTGATTATATCCGTCTCGGTGGCGGATTCGATTTTGAATTCAAGTTGCCCATCATCTACAAAAATTCGCCCACCTGGAACTGCCTGACGAACCAACTCCGGATACGGCAAATTCACTTCCTCAGCGCTTCCCGGGACATCGCGTGTGGTAAAGATGAAACGCTGTCCGGCTACGAGGCTAATTCCACCAGGCGGCATTCGACCTGTTCTTAATTTTGTGCCCGGCAGGTCCTGAAGAATAGCAATCGGCGTCCCTATTTGCTCCTCAATTACTCGGATTTCTTGTATCAGCCGGCCGTGTCCTTCCCGCGTGCCATGCGAAAAATTAAGGCGCGCGACGTTCATGCCAGCTTTTGCAAGCCGCCGAAGCATCTCTGGCGATTCGGTCGCAGGGCCTATTGTGCAAATAATTTTGGTTCGTCTCACGATTTCCTAAGATTGTAGAATACGTCAAGGCCGCGGAAAACCGCTGTGTCGGCCAGCTCCTCTTCAATCCGCAGGAGCTCGTTGTATTTTGCAACTCTGTCGGTGCGCGATGGTGCACCAGTCTTGATTTGGCCGGTATTCATAGCCACTGCAACATGAGCGATGGTTGCATCTTCGGTTTCGCCCGAACGATGGGATACCACTGCAGTGTAGTTGTGGCGTTTTGCTAACTCAATCGCCGCCAGCGTCTCAGTCAGCGTGCCAATCTGATTGAGCTTTATTAGAACGGAGTTCGCTACGCCCATTTCGATGCCTTTTTTAATGCGGTTGGTGTTTGTTACGAAGACATCATCTCCAACGAGCTGAATCTTTTTCCCAAGCCGCTCCGTGAGCATCTTCCAGCCATCCCAGTCATCCTCAGCCATGCCGTCCTCGATTAGAATAATTGGGTATTTTTCAACTAAGTTAGCCCAAAAATCTACCATCTCTTCTCTAGTCTTTAGTATATTCGATTTCCAGAAAAAGTATTTTCCTTCTTCACCCTTCTTTTTAGCCTCGTCATAAAGCTCAGACGCCGCTGGGTCAAGGGCAATATACGCATCCTTGCCCGGCTGGTAGCCTGCTTTCTGGATGGCTTCAATAATGACTTCTATTGCTTGCTCGTTGTTCTGGAGGTTAGGGGCAAATCCCCCCTCATCACCGACTGCGGTACTCATTCCTTTGCTCTTTAGAACCGTCTTTAAATTATGGAAAACTTCAGCACCCATTCTGAGAGCTTCTGCAAAGTTTGGGGCGCCTAAAGGCATAACCATGAACTCCTGGAGATCAACGCTGTTGTCTGCATGCTTGCCACCATTGAGAATATTCATCATCGGAACTGGCAGCTCGCGTGCGCTAGTCCCTCCAATGTATCTGTAAAGTGGCAAACCTAGCGATTCAGCAGCTGCCTTTGCAACCGCAAGCGAAACACCTAGAATTGCGTTCGCCCCAAGGTTGCTTTTGTTTGGTGTGCCGTCAAGTTCAATCATTAGTTCGTCAATTGCAACTTGGTCGGTGGCGTCTAGATCAATGATTTCAGCAGCAATTCGCTCATTTACATTATCAACCGCCTTCTTTACTCCCTTCCCAAGGTAGCGAGACTTGTCGCCATCCCTAAGCTCAACCGCCTCATGGGCACCTGTAGAAGCCCCAGAGGGAACCGCCGCCCTGCCTATGCTTCCATCGGCAAGGTGAACCTCAACCTCAACTGTAGGATTCCCTCGTGAATCGAGGATTTCCCGCGCTAGGACATATTCTATCGTCGTCGGCATGTGCAAACCTCCATGAAATAGTATCCGCAAACATGTTTCTGCCCGTCAGTTAAGGCAAACCGCGTAATTATATCACAGGAGGTGGCATTTGTAAACCTGATGGCCTTTCTCACGAACGATATTTTAACGTCTACCCTAGCTTAAGAGAGAATGCTGGCGCAACTGAGCAAAAGAGCAAATCGCAAGGGAGGTAAAGAAACAACAGGGGCTTCTAGCAATATAAGCCGGAGACTGGACACGCCCAAAGTAGGCTTCAAGTTAGTTTCTAATTAAGCAGTTACAGGCTATGAGCAAAAGAATGAATAGGCCACGTTTGCTTTCATGGATATTGGTCGTGGAACTTTTCTTTAGTAAGCCCATCTAAGTTACACCTATTGCCTGCCATATGTTAATTAAACAGACCATATTTGTTATAACTAACGCTGCTGCTCGAGCTCCATTATTCGGCGTTCCATCTCCTCCCTCATGCGGTTCATCTCTTCTTCCATGGTTTTCCGCATATTTTCCATCTGCTCGAGCAGGCGAAATATGACTTCAACGCCGGCAAGATTAACACCTAAATCCTGGGTGAGACGCTGAATTTGGCGCAGTCGCTCAATGTCGCGATCTGAATACATGCGGTTTTTTCTTCCAACGCGCTTGGGCTTGATGAGCCCGATGCGCTCATACATTCTGAGCGTCTGCGGATGCATCTCACACAGTTTAGCCGCTACGCCTATCATGTATAAGGGTTCATCTTCATCTCTCTGCGCCATTATATGTCACTCCCTTCACAGACCACAGACGGCGTTCTGTTTCCAAAACAGTAATCCGCCTGCGTTCTATGCTGCCCCAGCAAGCTCTTGGATTATTTCCCTTTGCCTCTGAGTCAAATGCCTCGGCACGGCAATCTGCACCCGAACATATAGGTCGCCTCTTCCAGGCTTATTCAAACGGGGCATTCCTTGCCCAGCAAGCCGAAATGTCTGCCCTCCTTGTGTGCCCGGCGGCACCTTCATCGTAATACGACCCTTGAGCGTGGGAACGGTGACCTCTCCTCCAAGAGCAGCTGTGGCGAAAGGTATGGTTACTTCTGTGTATAAATCATCTCCTCTTCTCTCGAAGCGCGAATCCGGGCGAACTCTTACTATTAGGTAGAGATCGCCTCGTTCTCCTGTTGGACCAGGTGCACCTTTGCCTGCAAGCCGAATTCGCGACCCATCAGCAACACCAGGAGGAATTTTAACTTCGAACCGCTGTGGCGGCTTCCCTGGCTCGATGGGAATCGAGAACGTTTTTGTTGCCCCTTCATATGCCTCTTGGAGTGTGACCTCTATCTGCGCTTCGACGTCTGCTCCCCTAGCTGGGCGTGTGCGCATTCCTCCGCGAGGTCCAAAGAGCATGTCAAAGAAATCGCTGAACCCCCCAAATCCACCTCCAAGGTCAAAATCGCCAAACGTCTCGTAGGTGAAACCTCCCGGACCACCTGCCGTAGCAGCCCAAGGTTCGCGACTTAGCATATCGTACTTTGCGCGCTTCTCCTTATCGCTTAATACCTCGTAGGCTTCGCTAATTTCTTTAAATTTTTCCTCGGCTTCCTTGTTGCCAGGGTTTACATCCGGGTGGTATTTCCGGGCTAACCTACGATAGGCTTGCTTGATTTCTTTTTCGGTGGCGTCTCTTTTTACTCCGAGTATGGCGTAATAATCTTTGTAGTTCATAGGAACTCGAATTAAGAAGGGGGAATGGGAAATGCTTGCGACTCGGCTTTCTTTTTTCGCTCATTCCCCCTTCATTGACATGTTATTCTATAGCTACCTCGACCTTCTTTGGCTTAACTTCTTCTGCCTTAGGGACGGTAACCTCGAGTATGCCGTCCTTGTAAGTTGCCTTAATTTCGTCGGCCTTTACTGGCACATTCAGTGTAAACGAACGCTGAAACTTGCCATACGCCCGCTCGATGCGGACATAATTTTCTTTTCCTTCTTCTTGTTCGAATTTGCGCTCTCCACGGATGGTGAGCGTATCGCCATGCATCTCAACATCCATGTCTTCTTTGCTCATTCCAGGCAGCTCCGCCCGGAGTACGAACTTATCTTCGTACTCAACAACATCCACAGGTGGCGCCCACGACCTAGAAGCTGGCGCTCCCCGTCCAGGTCTTGTCATAGCTTCCTGGAAGAGCCTATTTACATCTTCACGCAAGTTTTCCAACTCACGAAATGGATCCCATCTTAAGATACTCACGGCTGTTTCACCTCCGGTTAAGAGATTTTTACACTGCCGTCCATGGTGCGGCTCGCAAACATCAGCGTGCCACACCCATCAGCGTTCATCGTTACTGCTCTTTAAATTCGGCATCTATGACGCCCTCTTCGCCAGGTTTGCCTTCCTGTCGGGCGCCTGCTTCAGCACCTCCGGTTGCTGCACCTGCCGCCGCTTGCTGGTACATTATCTCTGAAAGCTTATATGACGCCTGCTGTAGATTGTCGGTCGCCTGCCTGATTCGTTCCATGTCATTTGAGTTTAGCGCTGAACGCACCTCCGAGATTGCGTTCTCAATATTGACCTTTTGGTCACTCGGAACTTTGTCGCCCAAGTCGCGCAGAAGCTTCTCAGTTTGATAAATAAGGCTGTCAGCCCTATTTCGTGTCTCCGCCGCTTCTCGGGCTTTTCGGTCCTCCTCTGCAAAACGCTGGGCATCTGCGACCATGCGGTCTATCTCTTCCTTGCTCAGCCTAGTTGAACCGGTAATTGTAATGCTCTGTTCCTTTCCAGTAGCTTTGTCCTTGGCTGAGACGTTGACTATCCCATTTGCGTCAATATCGAACGTCACCTCAATTTGAGGAATACCTCTCGGCGCCGGCGGTATGCCAACGAGATGGAACCGTCCTAGCGTCTTGTTGTCTTTTGCCATTTCGCGCTCGCCCTGAAGGACATGAATTTCAACGTCTGTCTGGCCATCCACGGCTGTAGTGAAAATTTCGCTTTTTCGAGTGGGAATCGTCGTATTACGTTCAATCAGCTTCGTAAATACGCCGCCCAGAGTTTCAATACCTAAGGAAAGCGGCGTCACATCGAGCAATACCACGTCCTTTACTTGACCGCTCAGAACACCAGCCTGAATTGCCGCGCCGATTGCAACAACCTCGTCCGGATTCACGCCCTTGTGAGGTTCCTTGCCGCCACCAAGTCGCTTAACAAGCTCGTAGATATGTGGCATTCTCGTTGCACCGCCAACGAGTATAATCTCATCAATGTCTTTTTCTGTTAGCCCGGCATCGGCTAGCGCTCTCTTAAAGGGGCCAATTGTGCGCTCTGCTAAATCAGCTGTTAGCTCCTCGAATTTCGCTCTTGTTAGGGTCATATCGAGATGCTTCGGGCCTTCCTGTGTCGCAGTAATGAACGGCAGGCTAATGTTTGTGTGCACCACACTGGAAAGCTCAATCTTCGCCTTTTCGGCTGCCTCCCGCAACCTCTGAAGAGCCTGGCGGTCCTTGCGCAGGTCAATCCCTTCCTGCTTCATAAACTCATCTGCAACATAATCAACAATGCGCTGATCCCAGTCATCGCCGCCTAGTTGGGTATCGCCAGCTGTGGCTTTTACCTCGAATACTCCTTCGCCGACTTCTAGTATCGAAACATCAAAAGTGCCACCGCCCAAGTCGTAAACTAGGATGGTTTCGCTTTCTTTCTTGTCAAGACCGTATGCCAAGGAAGCAGCGGTGGGCTCATTGATAATCCTCAATACGTTCAGCCCTGCAATCTCACCAGCCGTCTTTGTAGCAGTTCGCTGAGCATCATTGAAGTATGCTGGTACCGTAATAACGGCATCCGTCACTTTTTCGCCAAGGTAAGCCTCCGCATCCGTCTTCAGCTTTTGAAGAATCATTGCAGAGATTTCTTCCGGCGTGTATGTTTTGTTATCAATGGTCACTTTATAGTCTGTGCCCATTTTTCGTTTGATAGAAGCTATCGTCCGCTCGGGATTGAGAATAGCCTGGCGCTTTGCAGGTATACCCACAAGCCGCTCGCCCGTTTTAGTAAAGGCCACAATTGATGGTGTTAGTCTCGAGCCTTCTGCATTTGGAATTACTACGGGCTCGCCGCCTTCCATCACGGCTACAACAGAGTTCGTAGTTCCTAAATCAATACCAACAGTTCTGCCCAATTAAGGTTCACCTCCTGATAAACTTCATACCCTTGAGTCTGCAAAACTAAACTGAATAGCAATCGCTTAATAGCACATCTCCCTAAGCCTAAGTGGATTATAACACTTGAGTGTTGTATTGTCAAGTGTTTTGATAAAAAATTTTTCATTTAAATTATCGGAATTTCCTTAATAGTTTTCAGTACTTTCGATTCCCAACACATAGGTTAATCGCATGTCTTCCCAATTTATCTCTCGTTATGATATACTAAAAGCGCCAACTGAGATTGTCGTATCAAAATCCAATGGAAAAACACTCTATAATTTTGAATACCATAGCACCACCGCTCGGTTTTCTCGTTTTCTTGGCTTTGTTTCCTTTTTTTCTTCCGGGAGTCGCACTTGCAGACAACTCTCAATGCCTTATATGCCACAGCGCCCAGAGTTTGAGCAAAACCTCTGAAGGAAAGCGAGTCTCACTATACGTTGACACAGAAATTTTATCCAAATCGTCTCATAATGCCTTGATGTGCACAGACTGCCACACCGATTTACTTGGCGCAGAATTGCCTCATCGTCCAAATGTTGCCCCCGTTATGTGTACCCGATGTCATGGCAAGAGAAGTGCCGATGGGGATAGAGATATCATACTCATGCGCCAATTTGCTTCCAGTGTCCACGCACAAACTGCCCGGCGAGGGAACAAAAAAATAGTGCTTTGTAAAGATTGCCACGGGACCCACGACATCAGACCAGCCCGTGATCCGCGATCCATGGTCTCGCGTGCCAATATAGTCGTCACCTGCGGCAAGTGCCACTCTGACGCAGCCACCGCCGTTAGATACAACCTAACTAATGTAAAAAAAATTAAGTTGTATACGAGGAGCGTCCACTGCAAGCTAAACAAGTCAAACGGCCCTCTACCTGCTGCAGTTTGCACCGATTGCCATGGGACGCACGAAATTCTTGCGCCTGAAAACCCCAGGTCACTGGTCAACAAAGCTAACATATCTAAAACATGCGGGGGATGTCATAGAAAGCAGCTAATAACTTACCAGAAAAGCATTCACGGTGAAGCAATCATGAGTGGCATATTAGATGCGGCGGCATGTAGCGATTGCCACGGGACCCACTTAATACTTTCGAGCTACAATCCCGCTTCTACGGTTTACCCTATCAACGTGCGAATGACCTGTTCTAAATGCCATGAGAACCCAATGATTCAAGAAAAATACAAAATTCCTGCAAACAGGCTAGCATCATATAACATAAGCTATCATGGCATCGCAAATAGATATGGCAATATATTAGCGGCAAATTGTGCTTCTTGCCATGGGTCCCATGACATCAAACCCTCAAGAGACTCTAGGTCGGCAACAAATAAGAAGAACCTACCCAAAGTATGCGGCAAGTGCCACCAAACCAATGCTCAGAACTTTGCTAAGGGCAGTGTTCATTTAGAACCCTCGCCCAAAAAGGACATAGTGGTTTTCTGGGTTGGCATAGCATATCGAGTGTTTGTCTCTCTAATAATGCTTGCTTTTTGTGGTTACATTACGCTTGATCTACTGGCGCACTTAAGGAACAAGAAGAGAGGTAACGGATAATGGGGCTTGCAGAAAAAAGACAAGCTGAAAAAACACGATACTTCGAGCGGTTCTCTTTAAATCGAAGAATTCAGCACATTGTGCTTATGTTTAGCTTCACTCTGCTTGTTATTACAGGTCTGCCGGTGCGCTATTCAGATTCGCAAATTTCTGCCACGGTAATCCAAATAATGGGTGGATTTACAGCGCGGGCAATACTACACCGTGTTGGCGCAATAATCTTAATATGCCTAGCCGTTTACCACGTTATCCACACTGCATTAACCCATGAGGGACGCAATGAGTTCAGAGCACTTCTTCCAAGATGGAAAGACTTCACAGACCTTTTTCATATGCTTAAGTACTTCTTCGCTCTCGCTAAAAGTAAGCCAAAGTTCGACCGATACAATTACATCGAAAAATTCGAGTATTTCGCAGTTAGCTGGGGCTCTGTAGTGATGATTCTAACTGGCTTTATACTCTGGTTTGAAGACAAATCAATAAACATTCTTCCGCTTTGGGCACTTGACGTTGCAAGAGCAGTACACAGTTGGGAGGCATTGCTTGCGTTCCTAACCATCCTTATTTGGCATATGTACCATGTGCATCTCAAACCAGGACATTTTCCTATGGACAGAGTCTGGATTGACGGCAAAATATCCGAGGACAAAATCAAGCACAATCATCCGCTTGAATACGAGCGCATAGTTAACCAGGCAGAAAAAGAATGAGAATGCAATCATCGCAAAGTGAAGAAGGGCGCGGAATTATTCGCCGCTGGTTAACTTCGAAAATTACCATACCCATTTGCCGATGGGTTGTGAGCTGGTGGCTACTCCTCGCCTTTGCGGCTCCTGTTTTGATTGGCGTTACAGGCAGCGTTGTATACTCAAAAAGGCCAATTTTCTGCACTGCATGCCACGAGATGCGCTTTGCCATCCAAACCTGGCGCGTGTCTTCCCATAAACATGTCCCCTGTGAGCAATGCCACGTCATGCCAAGCATTGGTAGCATGATACGTGCTAAGAGGGGCGACGGTAAAAAGTTTCTATACGAAACTGAGCTTGGTGATGAATCAAAGAACATCCAAACCAATATCTTGAACGCCAATTGTGAGAAATGTCACACCAATACAGCGGATACAATAGTCCACCGTAACCTCAAGATTACCCACAGAAGACACCTAGAAAGAGGCATCGAGTGCACATTTTGCCATGACAATATCGTCCACGATCCAGATGCAACTACAAAGGATATTCTTAAGAATGCCCTTAAGAATATCCTCAAAATGACCGTCTGTTTCGATTGCCACGATGGCAGAAAAGCAAGCAATTCCTGCAACCTATGTCATGAGACATTCAGGTCAAAGCAAACAGATAAGTTTTCATCTGAATGGATAACAACACACAAGCAAGCGATTGCCAAGCATAACGCCTACCTCAAAAGGTACCACAACGAAGAGTTCTGCAAGAATTGTCATCGCTTTGCAACCGCGAGCAAGATATCAACAGAACTCTCTTCCGACAAACATAAGCAACCGGCTCACCCCTTGGGTTGGATTAAAACCCATCCAGAATTAGCAAAGAAGAATCCCAGAAACTGCGTAAACTGCCATAAGGAAAGATTCTGTATTGCATGTCATCAAGCAAAGATCCCCGCGTCGCATAAGGATTCAAATTGGACTTGTATTCACGGTCGGCAAATCACCCAAAATGCAGAAAGCTGTCTGGCTTGTCACAAATCCGCCTTTTGTCTGAGATGCCATGAAACAAAGCTCCCGACTTCGCACGATTCAAGCTGGGTCAAGCGACATCCAACACAGGCAAACATAGGCAGAAAGACGTGTGAAACATGCCATACGAAAGATTACTGCAGGAGTTGTCATGGCCTTGACATGCCACATCCACAAAACTGGCGAACCAGACATACGTCTGCCGCATTCAGAAGCAAACAGACCTGCCAGCGCTGCCACCAAGATGACTTCTGCACCTCATGTCATCGCAACAGTCGCCCAAAAAGCCATACTTTAGATTGGGTCAAGATGCATGGATCTAGTGCCAGCAATCGGTCGGCTTGTTATGGCTGTCATGACGAGCGATTCTGTGAGTCATGCCATACCACCACTATGCCTGCTTCACACAAGGGTAACTGGCTAAAGGCCCACGGCAAAACTGCACTGAAAAACACTAAATCCTGTTTAGCCTGCCACAGAACTCAAAGTTGCTCTGATTGCCACAAAGTTGAGATGCCACACAAGCCAAGCTGGTTGATGGGGCATAAGGATTCAGCAAAGTCCGAGTCAACAGCATGCCTCCGCTGTCATGATTCCTCTGATTGCGCTAAGTGCCACAGCGCAGCTCCCGCATCCCATGCGGGCGAATTTAAGAAAAAACATTCCGAGCAAGGAAAGGCTTCGCCCGGACTTTGCGACCTGTGCCATGGTAAGGATTCATGCCAGAAGTGCCATGGGGTAGAGATGCCGCATCCGTCCAACTTTATTATGGAGCACAAGAAACACGGCGCCAGCCTTGCTCAAGGCTCTCCGTGCTTCAAATGCCATGAGGAGAAATACTGCCGAATGTGCCATTCCTCAAATTGATTGCTAAGTCTCAACCCACAATCCGCCACCAGCTAGAGACTGGTCTGCATATTCGAGAACCGCGACCAGCTCCATGGCAAGCTCACCAGGAAATGGTGGAACACTGGTCTGAAAGAATTCAATTACCTTCTTCAAAAGGTTCGCATAAAAGCCGTCATAATCTTGAATCGTTGTATAAAGGTATTTTTCCCGGTTAAGTCGGATGCCAAGGGTCCACGGAAAAATCTGCCACATATCGCTCGACCATCGGACTGTCACAAAAGCCTTTCTTCCCCCGCCATAGTCAAGAGTTACCACACGGCTGGACTCCGTGCCGGTGTCTATCAGCCGCTTAATGCCCGGCCCCATGACTCGCAGTGCCATCGAAAGCGTATGGAGCCCGTAGTTCTTCCACTCGCCCATGCCGGTAACAAAGACTTCCGCAGGTGGCTCACCTATCTGATTAAGCAAATCCTCAAGCTCGACCGCAAAAGCAAGGGCTGAACTCGATGTAACTGGTGTATTATGCTTTCTTGCAAGCTCAACAATTTCTTTGGCCTCAGAAACTTTAAAAGCAAGTGCCTTATCAATTGCAGTAGGTTTCCCATAAGGGAGAACCTCTCTCGCTAATTTTAAATGGTCATCTATATTGTCGGGGGCTAAGATGAACACCGCATCAGACTTCTGACATACTTCGGCAATGCTCCCCGCCCTTTGGACGCTGTTCTTTTCGCACCAATCGCCATCCATTGGGTCCGATTCCCACGCTATGGCAATCTCTGCTCCCAAATCTGATAGCGGCCCGCGAATCAACGAAAGAAACTTGTCCGCATGATAGTTGTTTAGATGATGATCAACAAATCCTATGCGCATTGAAACCTCCTCAGCAGAATAATTGTAGCCTGTCAATCTCGGCAACGTCATCTACAAGACTTACATCCACCTACTTAGCCTTTTCATGCTCGAGAAACCATGCGCCAAGGTTTTCCTCTCGGTAAGCCTTGTCCCACGAATTGTGGCCGACGCCAGGATAAATGGTCAGCTTCGGCGAGCCACCCGCCTCCTTTATCCATTTCTCCATCTCATATGCCTTCTCCACCGGTACGACTTGGTCAGCATCGCCGTGGAAAATCCACACAGGAAGCATAGCAACCTTATCGGCAAGCGACTTTTCTCCATACCCGCATACCGGCGCAATCGCGGCAAAGAGATCTGGATGGCGAGCAGCGATTGCCCATGTCCCATGACCACCTTGCGAAAGCCCCGTAAGGTAGAGCCTTGACTTATCAATCTTATATTCAAGGCAGGTTTTCTCCAAAATTGAAAGAACCATTGCCTCCTCATCTTCCCACTGTGTCTCCGGCGACTGCTTTTGTGGAAACATGACAATAAATGGCCACTTTTCCGCGTCCAACATAATAGCCGAGCCAAAGTGGAAAACCTGCCTCCATCCATCGGAACCGCACTCACCTTTACCATTTAGGAATATAATCGCGGGCGATGCTTTCTTCCCATCATAGCATAAAGGGACGTAGACAACATATTTATAGTCCTTCCCTCCAACAGAAACCGTCTTAATAAGAAATCCCTTCGAAATCTCAGCGTTGGCAACGCCTGCAAAAAGCAAAGCTGCACATATACTTAAAATCAATACCATGTGTATCAATCGAATCACCTCCAAAAATATTTGCTGACTGTATCTTAGCAAATTACCTCTCGGAATGGAAATGGATGCCCTCTAAAGCCCTCAACCCCAATTTCCGATAATAAAAAGTGTCTTGTGATTGCCCCAATTTTATGGAATAAACTATTTTCCTTAAGGAGAGCAAAAAATGAAGATTCTCCACGTCACTTGGGGTCAACCTCCCGACCATCTCACCCTGGGACCTGTGGCATACACTCAGGAATTGTGCGACCAGCTCTCTATCGCCGGCCATTCCAGCTCAATCCTAGCAGCATGCCCTAGGCATGTTGAAGGGGGATTGGGGTTCGCCGTTTTTCGTCACAATTACAAGGGTTTAGATATCTATGGGGTTACCAACCGTCATGTGGAATTCGCAGATTTAAACCATCCATTGCGCGAAATGCAAAACACCGAAAGCGAGATAGTGCTTTGCTGGACGGTTAACCAGAAGCACCCGGACATTATCCACTTCCACAATCTAGCCGGGCTTTCGGCTTCTCTTTTGCAAACCGCCTATGAAATGGGAATTCCTTTTGTTGTAACTTTGCATAACTACTGGTTCATTTGCCCAAGACACGATCTCCTTGATAGACACAATAGGGTGTGCTCAGGCCCCGGAGACGGCACCAAGTGCGCGGAGTGCATCCCACCAATAGAAGGCGAACCTGATGTGAAGGACAGGGCTCTTGCCTACGCAGCCCGCTATCGAAACATTATTCGATGGCTTAACAAAGCTAATGCAATAATAGCAGTCTCAAACTATGTGCGCAACCTTTATGTGGAGCATGGAATAGCCCCAGAGCGAATAATTACAATTACTCCAGCAGCGGGAACAGCTGAACAACTCTGGGCAACAAAAGACAAGTTTCTGCGGCAGCAGAGCGAAAAGATTACGTTTGGTTTCCTTGGAACCATTATTTTCAGAAAAGGCGTTCACTTACTGCTTGATGCCGCCGAAATACTTCACGACGTCCGAGACAAGTTTGAGATAAGCATTCACGGCTCAATTGCCGACCATAATTACGCGCGCGAAATTGAACGCCGCCTCCGAGAGGATAACAGGTTCCTACCCAAAGTGGAATTTGCAGGTTATTACAAGCCCAACCTATTGTCACACATCCTTGGCAACATGTCCGCCTGCGTGGTGCCTCCTTTATGGCACGAACCCGCCCCTCGAACCGTCATGGAGGCTCTTGGCGCAGGCGTGCCAGTAGTTGGCGCGCGCGCAGGAGGAATACCCGAATGGATCAAACACGGCAAAAATGGCTTTCTTTTTGAAATGGGAAACACTCGGGGATTAGCTTCGCACTTGCGATATCTAATTGAAAATCCGCAAACGCTAAACATGCTTAGGTCTAACATTGCACCGCCTAAACCCATGGCTCGCCATGCTGAGGAGATAATTGCCATCTACAAATCCGTGATGGCGCGCCACAAAAAATCAGCAACCAATGGCAAGAAAATGCGCAAGGCGGCATAAACATTTGAGGTGAACTAGGGTGCAACAAAAGAATGCAATAATCTATTGCACAAACATAACCTGGAACTTAGGGATTGCAATACCTGCGTGTTTGAATTGGTTTGATGGCCGTCCAATCATCCACCATCAACTAGACACGCTCGACGACTATGATAATGTGGTAGTTGTGGCAGGATTCAAAGCAGCCCAGATCATGCAGGCTGTCCTTGCGCGACGAGAAGACGCCATATTCGCTGTCAGCCACGATTTTGAAACTGCAACCGAAATGGACATGCTAAGGCTAGGTGCTGTTGCCCTCGACAAACCGTTCATTTCCCTAGACGGCAGCTTGCCCCTCACAAAGGAAGCCTTAAGGCTGATTGAAACTGCTCCCTGCCCATCTGTAGGCATTAGAAAAGTCCGTTCATTAGAGCCAATATGCGTTGAACTGCAAATAGATGGGTTGCAGAAAATTGCAACGGGTTTTACTAAAGAGTTGAGAACTCACGAGTTGGCAGGCATAGCTAAGCTGCATCCCCAGCATGTAATGGAGGCAGTTGGTGCCGACTATATTTACCAAGCAATCAAGCCTCTCCTGCCAGTACCAGCCATAGAAATAGACTCAATAGCAGTAATGACCAGCCTCAACCATGAAAGCGCAGAATCTAGAATTGGCAGGAATGCATTGGGAGCCGCTCTCTTAAGAAGCCTGGCAGGTGCATAGAGAAATTTACGATTATGATTTGAGGTGAGCGCTGGATGGGCAAAGTCGCAAGAAAAAAAGTTCCAGCTAGAAATAAAAAAAGTGAATCCTGTGGCTGCGGAGTGGATTACCATTATGATCCAGGATGGACCACCGCATCTGAACAAGATGAAATAGTCGAACCAGAGAAAACAAACTCCATGACCCCAAATCGCGCTCAGAAGCACGAAATCTTGAAAAGAGTATATGTGCGCCTTGGACATATTGAGCGCGCGAAGGAACAGCTGACAGAAATTCTTCGCCTCCGCCCTAATGATATCCGCGTGATTACCGAGATTGGCGACATCGAATACAGCCAAGCAAAATACCCGGAGGCCAAAGAGAGATACTCTGCCGTTCTTGAAATGGGCCATGACAATGCCGAAATCAGATACAGATTGGGGATATGTGTAAAGAATTTGGGCGATTTCGAAACAGCGGAGAAGCATTTTCGCTGGGCAATCGAACTGCGGCCAACTTACCTCGATGCCTACGTCGAACTCGGGCGACTCTACGGCGAACGAAATCAGCTGACCAATGCACTACAGTGCTTCGCCAAAGCTGTCGAGATGGACCCAACTTATGCAGATGCTTATTTTGCAGCAGCTAGAATGCTTGCAACTTCGGGCAGGTACAAAGATGCCATTGACGTGTACCGCGCAGGTCTTTCCTATAGCCCAAGAAACGCCCCAGTATTCGTCGAGCTTGGGAATTGTTACATAGAGATTGGTGCCTATGAGCTAGCAAAAATGGCTTTCCGGCAAGCACTTGCAATACGCCCAGATTTCGATGAGGCAGAGGAGGGCATTTATTTTATCGAAGAACTTTCTACTAAGCGAAAGGCAGCATAATAAATACTAAGCTCCTCTCGGATTGGTGTAACCCATAAAATCAATACCTCTCTCAAACCCCGTATTTCTACCTGTTTTATAAAGAAGCTGTAATTTAAATGCTTGAAAGACTACTTTCTTTACTATTTTTTCCGAAAATTCTAAAAGGGACAAAAAGCTTATTGGAGGAGAGTCCGAATGGTACCGATGTCCGGCTTTAATTTTGCAATCACATGTTCGCCTACTTTCAGCTCAAAAGAAGCGGCCATTGCTTATCAAAACTCTCTCACTGGCGATTGTTCAAGGCTTTTCTCAGATATAATAGCCGCAATGTCTTATGTTCTTGATTTACAAGAAGATCCGCGGCTGTATCACGCATGGCGCGTTGCCGCAGTAGCAACTGCAATGGCCGAGCAGATGGTTCCCGGGCAAGCTTCGGATATCTTTTTTGCAGCTCTCCTCCATGATGTAGGCTGCATGGGAGCATTCCCCCATATAGTTCGCTTTCCAACACTTTATAGCCAACTATCTAGACCAGAGATAGTCACCCATCCAGAACGCGGCGGCGAAATAGTTCGAGGCATCCCAGGACTCGAAAAATCCGCTGACTTCGTAGTAGATCACCATGAATGGTTTAGCGGAGCGGGCTATCCCAAGCACAAAAAGGAAGAAGAGATAGCCCTGGGAGCGCAGCTCATTCGGATCGCCGACAGCGCCGATGTAAGCAGGCGCTTCAAGCCCGAAGCATCGTTAGCTGAGACCCTCGAAATCGCTAGAATTGTTGGAGGCATGGAGGTATCCCTGGAAGTAGCCGACGCCTTCAAAATGGTTCTCTCCAATGAAGATTTCTACCACGACTTGGTGGATGAGGATAGACTATTCAGGCTAATCCAAAGGTTCGAGCTGGATGTCGGAACGCCGGTATTCCAACCCAACAGCGATTTACTGGGCACAGTCCTGACGGTGTTTGCACGTGTAATTGACAGCAAACATGGCTTTATGTCTGGCCATTCCGAGCGCGTCTCTAAATACAGCGTTGACCTTGCAACAGCTCTAGGAATTCCGCACAACGAGGTTACAAAACTTCGGTTTGCCGGATTGATTCATGATGTCGGCAAGGTAGCAGTCCCAAGCTCAATAATAGATAAGCCTGGTCCACTTGGTCAAAGTGAAATCTTGCAAGTCAGGCATCATCCGGTGCTGACAATGGATATCATACGAAACATAGCTCACCTTTCTGAGCTAGCTTGGATTGCTGGCCATCACCACGAGCGCTGGGACGGCACCGGCTATCCCGACGGCCTGGCCGGTGAGGAGATTCCCTTGCTTTCCAGGATTATGGCTGTCGCTGATGCATTTGACGCAATCACTTCACCTCGGTCATACAAGGAAACGAAAACGCCGCGAGAAGCGCTGAGGATACTCCACGAAGCCTCCGGTACGCAGTTTGACCCACAAGTAGTAGATGCCGCTCACGCAGTATGGGGCTCCTGGGAGTTACAAGCTCTTAGAGCTGCGTGATAACTATTGAAGTTCAAACTCAATGTTTTCCAATGAATTTGCCGCTGATATAGTGATGGCAAGAGGCATAGTCTTAGAGTCATTTACTACCATTCGGACAATGCGCTTCTCGCCTGGTGGAATGTCAAAAAAATTGTCGCTAAGCTTCGCGCCAACATCAGAAACCCTCACGCTTACCAGCCGACCATAGAGTGCTGACGAAATTATAAAATCGGCCACCAACCTATTGCCTAATTTAGCAATGTTGCCCATTTGAACGGATAAGCGTGTTTCCGGCCACTCAATATCTCTAAATTCTGCCGGAAAGTAGAAGTTTTCTGACGCTATCCGCCCACCTACCAGCAGCTGCGCTTGCGCAAAACATGTGCGAGGATTTTCCATCAAGGGATGAGGTAGTCGCATGTCCCATACCATGCGCGAAGAGTTCGCTGGAAGCTTTACTGGAAGAATGCGTGTCCAAGAGATACCTCCACTAAACCTTTGGCAGCGGAGTAGCAATCTGCCCGTGCGTTCCTTCAATTCATCGTTTATAAGCCAGACTCCCACCCTGCCATCGCCCATGTCTTGAAGTGCGACTAACAAATTCGCAAAAGCGCGACGAACAAAATAGTATGCAATCTTGGGGTTAAGATAGTAATCAACAACAGCATCCGAAAATTGCGGCCAATTGTCATATAGGTTCCAATATAATAAACCGCCGCAGGAAAATTTCCTGCGGCGGTAGTGCTCTATCCACTCTTTATATGCAAGTGCCTGGATTAGCTGAGTCAAAAACGCATATCCCTCCAAGCTTTCAGGACGCTCGAATCCAAAGTTTTGTATTGCTCTGTCGAGCGCCTCTCTACGGTGCGGGTCAAATTGCTCAAGCGTGCCGAAATGGAAATCCCATAATTTGTTCTCAGGCGGCCACAAGCTTTCTTGAGGCATAAATTTGCACACAGATTCTGGCCAAGGAATCGAGAGATGCCCAATCTCGCTAACAAAACGACTCTCATCTTGAGAATAAACCACATCTTTATACGATAATCCATGCTGCCAAATATGGTTGTCGCCCTCAAGTTGACTCATTGGGTTGGGATCGCCAAAAGGGCTGCAAGGACTGCTCCAAATATATGGCCTTGTCGGATCTAGTCGCGTGCAAACATCTGGCAAGACACTCCTGTTGATTGGATTCTTAGTTATGTCCATTCCTTGGCCGCAGGTTGTAGCATCCACTTCGTTGTCGCCACACCAGATAACAATTGAAGGATGATTTCTAAGGCTGGTTACAACTTTCTCGGCCTCATATTTCACTTCCGAAAGGAACTCCTCATCATGAGGATAGCCAGCGCAGCTAAACATGAAATCCTGCCAAACCATAATTCCTCGCTCGTCACACAAGCGATAGAAATAAGGATCCTCATAGATGCCGCCGCCCCAGATACGGAACATGTTGATATTCTCAGCCACCGCCATATCTATAAGCTTTCGGTATTTTCTGCGGTCCATTCGGGCGAATATTGCATCGCCAGGAATCCAGTTGGTCCCCTTGGCATAGACCTTCTGCCCATTAATAGAAAAGATAAAGCTGTGGCAGCCATCCTCCTGCAGCTCTTGAATAAGCTCGACCGAACGTATACCAAACACAACCTTGCGCTTTTCCCCAACGCCGAAATCTGGGATGGCTTCAACCGAAAGCAAATAGAGGTTTGGCCGACCAACGTTCCACGGCCACCAAAGTTTTGGGTCATTAATAGGCAATTCAGCAATCACAGTTGCAGTCTCACCTGCAATCTTATACGGAAGCGATAGTTCGGAAGAATCCCTCCAATTCCTCACTATTATCTTAAGCGTTCCAGATTTCGCCCGAGTACCATTTCGGCGCAAGGTAATCTCTAGGTTGACTACTGCATGCTCTAAGGTTTTTAAAGCAGTGCGAACACATACATCTTCGATTGCTACATCGCCTCTTTTTGAGAGATACACCGGCCGCCAAATACCCGTGGTTACAATTCGAGGCGCGATATCCCAACCATACGACATCTGAGCCTTCCGCGCATAAAGCCTCTCATGAGTCTCAAAGGCAGCAATCATTCCCTCAGTTGACTTACTCTTGACGGCTTCTAAGGGAGAGGACAGGCGCACCGCAACCAAATTCTGCTTCCCATACTCCAGCAGGTCCGAGACATCAAAAGAACAAGGCACAAACATATTCCGGTGGCTTCCCACCAGTTGTCCATTTACCCACACAGTGGCGAACGTATCCAAACCACCAAACTGGAGCTCAATCCTGCAGCCTTCCATAGCTTTGGGAATAAAAAAGGAGCGGCGGTACCACCACTCCTTTTCTTCTGTCCACTTGCAATCCAGATAGTTCAGACCGTAGAAGGGATCTTTAATCTTCCCAGCTCGCATTAGATCAAGATGGATGTCGCCGGGGACTACAGCTTCAAGCCATTGTTTAGTATCGCAACCTTGATGATGCGCGCCAGCTTTTTCACCCATGCCTTCTTCAAACCAAGCTAGCGACCATCTTCCATTTAGACTAATCGTTTTATTGCCATTACCCATATTTTAAAGCCTGTCAGGATAATTCAATCGGCAAAACCAAAATATGATTAAAAAGCATTCTTTTTTACAAATGTGAGTTTTGTATTAATTAGCTATCGTAAACACCAAACTCGCGCCAGGCCTCGAACATTGCTCGAACGTTTTCTAGCGGAACATCTGGCGCAATCTCCCCATGCCCTATAAGGCCACCATTATAGCTTCCTAAGGCTTCAAAAACCTCACGAACGTGGGCTCTAATTTCGTCTCGCGTCCCATGGGGGAGTACATGCTGACGGTCAAGGTCGGAGCGAAATGCAACCTTGCCGCCAAACTCACGAGCCAATGCCTTTAAGTCCATCACACAGTGTTGGACATTTAGCACATCTACGCCAATTTCAACCAGGTCATGCAATATTTCCCAAGTCATACCATCAGAATGAAAGTGAACGTGTTTACCTGCCGTTTTGCATGGCTCGAACATGCGCGCATAGGCTGGCTTGTAAAACTTTCGCCAGAGGTCAGGGCTGATGATAAGTGATATCTGTGTGCCCCAATCATCGCCAAAATGAAAACCGTCAACGTCCGTCATTGCCGCCTTGCGTAGATATTCCAAATGATGCTCTACAAGGCGGTCGCGTAATTTGTAAGCTTCCTCCGACCCTATCGCCAGGTCATACATCAAATTTTCATAGCCACGAAGCCACTGCATTCTCTCAAAAAGATTTATCCCGCCTAGCATAGCATAATGATCGTGAGACTCCCGAAGAGATTCTTGAAAGCTTCTGAACCAATCATCATCTGGATTCGGGGGAAACCTATAGTTGTTGAAATTACTCCAATCGGCTAATGGATGCCCAACTGGAATGCCAAGCATTCCATCGCGGTCATTTTGCCATACGACGCCCCATTCGTCGGTATTTATCCCCCTCCGGTAGCCCGCCGGGAGATTCTCAATCTGAGGAATTCCCCAACTGCCGCCGAAGTCGTCTTTGAACTCATCAAGGAGCTCAAGGAGGGGCTGGCCGTGGACGATAATCGCCGCCGGGAGAACAGCATGCAAGAGTGGAACACGGTCAGGCCCTTTAAATTCAATTGCTCGTATCACCCGCTCGCGACTATTCATGCATGCGCTCCTCAAGCTGAAATAAAAAATACACATAAACAATTAGAGGATAGCTTCGTGAAATCCTCTTGAAAAATTGGGTAAGATTGCAGAACAAAAACAAACCCTTGGTACTCAATGAAAATTGCTAGAGGATTTCCAAAACGATGTGATATCTTCAATTTAGCTATGGCAAGAGCCGGCGCAAGTCATCAATTGCAATTCCATTGTCCTTGGCGGCAAGCACAAGAATTCTCAAGCTTTTCATTGTAAGAACATCAATCTTACCAATTTGAGAGCTATATTTCTGTGCAATATCTTTACTTTGAGGGCTGCTCGCCCAGAGCACAACAATGTCGCAAGCCCGACTCCTAGCCGTATATGCACTAGACATCAAGTCCGCTGCCTGCCTAAGCTGCTCCCGCGAAACCAGAACACCTGGGACCACAAGCGCTTTGTATCTCGATGAGGCATTTTTGTTAGCCAAAGATGCATCCGAAAAGGCATCTTGGACGCGCGCAAGGTCGCCATTGTGCCTCGCTAGCTTGCTCAATTCTACAAACGCCCGTTCGTTAACTTGATCAGCCTTATGTGCAATTGCAAAAAACTCCCGCCCAAACTCTGCGAACGCCTCGCGTCGGTCCAAAACTATGCGTGGTGTTTTTAGGTTGCCATTCTGCACTTTCAATCGTGGGCCAAAAACTGAAGCCATCACCGTCAAGAAAAGAATTGCGAGAAGGGCGCCAGCAGGGGCAATGAGGCACGCTCGCCAGTTAAAGCCATTTTCCTGAATTTTATAATGCTCTGACGAGTTTTCATCTACCATCGCTTATAATACGCTCCACAAGCTTGAGATTATCACGCAACTTCATACCCATCATCCGCAGAGATTAAATTAATATCGCGAGACTGACTTTAGGTTTCTAAAAAATGTGCAATCTAAAAGCCGCAAACCAGCAGTTTTTGCAGGGCATTGCAAGCTTAATCTTTAAGTTTTCACAAATTGGCACGATTCTTGCAGGTATTTTTGCTTGGGAAAGAACAACTTTCCCCTTCCTTTCACTTTTGCCGTGCCCGGGGTGGCTAGGCTCGTGGCACGGGAGCCCGTTTGCTCCATAGCAACGGGCTTTTTTATTTGACACATCTTGAACCAACCGTTATCATAGGTGGCAGAAAACGCAAATAACTAGAGGGAGGCCTCGATGGCAAACTATTCCAGAGAAGCAGCACGTGTATTCCCAGTTACAGGCATCCATTTTCTTGCCTCTTTGTTTTTTGCAGGCGTTACGGCAATATGTGCTAACATATCCTTCCGCTTGTGGTATACGCCAGTGCCTGTCACACTTCAAGTATTTGCAGTAATCCTTTCCGGTCTCGCACTTGGCAGTCGGCTCGGCGCATTGAGTCAAATCCAATACCTTATAATGGGCTTGCTTGGGATGCCGGTATTTTCATGTGGAAATTTTGGCCTGGCAGCCTTCGCAGGGCCCACTGGCGGATATTTAATCGGATTCGCGGTCGGCGCCTATGTCTCTGGAATGGTATTCGAAAAACTCAAATCGCGGTCCAATGCCTCAGCCGTGCTAGCAGGATGCCTTGGGATTATTGTAATCTATTTATTCGGCGCCAGCTGGCTCGCTGCTTGGCTGGCATTCTTTCAAGGTGAGAATACTAGCGCCTGTATCCTGGGCGCCTGGCAGCTAGGGGTAGCACCTTTTATCGGAATTGACTTCCTTAAAGCGGTCATTGCGTCCGGTGTTGTGCTCGGCGGTCGGTTTAGTAAAGGGTCCCTCAGTACGCTTACCAAATAGCAAGATTTCGTTTATGCTGCTCGCTTTACTTTCAATTTTTTGCTCGCTTGCAGGAGAACCAACGACATTAAGAAATTTTTAATCCATCTAAACATCACCAACTTCTATTAAATGCGTGTCCAATACTTTTCTAGCTAACCTCAGGCATAAGTAGAGCGTCTAAACAGTATGATGCTAGAAATATAGCTTTTTTTTGCAGGAACGGCGCTGTGGCAAATACAACTAAATTGGTGAAGCTGAACCTTCACTAAGACTGAAAACGGAGGTGTTTCTGATAAAAATAAGAGCAATTTTGATTTGTTTATTTGCCTTGTCAACCATAGTCGGGGCAGCTAGTGGTGCGGATGAAAAACCCGAGTTTCGCGGGATGTGGATCTCTTCATACGGCAATAACATTGACCTTGGAAGCCCCGCCGCCATTGACAAACTAATCGCCGATGCCCGTGCCGCCAACCTCAATGCACTGGTGGTCCAGGTACGCAAGACTGGAGATGCATACTACAAATCCGCTTACGAACCAAGAGCAGACAACCTGCCAAAGTCAGACTTTGATCCGCTCGAATATATAATAAAGAAGGGCCACGAGGCGGGGCTAGAGATACATGCATGGATAAACACATTCAAAGTTTGGCAGGGAAACAGCCCTCCAAGCAATCCTAACCACGTTTACAACCGCCACCCAGAATGGATAAATAAAAATAAGAACGGCTCAACCTCGAAAAGCGGAAACTACGCTCTTGACCCAGGTATTCGAGAAGTCACCGACTATTTACGCGAAATCTATCTTGACGTCGTAAAGAAGTATGATGTTGATGGCATACACTTCGACTATGTGCGCTACTGGGACCCAGACTTTGGCTACACCCAGCTTGCCATAAACCGTTTTAATAAGGAAAAGGGACGCACTGGAATTCCAAAGTCAGACGACCCCGAATGGTGCCAATGGCGGCGCGACCGCGTGACCGATTTGGTAAGAGAAGTTTACGAAGGAGTTAAAAAGATTAAACCGTGGGTTAAAGTTACCGCTTCCGTCGTCTGCAGCGGTGATTGCCCACAGGATTTCAAACAAACGCGCCCATACCTGCTACTTCTGCAAGAATGGGACCGTTGGCTCCGCGAGGGCATCATAGATGCCGTAATGCCGATGAACTACAAAAGCGAGCGAGACCCAACAGAGGCAAAACAATTCCGCGATTGGATTGATGGGATGGTCAGATGGCGAAGTGGAAGACATGTATATAATGGCATCAGTATTCGCGGAACGCGCGACCTAATTACACAAATCACAGAAACTCGAAAGAGGGGCGCCGATGGCATGTGTGGTTTCGCATTTAATACAAGCCCCTACCGCCGAGAACTAGCCAATGCTCTCAGAAATGAAGTATTTAAGACGTGGGTCCCGACACCTTCGATGCCATGGAAGCCTCCCAGACCCAGCGGTGGCCCCCAGAAGCCTCCCGGGCCAAAAGAACTATTCGACAAGGCAATACAAGCAGCAAAAAACGACGCGGGTCTAGATGAGGCAATTTCACTCCTCGAACAAGCAATCCAGCTTGAACCAAACTTTGCCGAAGCCCACTTCCGCCTTGGCCGGTGCTATCTTAGAAAGGGCATGACCATCAAGGCGGTTGAGCAATTCCGCGAGACATTGGAAATCGAGGGTTCACACAAAGGTGCGCTGGAAGAGCTCAAGAAGCTCGAGCAACCTTAAGTAGTCTGCGGCCCCTGTTCGCCTATCTCCTCAGGTGGGCGGAGATGGACAGGACCTATCGGTATTGTCACCAAAGCAGGATCTGCTTGCCCGAGCATGACCATCGGATATGCCCGCAGGAATACATATGCAGGTTGCATCACGAAATTGACAGCAAACACAAATAAAAAGACAACCGGAAGCCCCAGTATTATGCCCGCAATGACCACTACTATCTTGGAAACATGAAGGCTTAAGAGCGCAAGGATAATAGCGCCAACAACAACTCCAGGAATCGCTGCCACAATCAAACCAGGTATCAAGGCAAACGATGCGGCGATGGCAGTGGCTATCGCCAAGCCTATCCTCATAAGCAAATAAAGAACCATCTGCCCCGCGTTTGAGCGCAAAATACCCCAAAATTCTCTCCAAGCCTGCAAAATTCGAATATTTTTAACGTACATCATCGCTATCACAAAATGATTCGTGAGAACCTGAACAACCACCGCTAGAATGGCGAGCGTAATAAATATCAATATACCAATCCCTATAATCCCCCAAAGGGCCGGCCCAGGCCTCCCGGAATTCCCGGTGAAAGCAACACCAGACCCAATTAAAACTCCTAATTCGAGCCCAAGGACAACTGATACCACAACAGTAAAACATACTTGCCAAAGGAAATATGAAGTGCCCAAATGTTTTAGTCGTGCCCATGGTTCACGTATAGCGCCTGAATTCCTGGCGACCTGGTCAATGTAGACAAAATTGAGCACGCAGATAACCCAAACTATCAAAATGCCAACTGCCAATAACAAAAGAAAACCCAAAATTATCCATGGCCAGTTGTCAGGAAAAAACGGTCGCAAAAGCTCGTCAAAGACTGTATCTTTCCTCCAATCTGCAGTGCTATCACTGCAATTTATTCTAATGCTGTCTTTCAATTGAGCATAAATAAAAATAGGTGAGGGCGAACGCAAGGCAGTCTCAACATCGTAATCCTTTCTCCAGTGCGAAAACGGAACATTAAAGCCCACGCCCCCTCCTCCGCCACACGCTAGCAAGAAAACAAATGTGAGTGCAAGCCACTTCTTGAACTGGAATGGGCGGAATAGCACTTCAACCATTTGGTTCCAAGCAGGACCCATTGCTTTTATAAAATCCATCCTCACGCCCCCTTAAAGGGTTACATCCCATGCCAAGACTTCAAGCAATCATTAGCAACAAAGCAATAATAATCCTTCTTGCGGTTCAAGTAGGCTTCTAATGACTAACATTCCCTTCCCACCATGCGGCGAAACAATCTTATACTACCGTGCGTAAAAAGAAATAGCCACACTTTCAATGTCGTTGACAATTCCAACGCTTGTGAATAAACTTGAGGTGCTGGAGAATTTATAATGCAAACTCCGCGAAAGTCCCATCGACAACAAAAAGGAGAAATTGACCGGCGGATAATTGCACTAGGCGTCATTGGTTTCATCGCACTTGCCGGACTCTTCATGCTCGGCTTTCTAATTATTGGTCCAAAAATCAACTCTCCGCATGAAGGAACCTTGCAGCAAGTTCCTCCCACTTCATATACACAAACTCCGCCAACACGCCAACTCGAAGAGCCCCGGCGAAACGAGCAAAAACCAGCGGTAGAAGTAGAAATTAGGGAACATCGGGAAGAGCCAAAGCCTATCACCGAGCCTAAATCTGCGGAATCAAATGCCAACGAGGATGTAAGAGTAGACGATAATGAAATTACTATGACCCTCGAGCCACAGAAAGATGTCGCGCCAATCGAGGACGAAAGAAATACAAAGGAAAATTTGACCACTCAACTTAGCGAACAGTCGAATCTTGAACGCCCTAGAGTTGCAACTGAACCAAAAGCACCTGCCGCTTCCAAAATCACTTACCGCGTCCGGGTGGGGAAATACCGCAATAAAGAAAATGCAGACCGACTAGCCACCGAGCTCCAAGAGAAAGGCTATAAAGCAAGGGTTGTCCAGATAAAAGACGGCGGGCGCACCCTCTACCATGTTCAAATTGGCAGGTACAACACTCATGAAGATGCCTTGGAGCTTGCAAACGACCTCATAGATGAAGGCTACTCGCCTACAATCACCTCCGAGCCAAAAGAATAATTGAAGGTATCAATTATCAAAAACACTACTAAAAGAATGCCACCAGCCAACCGCCCGCCATTCAACCAAGTTTTCTAACTTAAGCCTTAGGGTACAATATTGTGCGAAGGTACAAAAAAGATGAGCGAGACGAAAAAGATTACTCTACCAGTAATGGGAATGCACTGCGCTGGATGCGTCGCAAAGGTCGAAAAGGCCCTCCAAGAGCTGGATGGAGTTATAAAGGCAACCGCGAACTTCGCACTCAACACAGCAACCATCGAATATGACCCTAATAAAGCCAAACTAGAGGATATCGTTCGCAGAATAGAAGATGCCGGCTACTCGGTGCCAAAGTCGGCAATTTCAGAGGAACTAGCGGAGAGGGAGGAAATAGAACACATTTCCCATGCGGATGATATTCGAAATCTACTAATCAAAACCGTCATTTGTGCTGGCATCACGTTCCCAATCCTACTCGGGAGCTTCAGAGAATTCTTGCCACTACTGCCCAGATTGCTCGCAAACCCACACCTGCTTTGGGCGCTAGCATCTATAGTACAATTCTGGGGTGGCTGGCAATTCTACCAGGGCGCAATAACTGCCGCAAAACACAAAACCACCGACATGAACACGCTTATTGCTGTGGGGAGTTCAGCAGCCTATCTCTACAGCGTATCTGTCATCTTGTTCCCCGACTTTTTTGCAAGAGCAACCAAGGTTATGCCAGCTTTATATTTCGACACATCAGCCGTCATCGTGACCCTCATTCTATTTGGGCGGTTTCTCGAGATGCAAGCGCGGGGACGAACCTCAGAGGCTATCCGACAGTTAATTGGCCTGCAGGCGAAAACTGCTAGGGTTATCCGCGATGGCACAGAGGTTGATATCCCTATCGAGAATGTTCAAGTCGGCGACATTATTATCGTCCGCCCTGGCGAAAAGATACCTGTCGACGGCATTGTAATTGACGGCCAATCCACCGTAGATGAATCAATGATCTCTGGCGAACCAATCCCAGTAGCCAAAAAGCCCGGCGATGAGGTAATTGGGGCGACTATCAACAAAACTGGAAGCTTTCAATTCAAAGCAACCCGAGTGGGAAAAGACACTGTCCTAGCTCAGATAATCCAACTTGTAAAGCAGGCTCAAAGCTCTAAGCCGCCTATCCAGCGCCTAGCCGATGCAATCGCAAGCTATTTCGTACCCGCAGTCATTGGAGTAGCAGTCCTTACTTTTTTTGTTTGGTACTTGTTTGGCCCCCAGCCAGCATTCACACACGCGCTTTTGAATTTCATCGCTGTTTTAATTGTTGCATGCCCGTGTGCACTTGGCTTGGCGACACCAACAGCGGTTATGGTCGGGACCGGCAAGGGCGCAGAGAACGGCGTGCTGATTAGGAGCGGCGAGGCACTAGAGAAGGCATACAAGATTGATACTATTGTATTTGACAAAACAGGGACCCTTACTAAAGGCGAGCCTGTCGTAACCGATATCATTCCAGCACCTGGCTTCTTTGAGAATGAACTCCTTCGTTTGGCGGCTTCTGCAGAGAAGAACTCAGAACACCCCCTAGGCGAGGCGCTCGTTCGACTTGCAAAAGAGCGCAATATCATCATTCCAAACCCAACTGCTTTCGAAGCCATCGCAGGGTTGGGCGTCCGGGCAAATGTCGAGGGGCACAATGTCATCGTCGGCAGTCGACAACTATTTGAAGAAACAACTGCCCAAATCCCGTCAATTTCCCTTGCCAAAGAGGAAGAAGACCTTGGTTCCAAACTTGCCATGCAAGGAAAAACACTGGTTTATGTTTCAAGCGATGGAATGCCAGCTGGAATAATCGCTATTGCAGACCCACTCAAACCTTACTCGCGTGAAACCATAGACCAGCTAAAACGCTTTGGCTTGGAAGTTGCAATAATCACCGGCGATAATCACCGTACTGCAGAGGCTATTGCTAACCAACTCGGAATCGAACGCGTGATGGCTGAAGTACTGCCTGAACAGAAAGCCAATGAGATAAAGCGTCTGCAAGAAGAAGGCAGAGTTGTAGCTATGGTTGGCGATGGCATTAACGATGCACCTGCACTTGCCCAGGCCGATATAGGGATTGCCATTGGAACCGGCACAGATGTTGCAATGGAAGCCGCCGATATTACGCTAATTAGTGACGACCTCCGCGCATCAGTAACAGCGATTTTGTTAAGCCGAGCAACAATGCGGACAATTCGACAAAATCTCTTCTGGGCGTTCTTCTACAATACAATCTTAATTCCAATTGCAGCCGGAGTGCTCTATCCCATCTTCGGCATCCTCCTAAACCCAATGTGGGCCGCAGCCGCAATGGCACTCAGCTCTGTCTCTGTTGTCAGCAATTCCCTGCGACTCCGAAATTTCCAACCAGAAAAGCTTAGTCTCTAAAACGCGAATTTTAGATTTGCTTGCAACGTGAGACCTTGAATATAAAAGCTTGATACATCCAACATCTTTGAATAATCGAATTTGTATAAACTTTGGTAGGTTTTCTAGCACTTCCTCGCCAATCTAATGAATAGCACATATTTGGACGGGATATATGAAGAAGCAATACAATCTATCAAAACTCCATTGGAAGCTTTCTGGGTGGATACCTGAATACTGGCGGCTCAATCAAACGGCGGAAATTGGCACCTCGCCCGATGCTGAAATACCAGCAATTCCCGCTCATGTGCCAGGTTCAGTACAGCATGCGCTACTTGAGGCGGGTATCATCCCAGACTGGAATGTTGGTCTTAATTTCCGAGAGTGCGAGTGGGTCGAGAACCGCCATTGGATCTACGAAGTGGCAATCCCAGATGAGTGGATTGAGCCAGGGAAAACGTTTCTACTAAAATGTCTTGGCCTTGATTTCGCAGGGGAGGTCATCCTAAACGGTAAACTAGTATCCGATTTTTGCGGCTCCTTCATTCCCTACTGCTTCAATCTCACGCCACACTTACAGGAGAAAGGTAATATATTGCGCATCGTCTTCGCAACACCCCCTCGGTGGCTGGGGCAATTCGGCTATACATCTAAAATGAAGGAGTGGAAAGTCCGATTCAATTACACTTGGGATTGGACTGCTAGACTGGTACAGATTGGCATATGGGACGATGTAATCCTCGAGGTAACCGATGGACGCGAGATAAAGGACTTCCGCTGTTTCACCGATGCCGACCCCGTAACAGCAACCGGCATAATTCAAATGAACGGGCTTGTCTCTGCACGAAAAAGTGATATGATTCGCCTTACCCTCACTAAAAATGAGCGGATAATTCGGACAGAAGAAGTTCCGCCCGAGCATATAAGACAAGGAGTCATTTGGAAAGTATCCTCTATTGAGCTTTGGTGGCCGAATATGGAGGGCAAACAACCCCTGTATACACTCTCATGCACTCTAGTTAACAAAGAAGGCCTAGAACTTGATCAAATTGACCGCCGAATAGGCTTCAAACACGTCAGATGGGTTCCCTGCGAAGATGCACCAGAAAATGCCGACCCGTGGATATGTGAGGTAAACGGCCGCCCTATCTTTCTTCAAGGCGTCAATTGGACGCCCATCCGCACTAACTTCGCCGACGTAACCATTGAAGATTACTGCAAGCGCCTCGAGCTTTATCGCGACCTCGGATGCAACGTCTTGCGTGTATGGGGCGGGGCAGTTCTTGAGAAAGAATGTTTCTATGATTTATGCGATGAGTTAGGCATACTTGTTTGGCAGGAGTTTCCACTGTCATCTTCAGGGATTGACAACTTGCCGCCGGACGACGAGAAGACAATCCGCGAGATGAGTGAAATCGCTAAATCATACATCGCCCGGAGGCAGCACCATGTCTCGCTCCTTCTTTGGAGCGGCGGTAATGAGCTAATGTACCTAGACGGCAAGCCAGTTGATATTTCTCATCCACTTATTAAATGCTTTCATGATATAGTGAAAAATGAAGATCCTACTAGAAGGTTTCTTCCAACATCGGCCAGTGGACCATCTGAATGGGGCTCACCTGAGAACTTTGGGAAGGGCATACACTGGGATGTACATGGGCCATGGAAAGCTGTTGGCAATCTAGAAGGCGAATGGTCAGATTACTGGAAGAACGATGATGCCCTATTTCGATCAGAGGTGGGGGCTCCTTCGGCAAGTCCCACCAAGATTATCTGCAACTCAGCCGGCAAACTTCCAGTCATGCCTGCAACTCCGGAGAATCCCCTCTGGCGCCGCACCTCTACCTGGTGGATTGAATGGCACGAATTCGTTGCTGAAAAGGGCCGTGAACCTGAAAGCCTTGACGAATACGTTGCTTGGAGCCAAGAACGGCAGAAGAAAGCACTCACAATAGCTGTGAAAGCATGCAAGGGCAGATTTCCTCGGTGTGGTGGAATCATTTTATGGATGGGCCATGACTGCTTCCCTTGCACTGCGAACACGGCCATCGTTGATTTTGAAGGAAATCCAAAACCGGCTGCGTTGGAATTAAAAGAAATCTGGAGGAATCCCCACACCAAGCCACTTTAAAATCTAGCATCAGCTAAATGCTTGGTTCAAAAAGGCGAACACGCAAAATCACTAGCGAACTTACCTTTCACATTCTGAAAGGCACTGGACTCTCTGAATGGCTTTCAAGCCTTCGAACTCTTGTCCAATCTTTCGACTGCGCGATTCATCGCCTCCTCGAGGTCTCTCTGCCTAATCGTGATTGTCAAATCGCCGCGCGTCCGTTCCAACACGGCCCGAACCCCATCCATTGTCCGCCTTAGCCCCCCAGTAATTGCATCAGGGTAATCAAAGCCTACTAGCACGTAGTAGGCATCATCCATGATCTTCATAATCTCTTCGGCCCGCTGTGTTCGGCCCTCCCTAAGTCGGTCAAGAACGTAACGGCGACATTCACTTATGGCTTCGGCAAGGCCATTTAGATAGGGCGACGCCTCAATCCCAAGGTCTTTATGACTGGGAAGCGGTAACCCTCGAATTATCGAACTTAGGGTTTCAGCCTCAGCAAATTCCTTTTGCGCATCTTGCACGTAACCCGAGAAGTAAATATCGAGATGGTTTTTCAACTCCTCTGTTGTCTCGCGTATGAGTTTGCGCGCCTCGTCGAGAAGTGCAGCAGCCTCCTCGAATTCACCCCTGTGAAGCGACCTAATTGAGTTCGCGCAGAAACGGATTGCCTCCCTTGTCGTTACGAGTGCTTTGTCCCTAGCAGCATTCTTTACGTCCATTTCAGCGCGTATTTCTTCGGCTATTTTTGCTAAGTTTTCCATATGTCTTCCTTGACTTCTCGTAAACATTTGATCTATATCATAAACCTCTATAAGCAAGTTTGTCGTTAGAAGTTGAACTCCTGACGACTATTAGTCTATTTCCACCCGCTTTCCTTGCCTAGCAGATTCATATGCAGCTAGAATAGTTTTAAGCGCCGCGCGTGCATCTTCCTCCGTCACAATCGGCTCTGTGCCATCAAGTATGCAATCCACAAAATGTCTTAGACAACGATCGAGCGACCAATCCCACCAGTTAGCATTGTGCTCAACCTCGATTATCTCAGGGGCACCATTCCGAACCAAGAACATCGGCACCGCCGCTTCGTTTATCATCGAGACATCCCCTTCTGTGCAGTAGATGAACTTTTTTTCGCTCCATGGCTCCTGGTCAACGGTATACGAAACTACCAGGTTTGCTACAAGATCGCTGTCCCATTCAAGGATTACAGAGGCATTATCGTCAGCCTTATTTTCGGGCTTGGTTAGCAGCTTCTTCAAGCTAGCAGTCACAGCAGTGGGCGGCCCAAACCAATAGTGCATTAAGTCAACGATATGGGTTCCGGTATCGAAAAACGCACCACCGCCACCACGGTCCCATGTAGACTTCCAATCATAAGGGTCATCAAGCCTTGCAAGAACATCGCCAGTGATATATGCATTTACAAGAAACGGCTTACCCAATCGACCATCGTCAAGCATCTCCTTAAGCTTTCGATGGATTGGAAGGAATCGCTGATTAAGAGTAACGAGCAGCCAGAGCCCAAGCTCATGCGCCGCTTCAATCATCTTATCTGCCTCTTCAAGGTTCATGGCAATCGGCTTTTCGCAAATCACATGCTTCCCCGCATTTAAGCAATCCATCGTTATAGAATAATGAAGGTAGTGGGGGACAGCTATGTCGACAGCGTTTATACTCCCATCGTCGAGAATTGCATGGTAGTCCTCAATTACCTTTGGAATTCCATACTTTTCAGCAAGTGACTGTGCTGCATCAATATCCGGATCAGCGACCATTGCAATTTCAACTCTGGGATTTTCTACGAATGACGGAACGTGGGCAGCCTGCACGACATCGCCAGCGCCAATTATGCCGATTCTTAAGCGATCCATTCAAGCCCTCCATTCATACTTGCTACTAAGGTTCTCCCCAAACTACGACTTCAGTACACTACCTACTTAATGTTAACTCAGCAGCTTTTTATCTGCCATTCACCAACATGCGCAACTCACCCAACACTTCAAGAAAGGATAGAAAGCCCAAATAAAAGACAGCATGCTTGAGCTCGCCATTTCGCACCATGTTTGACCAGGAGAATCCTTTTATTGTTAGTCGAGGCTTCCATGGGAAAAAAGCCGGCACTTGCTTTTGGTACTTACGAAATTCATCGCCGAAGATGGCGAGTAAATCCTTCTCCTCTTTTCTAATAGTAGGAAGATAGAAGATCGCAAAGCCGATGATGTATACCACCAATAGCCACCATGCCCTAACAGCCATAACCCCGCCAAGACCTAGCAAAAAGCTACCAAAATAAAGCGGATTTCGGGTGAGCGCATATGGCCCATCAATGGCAAGCTGCTTATTCTTTTGGATGTAACCAGCCGCCCACATTCTAAAAGCAATACCCAAAAGTGCAACGGCCACACCAGGCAGAAAAAGGCGCTGATTCGCAAATGCAAGACATGCACCTGCAATCAAATAACCAAATATAAGTCTGTACCTGCCAACGCTTTCAATACTGAGCTTCAATATTCTGCTCCCGCAAATCAGCGATTTGATGCTATCCACAGCTCAGCTGATTTGTCTGAAGGTTCCAAAGCGAACTTGAGTCCTTCGAGCGGCTTCCCCTGACGATCACAAAAGCGAACGTACAAATCTTTTTTCCCTGGCTCAAGCACAACCTTCAAAAGCAACCTATTCCAACCCTTTTTTAGCAAGACCTCCGCTTTTGCTGTGTCGGGGAAATTGCCGAATCCCCCAAGAGACGCAATTGCTTGCTCGCCGTTTAGCCATGCCTTAAGTCTGCCAGCATAACCCGTACGAAGCTCTACCCAAGCTGTACGTGGCGCCTTTATGTAGACTGCAAGGTATACCGCTCCACTCTCCGCAGTCTTGATTACCGACGAAAGGTCTGTTAAACCAGCATCGGACTTCCAGGCAAACCACCCCTTCTCATTAGGCTTTGGAGCTGCTAGCGGTTCTGCCTTATCCAGCAATGCATATCGGAATGAGTTGCATCCCCACTGTTTTGTCCCAAGCACCTTTAATCGGATATCCAGCGATTTTCTTCCAGCAACCCGGTATGCCGGCAATATGAGGTCAATCTCTTTCCATCTGCGAAATCTCTCAGACCCACGGGTACGCCAAAAGGCTAATCTACGATCGCCAATATATACTTCCGCCTCCTGGTCCCTAACGCCCGCGTTAATCAGCTTCCGAAGGACTAAGTCGCCACCCCTGTACTTACCAAGCGAGAGCCGAAAGCTCTCTTCACCTCTGAAGTAGCGGCCGCTTTCGCTGAAACGTTCACCTTCCTCACCCCGATAGTTACCTTCTCCACTTTCATATTCTCCAGCGACCTTATAGGCGTGTGCAGCCTCGCTAACAGTGTCCATCACATCAAGCAAATCTAGCGGTTCTCCAGCTAGGAAATCTTTTGCATAAGCCTTATCAGGTGTTTCGGCAGGGAACGGTCCAGCTACCAGCCATGAAGAAATAAAGTCCTTCGCCGAAAGCACAAGCGTATTCCAGGCAAGCTCACGACCAAACCGGCGATTTGACTCAATCATCTGAAGGGAAATGCGGTTAGAACCCAGGCTATCAGGCGCCTTTATAGTTACTTTCCACTGACGGTTTGCAAGTGGGCTGACTGTCTCCGGTGATTTCAACATAGGTTCTGAAACTGAAACTATTTCGGGCGTAACCACATCCAAGCCAACTAAGTTCAAATAAGACCATTCGACATATCCCGTATTTCGAACCGTCAATGGGAGCTCGTAAACGTGCCCGGCAAGAATCGCTGGCGGCAAAAATTGTGTTACCGCAAAGCGAGCATCATACGGCGGTCCTGAAAGAAGGCGGGCGCGTACTTGCTCTCGAATCTGCGGAATCAAGCAGTAGAGCCTATCACCAGGGCAGGCAGTGGCATTCCAATCCCTATGACTTGCAACTGCCAGGTTGCTTTGGCCAAATAAGGTGATTTTCGAGGTGGGATCTATATCGAACTTGTCGCACAGCCATGATAGAAGGCGCACAAGACCCTCAAGTTGCGCGTTAGAAGGGTACTCCGCTTCATGAAAATCGCCTATCACATTTACGCCAATGTTTCCATAGTTTGGTGGGGCATGCGTTCCTGTATATCCCAAAGGCCTTCCTTCATATATCGTTCCATCACTTCCAATCAAAAAGTGATAACCAATATCGCCCCAGCCTTTGCCAACATGAAAACGCTGAATCTCTATCAGTTTCTGCCTATCCTGTGCAGGGTCAGGAGGGTTTGTCCCCAAAGGCCTGTACGTATGATGAATGGTTATCGCCACTGGGTCGCCCATAATCCCTTGAGAATAGGGGTCATACGGATGGTCTTGCCAGAAATCCCCTTCGCACATCGAGCCCCAAATATTTTTGCTTACAATGGGAGGTTCGGGTACACGTAGAACAGGGGAGGCCAATGCAATAGAAAAGAAAAACAAAGAAAAGCAAACTAATCCGAGAAATATCACCCTTGCCACCACTTGAGCTCCTAAGTCTAATAATAATGAGGCCAGAATAACCCGGCCTCATTATAACAATAAGGTGGACCTTGGGCAAATCATCGATGCTTAGTTCGGAAAGCCTGCTCCAGGGTGCACACCCCACATTTACCCCAGTGCAGGGCCCGACGAACCTGGTAGGTTGGCATTTCTCATCTTATGAACGCACGGCGCGAACCAGGCCCGTCGCCGACCAACCGGTGACTGGCGGCCTACCCAAGGCCCACCTTTGAATCTTTAGAAGACTGCTAGAAATGGCTAAATTGTCTACTTCCTCCTAACTTACCCTTCCTTGCAGCCTCCTCTTTCCTTACATCTTTATTATACCCTACCAACTGGGTTTTTAGACATCCAAAACTCAAAAAGTGAAAAAATTTTGACTGATTTTTGGGTTTTCGAATTCTATTTATATAAATAAGCTCTATAATTTCCAATGAAACCCGAAAGTATGTTCACAAAGCCGTCATATTTTGCGCCACTGCTAATATATTTTGCTGTGCATCTGCAGGTAATTGGAAGAAACCGACTAACACTAAAGAAAATGTAACCGACCACCAGGTCAAGGTTTCTTGTGCTTTTGTAACCCCAAGGAGATAAAATGCTTTACACATACGACCTAACTTACACATTAAAAATGAATCGTAACAACCAAAAGGAGCGGCGACGAATATGGGATGAGGCACATTTTGTTTCGTCGCTTCAAGGGATAGTCAACCGTGAGAAGCCGCGGCTGTACCTTTATTTTATTGGTGGCGAAGATGGCAGTATCGACCGCTTTTGGTTGGACAAGCTTCGTGAGCCTGGCGAGTGGTTGGCAGAACATTCTATTGAAGAAATCAAAAACTTGTCGGAGCTCATCGAAATATTTCGAGATATATATCTGGGCTCGTTGTCTATGATGAAAGCGTCCCTGCAACATCAAACGTCGCCTCAACGATTGCCGGCATTGAAAACCTAGCTTGCATTCGTTTTGATCTCTCACAGGACTCACTTTATCACTGGTTGGCGCTCGACCCTGAAGGACCAAGGTTGCCCGTGAAGGTACGCCTTTTGAATGAGGACGGCTCGAGTATGTTCACAGGCAACGGTACAATTCCAAACTCAAGCACGCCTTCCACAGGGAGTGCAAAGTGTGACGCATATATATGGGCTAAGGAAAAATACCTCGACACTGGCAGGTGCAACCCAGCAAAGATGGGTTACTATATCGACCAATATTGGTTGAGAAAACCAGAAGGACATATTCCAAATCATACCTTATCGAACCATGATTATTTCATCGCCAATAGAGGGTTCTTTTTTGATCTTTCGCCCTGGGACGACGAAGCGCCAGTTGATGACTGCGGCCAACCACTAGGTGCAGATATGAGAACCCTTCAAGATATCCTCCTATCCGCCTGGAAACAACTTTCGGGTAAGAAAATGATCCATATTGGTGGCTTTGTACCCTGGGATAAGAAATACACCACAGTAAATAACAACGGCAAGCATGACGCCGTTCCTAGCGAATGGCGCTTTGTAGAGATAATTACCTGCTTCAACGCTTTTATGGACGCCGACGCTTTAGGTATTGGGTGTATGGCAAATGCATCGGTTTTCCAGCATTACCCGCTTGAAGAGCAGTATCCCCAAAAGCTGCCAAGCCTCCACGACCTCCAAGCCAAGGGTTTGGTGGATGAATTCGGCAAAGTAAAGCCAAAGACATACATCACCATCTATGTAGGCGATTATGACTCAGCCGCCTGGCTCTATCAGAAACTTCCACAACTCTGGAACGACCAAGCTAGGGGAAGTATTCCTCTCGGTTGGGCTTTCAATCCAAACCTTGCCGAACGCTTTGCGCCAGGGATGGCATGGACTAGGAAAACTAAAACCGCAAACGACTTTTTCGTAGCCGGCGACTCAGGTGCAGGATATATTAATCCAGGCCATCTTCAGGAACCAAGGATATTTTCAGGCCTTCCGTCAGGCCTGAAAACTTGGACAGAACACTGCAAAAAGTACTACAGTCAGTGGGATATCTCAGTTACAGGCTTCATAATTGATGGCTATGCGCCGGCAATGTCGGAGGAGGTTATCGAGGCTTACAAAACCTTTTCGCCAAATGGGATTGTTGCTCAAAAAATCGGGCGCTGGGGAGTCTTTAAGGGAATGCCCTTCATCCAAATGGGCATGGACCTTAATTGGAAACCAGAGGAATCAGCCGAAAAGATTCTCCAGCAGATTGGCAAATCAAAGCCAGAGTTTTTCATATCTCGCACGATTTTATGGAGTCCAAGTGCCCATAAGCAACTGTACGATGCATTGAAAGCATCTCCACATGGAAAAGATATAGAAATCGTTGATCCGTACACGCTCTTCATGCTTATAAGACAATATGAAGAACGTTAGGCGTTACTCAAGACCAATTCAAACCCAAGAAGGTATACGCTTATAAATGAATGTCAGCATAGATATTAAAAATGATTAAACACACCAACCTTGACCACAGCCATAACTTGCGGGATAATTATGCTTAATCATAGATAAACCCAACAACATCAAGCAAACGACCAGAAGGAGAAGAGCAATAGATGAGGAAGGCCTTTGTATTGATCATCACAGGATTCATGCTTGCAACGGCAACCTTGGCCGCAACTAAAGAGTCTAAAACAAAGCCCAAGCCTCAGAAAAACCCAATTGCCGTTGTCGAGATGGAAAAGGGCGGTACCTTTGAGATTGAACTATACCCTAGAGAGGCCCCCATAACAGCGGGGAATTTCATCAATCTAGTAAAAAAGAAGTTTTACGATGGCCTTATCTTCCACAGGGTAGAGCCAGGGTTCGTTGCGCAGACAGGCGACCCCACAGGCACAGGCAGAGGCGGCCCTGGATATACTATCAAGGACGAGAAAACTCCTTTCAAGCATGACAAAGGCGCAGTCGGCATGGCAAAAACAAGGCTGCCAAACAGCGCAGGTAGTCAGTGGTATATATGCCTTGAGCCTGCTCACTTCTTGGATGGAAATTATACCGTCTTCGGCAAAGTTATAAAGGGCATGGATGTAGTTGAAAAGATAAAAGTCGGAGACAAAATAAAAAAGGTCACACTTCGCATGCCACCTGAACCCAAGTCCAAACAAAAATCAGAATCCAAAAAGTAGATGATTGCCTAATTGAAATTCCAATGACTGCCAAACAACGAATGCTGCAGGCGCTCCATGGCTCGAGGCTGATACCACCACCAGTCGTTTTTCACAGCTGGGGCGACTACAAGGTCGAATTCTACGGCTACCATCCCAAGTTCCAATACTACCTGGGGGGAAGCGAACTTGCAGAAATTGAGATGAAATTCTATGAGCGATTCCAACCAGATTGGTTTCATCTCGGCTCAGCTGGGTGGCAGGGATTTTGGCAAAGAACACGCAAGACTGAAGGAGGCAAGGCTTTCATCGCAAGCGCCGACGCCAGCCATTGGATCGAGATTAAAGATGATTACTCGCTAGCCGATTACAGCGATGTGCCCTGGTGGGAATCAAACCCAATCCCCAAGCTAGAATCGAAATCGGAAATCGATGACTACTTTGCTAAAACCACAGTTTCAGAGCAGGAAATCCTAGAATCTGGACGATTTCTTCACATCAGTATCCTCGCTCAAGAATACGGCGATTCGGTATTAATAGCCATCAACGATGGGGCGCCCGGCAGTTGGATTCATGGATGGAGCTTCGAGGATATTGCAATCGCTTGTGCTGAAAAACCCGAGTTAGTCGCATATTTCATTTACAAGGATTGTGAGCGCTTTCTAGCCGACGTCCGGGCAGCGAAAACCGCAGGGGCACATGCATACATTTTCTCGGAAGGCTTCCTCGGCAGTTTGGACAACTTATCACCATCGATGCACGAGCGTCTTGAGCTGGACACAAAGCGTTGGTTCTACACCGAAGTCCGCAAGGCTGGGCTCCTACCAATTGGCTACTTTCTCGGCGACGTTCGAAAGAACATGCGTTTTATAAATTCCGTCGACATGGCAGGTTTAATGATAGAGGAAGATAAGAAAACATTCACACTCGATCCTATTGAAATCAGGCAAATGCTTAGGCCCGAAATTTGTCTATTTGGGAACATTGACTCTGCGCTTTTACTTCGGGGAACGCCAAGTAAAATCGAAGTTGAGGTCGAAAGACAACTTCAAGCCGCAGAGCATGGGCCTTTCATTCTTGCAAACGGTAGTCCCCTCATTCCCGGCACACCCCCAGAAAACCTTGACGCATATCTTCGAGCCGCGGGTAGATAATACAAATAACACTGCTTTTTAATAAGAGCAGAATGTGTTTCAGGATTGATAAGCATACAATCTTTCCTCAAAACGTGATATTTTAAAAAGTCAGCCATTACTCCCGGGTCTCGCCGAATATGTTGACGGAGTGTAAAAGAGATGACATCATCTTGAACAAGCTCATCATTATCGCTCAATTTATCGTATTTATCGTGAGCACCGTCTTGCTTGAAACTGGCGCAATTTGAAACCTTTGTGATACTTTCTTGATATTTTTCCCAATGCGTTGACAGTGGACGTACGATTGGGTATCATGCGATTTAGTGTGGCGTATGGTAAATCAGCTATCGGGCTTTACTAGGCTTGGTAATCCTGATTAGCCAAAACGCCGGCAATAATTGGGCTTTTAGGCCTGGGAGGGAGATGGCGTTTTGAAAAGAAACGAACATCCCACCTTGCTGATTTGCTTAATGATAGCACTGGCGTTGGTTACTGTTACAGCTGACGCTGGGGCAAATAAAACCTACATTGTCCGCAAGGGCGACACTCTCAGCGAAATAGCCAATAAATTCTCAACTACCATCTCTGAACTTAATAGACTAAACAATATTGCAAACATCCACCTCTTAAAGCCCGGTCAGAAATTAATCATCTCACTTAATAATCCAACCCCTTCTCAAAAGTACATACTCGGTGCAACTGCAAAGTGCATGCGCGACAACGTGGAGGTTCGTGCTGGCAATCAAGTGGTAGCTGTCCTCACAAGAGGCTCTGAATTTACTATGTTAGCGCGAACTGGCAATTTCATCCGAATCAAACTAGAAGACGGTCGGATTGGTTGGGTACCTATCAATACCATCAATGCACCCGAACCCACAAAGCCGCATGTGGACCGCTATGACGTTAGGCGCGACATTGTTCGAACCGCCTTCGCCTTCCGTGGAGCAAGATACCGGCGAGGTGGCACCTCACGAAGTGGATTTGATTGCTCTGG
The DNA here is from genome assembly GCA_023511795.1 of Armatimonadota bacterium. NCBI lineage: Bacteria > Bacillati > Armatimonadota > Armatimonadota bacterium. The sequence continues at coordinate 13,514 of JAIMAU010000002.1, read as the reverse complement.
GTTTGTGAAATACGTTTTTTCGACTAAAGGGGTTAAACTTCCTCACTCATCAAGAGTCTTGTTCAATTGTGGCAAGCCTGTTGCTCAATCGAATCTCCAAGAAGGCGACATTGTTTTCTTTAGGGGCACCTATCGGCGGGGAATCTCTCACGTCGGCATCTATGTTGGAAATCGTCAGTTCATCCATGCTTCGTCACCTGGGCGTGGCGTTCGTCTCGACTCGCTTGATCAAGCTTACTATCGCCGCAGATACGTCGGAGCGCGTCGCATAATAAGCAACAAGTAAAAGAAAATAGCAAGCATCCTGCCTAAATAACAAAAAGGTACCGCGACCTCTGTTGTTTGAAGATCACCGGAAACAATCCCCTAATGGAAGGAATATTGCTCACCTTGCATCGGCCTTGTGGGGAACAACATCGCAGGTCTCCTGGTACCAGCTAAGCATACGCTCTTTTAAACTAGCTACCACATTTGCAAAGCCAGGATCATTTATCAAGTTGTAGAGCTCCCGCGGGTCGCGATTTAGGTCATAAAGTTCATCCTGCTCATAAAACCGACGAACATACTTAAAATCGCGCGTTCTGCACATTGTGGCTTTTGTGTGCTCAGGACCCTCGCTCCTTTGGAGACCTACACGTGGCCAGTACAAGCCCGTAGGGTTCTGCGAGCTAGTGCTTTCAAGTTCCATTGCATACAGCTCGCCATGAAGCCGTCCGCCCTCGCAAAAGACTGCGTCCCTATGCTTATCCGTCTTGCCCGCGATAACTGGTAGTAGTGACCGTCCGAAATGAGTATGCCTGGGGTGGATTCCAGTCATAGCCTCCACAGTAGCTGGAAAATCAATAAGTTCTACAAGAGCATCGCTAACTCTAGGCTTAACAGGAATCCACGAAGGTGGTTTAATAATAAACGGCACACGGGTTAGACAATCCTCAAACGTGTTCTGGGTTTTCTCAACTAGCCCATAGTCGCCAGTGAAGTCACCGTGGTCACTGAAAAAGAAAATCGCCGTGTCGTCATATACGCCAGCGCTCTTCAGCGCCTCCACGATTAAACCAAATTGATGATCGACGCGGGCACACATGCCGTAATAGGTCGCCCGAAGCTCGGTCCAGCGCTTCTCGCTCCATGTCTGCATATTCTGCCGCTCCCAGATGCCCTTCAGAATACTAGGCTTGCCAGTCCAATGCTTAGGCGTAGGTATACGGGCGGGAATTCTCCGACGGTCTATCATGCTGTACCATGGTTCTTCGACCGCATAAGGCGGATGTGGGTAGCCGAGAGATAGAAAAATACAGAAAGGTTGATCTTTCGGAGGATTCTTTAGAAAATCCAATGCCCCATAAATATTTGACCAATCGGCGTCAAGCGGTGATTCCCTGTTGCCACCCTCGATTTTTCCAACATAGAACGAATAATAGGTATCGCTCCCAGGCTCACCGCGCCACTCTTCCTGCCTTGCAAGGCGGCTTCTCTTAAAAGGCTTAGAATGCTTGTAGCGCAGTGTGCAGTATGGGTCGAATGGATTCTGCCCGGGGACAAGGTCATTCTTTCCTCCCCACCAAACGAAGTATCCCTCATCTTTGAGGGTTTTGAGGAGCACCGGTTCGTCCGGCTGTAGCATATAATACATCGTCCGGTGGCCCCGAACGTGGGGATACCAACCAGTCATGAACGAGCACCTGCTGGGGGTGCACACCGGATTCTGGCAGAAAGCATACCTGAATGAAACTGCCTCCTCTTCAACGATTTTGTCGAGGTTCGGCGTTAAGGCGGCTGGATTGCCCATGTGCCCGAGCACATCTCCGCGCCACTGGTCAGGATTAAAGATTAAAATGTTGGGTCGCTTTGCCATACTTCTTCAATAGGATACTATAATGGTTGGTCTAATACCTTCCAGACATGCCTCTATTAAATCGTCTATTTGGCAAGTAGCTAAACAAATGCAGGTATCCGCCGCGCCATAGTAAACCTTAAGCTCGCCGCTGGGTTCAAGAATCGCCCCATTCGAGAAAACAACGTTCGGCACCTCTCCCCATCTTTCATAAGGCTCTCGCGGGGTTAGTATGAATTCCGGGCATTGGCCAATCACTACAGTAGGATCTTCATAATCGAGCAGGACTGCACCGAGCCGATAAACAAAGTTGCATGCAAACCACACTCCATGAATAATCAGTAGCCAGCCCCGCTCTGTCTTGATGGGCGTCGGACCTATACCCCACTTCTCACGCATCCAGGTCTCGACTTGAAGATTAAGCGGCGCCCATTCGCCCCAGTGAACAAGGTCTGGCGAGTACGAGACAAACGTAATGGCATTATTCCCACTCATCGGGCGCTCGAGCCGCGCATACCGACCGCCGATTTTCTCAGGAAAGAGGGCGCAATTTCGACTCCACGGCGAGGTGATAAACGGCATCCGCTCAAAGATTTTGAAATCAGTGGTACGGCACAAACCAATGCGCACTGTTTCGGCCATTGTCTGTGCACAGTAAGCGATATAATAAGCACCTTCAAGATACGTTACTCGGGCATCATAGCGATGCTTCTCCCACACAAAATCATTCTCGGTGCCGGGAATTTCAATTGGCGATGGATTGACCTTGAAATGTATGCCATCGTCGCTAACAGCGACGTGAAGGTCATTATCCCTGCGGCCGTCCTCGACACGTGGTATGAGAATGTACTTGTCGCCAAACTTCACCGCTCCCGGATTGTAGATGGCATTAACATGATAGGGCAAGTCTTTATAGGTAAGTATAGGATTGCCTGGGTATCGCTTCAAAAGCTCCTCTTTCATCTTATTCTCCGCTCCTGCTTTTTGGTACACAGCCGCCAACTAATCAACAGAGTGAAAGTAAAATGCTCGCCCAATCACATGCTATCTTCCCGTCCTACTTTAGACAACCCGACAAGTTTCTAATATGCCATCACTGGAGACTGCAATAATAACCGCTTGCATTCCATCACACGCAAACTCGATATCGATAGGTATCAGTTGTCCAATCGTTTTCGCTCTTTCGATAAGCAAACCATCGTGGTATGCAGACCGCAATCTCATGCGTCAGGCGGTCCTCGTAAACATGAAAGTTTGAAAGACGCATATCGGGGTTCTCACCATTCTGCACATCATCAAGTACAACCAGGGTTTCCTTTTTTAACAATAGGCTCGCCTGGTCAACTTCACCAATTACAAAAGGGTGACGTGGTAAATTACCATCTGGATTATCGCGGCAAATGTTGCCAAGCCAAAAAAGCCGACCGCTACTGTGCTTTACAAGTTGCGAGCATGAACTTGGTGAAAAGAACCTTTCAGCGTTCGTATATGTCCAAGGCCTAACCTCGCTCCAAGTCCTACCATCATCTTCTAATACAGAATACCACTTGTATCCTGGCAATTCTTTCTTTTGCATATTGCTTCCTCGAAGCACCATTAGAATCTTTCCATCGGCGACATGCGCCAGCGTTGGCTCAAATACACCCCTTGTAGTCTTTGCTGGCGAAAGACGCACTGGGCCCGATATCCCCCAGGAAATTTGCATGTCATTCTTCCACTTCCCGATGAGAACCCCAGATTGGTAAAACGGCGTGTTGTACGGCTGAAAGAGCTCTCCATCCGCATTGAGCTCAGCTATCTGAATTGGAACTGAGATTGTTCCGTTTGGCAGAAAAATCGGCGCGCAAGTCTGATCGCCCAGCATATAGCCATTCTTGCCAGAAAAAATCGGCTCAAAGGGATGGTCGGGCGTTAAGCCCTCACCAACAATCTGCTCTGCAACAGTGTAATTCCTCCCTCCATCACGCTGCACTTCATACCACATCGTCCAGCGCGATGGAGCCTCGCTAATTCTATCGTTGGGAAGGCATACTCGGTTACTGAAGCGAATCAAACAACGCCTGTAAGGGTCTATTCTCGGCGGATGGGAATAAATACGATGGACCCCCTCAGGCGATTTTCGGATGAACTCAATCTCCTCAGCCTCACCCCAAGTCCTCCCGTTGTCGCTAGACCACCGACGCCATTTTCTGTCCTGCATATCGCTTTTTGTCTGCGTCGCATATACTGCTTCCATTTCCACGCCATCGGGCCGCACATACCAGCAGTATCCAAGCCCGGCAACACCAGCCTCGGGTGATTTGGCGAAGATTTCCTTGCTGACTAGTCTCATGAATTATCCCTCATGATTCGGCAAGAAACAGCGCCGGTTGTTCACGATGCTTCTCTTTTCACCTTCTTGAACTCAACCGAAAACCAATCTGCAAGCGTCCTTATGGAAGCAACCTCACCATCTGGGCCGAGGGCGAACATTACCTTTATGTCCTCCCATATTTCAGGCCTTTCATGTCTGCCTGTGAACGTATCGAAGTGGAAATGCTTAAGCTTGTAATCAGCCGCACCATATTTGGCGTGTAAAGCTCCATCCTCAAGATAAACGGTTAGAGTCCCATAGGCCGAATCCTCATAGTCACCCACATAAGCCTCAAGCTCACGGGATGGCTTCGTCCTCTTGTGTCGAACCTCTTTGGCTTTTTGTTCCTTTGCCTCTTTCTTCGTTAGCATATTGATTTTCTTGTAAATCAAAGGCCAATTTCTTTTCGGTAGACCCAAAAGAATATCTAGAAGCAAGTTCCTAATTGATATGGCTTCGCCCGCAACTGCAAGGTTGGTCAACACCGCAATCCCCGCTTTGTGTTTTGGTATAAGCGTAACGTTGCCAGTGAAACCCCTGAGCCAGCCGCCATGGGTGACAATAATTTCACCTCGGTACTCCTCTTTGCTCCATCCCAAGCAATATGTGCTCAAGTTAGTGCCCAGATCAAAGCCATATTTATCTGGATTCTCTACTGGTATGACCATATGCGGCTTTTTCGTCTCGTCTAGGTTTCTCTTAGATACAATTTGTTCGCCCTCAAACATCCCGTCATTTAGATGGAAGCGAATCCACTTGCTCATGTCGTTGGCGCTTGCGTTGATTGCGCCCGCCGCAGTCGAATTATCATGTTCAGGAGTCGGGTAAACAACAATCTTGCCCCTATAAGGGACATGCCCATGGGAATGATCCAACGATGCCTCGGTTTCTGATACACGGCATACCGCATTCATTCCAAGAGGTTTGAAAATGCGCTCCTCCACAAATTTGCTCCAGGTAGTGCCTGCCGCGGCCCCGATTGCAAGGCCAGCTGCTGTAAAAGGAACATTTGCATACTCATAGGTTGAACGAAACGAAGTTGATGGAAGAGCAAGTCCATATCGCTTAACGATTTCTTCTGCACTTCTTTCCCCAACGCACCAAAGAGCATCATGTCGGGGCATGCCAGTTCGATGAGAAAGCAAGTCGCGCATTGTAACGTTGGCATCTGCGACCGGATCGGACAGTCTGAAATAAGGTAGGTATTTCCTAGGATGGTCGTCCCAAGCCATCTTGCCTTCATCAACGAGGATAGCCATTGCCGTTGCCGTGAAAGCTTTCGTCATGGAGGCAATGGCAAATAGAGTGTTCGGCGTTATGGAGGCGGTCGTGCCAACCTCTTTCACACCATATCCCTGGATGTATTCCTCATTCCCCTCGACGATTGCAACTGCCACTCCAGGGGTTTTCCATGCCCTCATTGCGGATATTATCGCTTTGTCAATTGCAGATGTATTCATACTCGATGATATCGCCCCTCGCCAAACTTAACGGCATGGAGAAACACCAAAAAGAAGAAATAGGAACCGCAGTCTATTTACTCAAGCCTTCATTTTTTGGGTTCCCCATGCCCCCATAGTCTCCCCTATCCAACAGCAACAGACACAATCCCGTATGCTGGAACCTTTACGGTCAATATATCTCCATTCATGCGCCCCTCGGTACCATGAACCCTTCTTTCCAGCAGGTCAACTTGAGTAAATGGCGAACCTGGAGCGACAAGGTCCGAGATCCTTATGCGAGCTTCTGTGTCGATGCCTTCGACTTCGTAGAGTCGCAATATTAGCGCATCAAAATCCTCTGCCTTCTTTACCGCCGCCAGCATCACATTCGGCGTGAGCACATTAACAAAGCTTTTTTCCGGTGGGAGCTCTCCTGCCTGAACAGTAGTGCTGACCACCGACATTGGCGAGTTGAACTCCTCACCTGCCCGGGTTGCGGCTGTCCTATCACATGGCCCAATGTGCGGAATTACGGCAAACCTGATTTCATGGTCTCGTATCTCAGGCAGTGGGTCGGGATCGAAGCTTGACCTAATGAGGGTAAGTCTCAGCGTATCCTCAAAGCACGAATGCCCATACTTCGAATCATTGACCAGCGTTATGCCATGTTCCTCATCTGAAAGATCTGCCCATTTCAGTGCTGGGATCTCTTGTTCAGACTGAGGTCTGGTCTGGCTACCGAAAGGAATCTCATAGGTAGCAGTGCCGCCCACCACATTTACAGGGAACGCCACTTTCAGCATTGGGACACCAGTCTCTGGTGTGCCGCGTTCAACCCACCGCGTGTTGAGTTTGAAATCTACCATTCGAGAACCGGCATTTAGACCTATCTCAACAGAAATGGTGGAATCTTTATATTTTCTGTCGCACCTTACTGCAACACGGTTTGGCCCACGCTGAGTCACCTTAATAACACCGCCACTCGTGAGCTCAATCTTTTCCTGCGTTTGGCCAATAACCCAAGCTGTCATCCCGTGAGGGCACTCCTGATAAACCTCAAGTACTCCTAGTAGCTTTCCTTCGGGAACATAATCAAAACCCGTCTCTTTATCAATCAGATGCTTGATAGCGCCTGAAGGAAAGTCTATCTCTAACCTCAGGAATTCGTTCTCCATTATGCTAGGCCCACTTGGATCTGGAAAATCAATCCCATAGATGCTGTTAAACATGTGGCTCATGCTGGCGCCTTCACCAGAAACTTGAATTGGCTTGCTGTCTATAGCATATACTTTGTATCCCAATGGGGGTACATCCGCCTTGAATGCAACTGTGACAAAGTTGTGGCCCCAGTAGCCTCCCTTTCCGACTACCTGACCCTTTAACTCAGTGCCTTCCGAGTCGCGCACCACAACCTTATCGTCATCCAGAGGTTTGTTCCAAACTTTTGCATATACAATCTCCGAGCGTGCCCATGGCTTATGATTGTATACTAAAACTGGCTCAGCTCCTTCTGCGCCTGCATTGTACGCTGTAACTCCACCAGGCAGACTAGGGTCGCCTGCACCTGCCCCAAGTCCATTGCCCAATCCTGACGCCATAGTGCTCGTCTGCCCTTTCACCGCCTTCTCGGTATTAACCCTTGACGCTAGTTGCCTGAGAGCCCTCGTTCGAATCGAAGACGACGTAGCCATAATCTCCTGGAAAAGACCCTGCGCATACTCATAAGTAGCGTGCACACCGGATCCTGGAAGTATGTCATGGAAATGGTTAAAAAGCGTCCATCTCCATGCCCTACGAATCAAATCATGTGGGTATTCCATCTCTCCAAAATGAGAACCAATGAGAGCCAAGGTCTCTGCCTCTGGGAGAGTGATTTCACTTACTCGGTTGGCATATTTGATATTGCTTTGCGAGGTGTAACATCCTTCAAATATAAAGTTTAAGTCCGAATCCACAACGGGTAGCTTTACATCCGCCTTTTCAACGATGTTAAAAAATGCCTTGACGGTATCAAGCTTGACATTCGGATAAATTGGCCAGGACTGGAGATCGCGAACCTTGCGAAGGTCTGCTCTTGTCGGTCCGCCTCCATGGTCTCCAACGCCCCAAACGTAAAGGAAGTCCTTAAGTCCAGTTTCCTTGACAAAATCAATCATATTCTCTGCCATCTCTGGATAAATTGGACCATTGTAACCATGCCTATCCTTGTCGTTGAAAACAATTATTTCACTCCCATCCGGTGATCTCCACTTATAAAGCCAGGGCCCTGGCCCTGTGCGGCAATGGTAATATCTGGAAACACCACCTCGAGATAGGATAGCAGGAATGGTGTGCGCATGCCCGAAGGTGTCCGGCGACCAGTCAATTTTGACGTCTTCTGGTTCGAGGCCCATGGCTTCCTTAAAATATTGCCTTGTATATAGAAGATGCCGGCACAGCGATTCACCAGATACGATGTTCTTATCGCCCTCCACCCACATGCTAGCCGTAACGTCCCATCGGCCTTCCTTTACACGCTGCTTAATTTTTTCGAAAATTTCCGGGCAGTAGGTCTGCATGGCGATGTACACGGATGCTTGGCTCTGAGCATAGCAGAAGTCGGGGTACTCGTCCATCAACTTATCCATCGTCAAAAAAGTATCATGCGTGACATTGACGGTCTCTTGCCAAGGCCACATCCAGTTCATGTCAATGTGAGCATGCCCACAGCAATGGATAGTGTACGCCTTTGCCGCCTCCCCAATTGGCGCCATTATCTTTTCTGCCTCCGACACTGCAGCCTCAACATCAACCGGGCCTCCTGCCGAAATCGTGTTTTTTACTACCTCTGCCGCCTTTAGGATGAGATTCTGCCATTCATCTTGCTTTTCTGGAAATAGTTGGACAAATTTTGCAGCAAACTTCATTTCGGCTCTGATTCTCTGCAAGAAGGCTACCCCTTCTGCCTCAGCCAAATTTATGCTGTTGAGTAAACCATCGAATGATTCTTTGAAGTCCATCAAACTCTTCCTCTCAAATGTTATTAGCGTTCTTGGAATTTTAAGCTTATGCTTTCAATCCCGGATTTTACCTTCTCCAGGTCCACCTGAGTAATAATTGGTGCAGAAGTAAAGTGATTCCTTCGAAAATGTGGCGATATTAAGAAATGTAGAAACGTTTTTTGTGAGGAATTTCCTTTGGTTAGACGTTTTGGGCAAATTTAATGCTACACAGACGCACCAGACACTTTCACTAAAGCCAAAGGTCATGACCAATGAAAAAGCCCTTGGATTCGCACGAATCCAAGGGCTTTATTTATAAGCTGGCGACGACCTATTCTTCCGCCGGGTTGCCCCGGAAGTACCGTCGGCCCTGGAGGGCTTAACTACCGTGTTCGGGATGGGAACGGGTGTACCCCCTCCGGCATGGTCACCAGCAAAACTTAAGACAGTGCAAGACCGCACATTGAAAACCGCATAGAGTTTGGGCAAAGCTACTCAGCGAAAAGCTGAGAGCAAATTAGTGGTCAAGCCGCTCGACCGATTAGTACAGCTAGGCTGAACACATTACTGTGCTTACACCTGCTGCCTATCAACCAGGTAATCTACCTGGGGTCTTACTCCCAGCCCGAAGGCGGGAAGAGAAGTCTAATCTTGGGGTGTGCTTCGCGCTTATATGCTTTCAGCGCTTATCACGACCAGACATAGCTACCCAGCGTCTGCTCCTGGCGGAACAACTGGTACACCAGAGGTCTGTCCATCCCGGTCCTCTCGTACTAGGGACAGCTCCCCTCAAACTTCTTGCGCCCGCGACGGATAGGGACCGAACTGTCTCACGACGTTCTGAACCCAGCTCGCGTACCGCTTTAATGTGCGAACAGCACAACCCTTGGGACCCTATTCAGCCCCAGGATGCGACGAGCCGACATCGAGGTGCCAAACCTTGCCGTCGCTGTGAGCGCTTGGGCAAGATCAGCCTGTTATCCCCGGGGTAACTTTTATCCGGTGAGCCATGGCACTTCCACACGTTGCCATAGGATCACTAGGCCCTGCTTTCGCATCTGTTCGAGACGTCTCTCTCGCAGTTAAGCTCCCTTATGCCCTTGCGTTCGACACCTGGTTTCCAACCAGGCTGAGGGAACCTTTGGGCGCCTCCGTTACCTTTTAGGAGGCGACCGCCCCAGTCAAACTACCCGCCTGATACTGTCTCCTCGGAGGGTAACTCCTCGGGTTAGAGTTCCGAGATAGCAAGAGTGGTATTCCACTGGCGCCTTGCGGCTCCCACATATTCTCTACATGTTATCCCAGAATCCAATATCAAGGTGTAGTAAAGCTCCACGGGGTCTTTCCGTCCTGTCGCGGGTAATGCGCATCTTCACGCATGCTACAATTTCACCGAGTCCCTCGTTGAGACAGCGCTCAAGTCGTTACGCCATTCGTGCGGGTCGGAACTTACCCGACTAGGAATTTCGCTACCTTAGGACCGTTATAGTTACGGCCGCCATTCACCAGGGCTTCAATTCAGGGCTTCCCTTGCGGTAACCCCTCCTATTAACCTTCTGGCATTGGGCAGGCGTCAGCCCCTATACCTAGGGTTTCCCCTTAGCAGAGACCTGTGTTTTTGGTAAACAGTCGCTCGAGCCTTGTCACTGCGACCCCGGTGAACCGCTGCGTCGCAGCAGCAACCCACCAGGGCACCCCTTCTCCCGAAGTTACGGGGTCAACTTGCCTAGTTCCTTAACGAGGGTTATCTCGCACGCCTTGGTATCCTCTACCTGCCTACCTGTGTCGGTTTGCGGTACGGTCAGACTAGCACTGGCTAGAGGTTTTTCTCGGCAGACATTATCCCTGCTTCGCTTTGGATTTCTCCTCCACTCGTCCGCTGCCAGAGCTTAACCTCCGAACGGATTTGCCTATCCAGAGACTCCTACAGCGGAACACGGTCAACCAATCCCGTGCTCAGGAACGCTGCCTGCGTCACCCCATTGCTCATAACGCGCTAGCCTGGTACTGGAATATCAACCAGTTGTCCATCGCCTACGGCGTTCGCCCTCGGCTTAGGCCCGACTAAACTCAAGAGGACGAGCCTTCCTTAAGAACCCTTAGGCTTTCGGCGGAAGAGATTCTCACTCTTCTTTTCGCTACTTATACCGGCATCCTCACTTCCCTGCAGTCCACCTGTGCTTACGCTCAAGCTTCACCCCGCAGGGAACGCTCCTCTACCGCTCCGGCTTGCGCCGGAACCCATAGCTTCGGTGGCTGGCTTGAGCCCCCTTACATTATCGGCGCAGAATCCCTATCGACCAGTAAGCTGTTACGCACTCTTTAAATGATGGCTGCTTCTAAGCCAACATCCTGGTTGTCTATGAGATTCTACATCCTTTCACACTTAGCCAGCTCTTAGGGACCTTAGCTGATGGTCTGGGCTGTTTCCCTCTCGACTATGAAACTTATCCCCCACAGTCTCACTCCCGCGCTAATGTCATGCCATTCGGAGTTTGGTTGAGTTCGGTAACCTGGTGGGGCCCCTAGCCCATCCAGTGCTCTACCTGCATGACACAACACGCGAGGCTGCACCTAAATGCATTTCGAGGAGAACCAGCTATCTCCGAGTTCGATTGGCATTTCACCACTACCCACAGCTCATCCAAGCCGTTTTCAACCGACACTAGTTCGGGCCTCCACCAGGTCTTACCCTGGATTCACCCTGGCCATGGGTAGATCACTCGGTTTCGGGTCTAATCAGCGCTACTAAGTCGCCCTTTTCGGACTCGCTTTCGCTTCGGCTCCGTATCTTTGATACTTAACCTCGCAACGCTGATTAACTCGCCGGTTCATTATGCAAAAGGCACGCGGTCACACATTCCTCCAGCCGAAGCCAGAGGCATAGTGCTCCCACAGCTCGTAAGCATACGGTTTCAGGTTCTATTTCACTCCCCTTCCGGGGTTCTTTTCACCTTTCCCTCACGGTACTGGTCCACTATCGGTGGCAAAAGGTATTTAGCCTTAGGAGGTGGTCCTCCCAGATTCCCACAGGGTTCCTCGTGTCCCGTGGTACTTGGGTGTCTCGCTAGGAGTCTCCTACGTTTCGCTTACGGGGCTCTCACCCTCTATGGCCGGCCTTTCCATGCCGTTCAGCTACGCAGAAGATTTGTCACTCCTTGCAGGATTCACGGCTCCTACACGCGAGAACCCACTACACCTATGCCGCAACGCCCGTGAGCTATATTCACGGCATAGGTTTAGGCTCTTCCCCGTTCGCTCGCCACTACTTAGGGAATCACTTTTGTTTTCTTTTCCTCTGGGTACTAAGATGTTTCAGTTCCCCAGGTGCCCCCACGCAGGCTATGTATTCACCTGCGTGTGACGCGGTATTACCCGCGCCGGGTTGCCCCATTCGGGAATCCTCGGATCAAAGCTTGTTTGCAGCTCCCCGAGGCGTTTCGCCGCTGACCGCGCCCTTCATCGGCCTTTTGCCCCAAGGCATCCACCGTACGCTCTTTCTAGCTTGACCAAAAAAGCGCTAGATGTCACATTCACCCGTTACTCTATGCGGTTTTCAATGTGCGCTCCCAACATCATCGGAGGCTACCTTGGCAATGCTTCGACCTGCCAAGCTTTGCAACCTCCGATGGGACGCCAGTGCTATGCTGGCGTCCGGGAAAAACTTTTTCTTGTGTCTCGCCGCCGCTAGTATATTTATCCAGCGACTTGGTGGTGGAGGCTAGCGGGCTCGAACCGCTGACCTATTGCGTGCAAAGCAATCGCTCTCCCAACTGAGCTAAGCCCCCTAGTTCAGTCGAAAGTCAAAGATAATTGGCGGTTTGCTCTTTCCCGCGCCTTTCATTTTCGCCTGGCTTCTGGTGGGCCTAAGTGGAATCGAACCACTGACCTCACCCTTATCAGGGGTGCGCTCTAACCAACTGAGCTACAGGCCCATTCCATTCTCTCCATTGCAAAAGTGAATTTGCAATGGAAATAAATGTTTTACCCAAGCTCTTTTCGAGACACAACAACGGGGAAGACTCTCGCCTTCCCCTAAAAAATGTCAAGGAGCGATAGTCTGTCTTAATTTCCAGTTTAAGTTTTATATGACGTAAGCGTCATGTATTATACCAGACTCACTTTTCCCTGACAACTGAATAGTGCAAGCGAAGCATCAGGTGAGATCGACCTAGGAGTTGCAGTCTGTTCGCACTTGCATAACCAACAGGTTACGCAAGCGGCAGACCGTTACTCCTTAGAAAGGAGGTGATCCAGCCGCACCTTCCGATACGGCTACCTTGTTACGACTTAGTCCCCCTTACCGGCCACACCTTCGGCAGCTCCCTCCCTTGCGGGTTGGGCCACTGACTTCGGGTGCAGCAGACTCAGGTGACTTGACGGGCGGTGTGTACAAGGCCCGGGAACGTATTCACCGCAGTTTGGCTGACCTGCGGTTACTAGCGATTCCGCGTTCACGAAGTCGAGTTGCAGACTTCGATCCCAACTGAGGCCGTATTTTTGAGATTAGCTCTGCCTCGCGGCTTCGCATCCCTTTGTTAACGGCCATTGTAGCATGTGTGTAGCCCAGGGCGTAAGGGCCATGCCGACTTGACGTCATCCCCACCTTCCTCCCGCTTACACGGGCAGTTTCGGAAGAGTTCCCGACTTTACGCTGGCAACATCCGATGAGGGTTGCGCTCGTTGCGGGACTTAACCCAACATCTCACGACACGAGCTGACGACAGCCATGCAACACCTGTCTCGCTGCCTGCATTGCTGCAGGAGGTACCACTTTCATGGACTTTCAGCGGATGTCAAGCCCTGGTAAGGTTCTTCGGTTAGTGACGAATTAAACCACATGCTCCACCGCTTGTGCGGGCCCCCGTCAATTCCTTTGAGTTTCAACCTTGCGGCCGTACTCC